>JALZAL010000141.1 GCA_030948325.1 Candidatus Dormiibacterota bacterium
TCCGCTGCCTCAAGAGATACGTCGCGCGGGAGGTCTACCGAACCTTGGTCGACCCGCGCGAAGAGGCCGCTCGCAGTGCCGCGTGAACACCCTCAAATTTGCCCTTTGACATCTATAGGAGGATCAAGATTGGTCGGGGGCCCGGGATTTGAACCCGGGGCCTCACGGTCCCGAAAATTCAAGCGGTCCTGTCCGCGGCGACCGATTGCAAAGGTTTTGAGTTCATTTCGGGGGCCGGCAGGGCCTCCTTGAGCCCGTTGCAGCCACCAGAGGCGCCTGGATTACTACATGAACTACTACACAGAACGTCTACCGAGGTTGACGGGTGGAGGCCCCTTTCCGGACCTTAACTGAACGCCCGACGCCTGTTCGATGGCGCAGCTTGTGCGCATACTGGGGCGAGATCCCAAGCAACTCTCCGCTATCGCGCACTCCGAGGTTCAGCTGGCTCTGAAGACGCCGGATCGTCCTCTCCAAATCGCGCTGCATGGCCTGGCTTCGTTCCTCTAATTCGGCGCGTTGCTTGGTTGCAGCCGAGATTGCCTGCTTAAGACTGGTGGGCAACTCCAAGACCTCGACGATGTCAATCCGAGCCGGGTCTCGATCCCACAGGCGTAGGACTTCAGGGATTCGCCGCCGCAGCTGGTTCAGCGACCGGCCGTAGGTATGCGCGCCCCGAATTTCAGGGAAAGTCACCAGCCAGTTGCCGTCGCTGTCGCGGCGAATCCTCGCAACCAAGCGTTCTTTCACCGCCGTCGACCCTGAAGCCAACGTCGGCCAAGGCAGGGCTCGAGGTCGCGTTCAATCGCCCGTAGTGTCCCAGCTGGCAGGTCTTGGCCACGGTGAACGGGCACCGTCGTTCGGCATTTGCCCGCAGCACACTCGATCCTCACATGACTCCCTTGCTGACGGACTGGTCCCGGCTTACAGCCCGAGTCTCTAATTCTTCGGAGGACGAATTGGCCGGTCACGCGTCCACCGTGGTAGACAGTCTATCAACCCTCGGAGTCAGCGTCTACTCTGGTAGACGCTCGGGCGTTGCTCAGTCGGTTTGTGCGATGGATCCACTCGCCTAAGATGTGAGTCAAATGAGCTACCTGCCCGCCGTCGTCGTTGACGTTGCGGTTATTGGCGATCACAGGCTTCGGCTTCTTTTCGACGACGGGACTGCTGGAGACGTGGACTTCTCATCGACGGAGTGGAAGGAGTCTTTGAGCCAATGCGGGATCCAAAGTACTTTGCAGAGGTCAAGGTCGATCCACAGGCAGCAACCGTCGTTTGGCCAAACGGCGTCGACCTAGCGCCTGAAATGCTCTACCAAGAGGCTCGCAAGAACCCCCTCATCGCGACCTAAAGCTCCCCCGCGTCGTTGACTAAATGCTTCTGATAGCGGGCCACTATCCGGACCAATCCAGACCATATTTGCCTTCATCAAAGTGTTGAAGCGCTTCTTCGAGCTTGTCCTCAGCGATCCACTGCGTCCATTGCCTCCATTAGCTTCCGCCATTTGGCGGCTGTCGCGTTTTGGAGCGCGATTTCGATGTCCGCGTCCGTTGGTGAGTTTGGGATGATGCGAAAGGAGGTCGGATCGGGGCTGGCACCGGACGTGGTCGCCGCCCTGTTTGCGGCCGGCGTCGCCGCCGTCGACGTTGCTGGGGCTGGAGGGACGTCGTGGAGCGAGGTGGAGCGTCACCGACTGACCGGCACCCATAAGAGGATCGCGCTGGCGTTCCGTTCCTGGGGCATCCCAACAACTCAGGCCGTGATCGCCGCGCGGGCGGTTGCCGCCGACCGGCTCGTGTTCGCCAGCGGAGGAGTGCGCACGGGGATGGACGTCGCGATCGCGCTTGGTCTGGGCGCCGACGTTGTCGGGCTCGCCGGGCCCTTCCTACGCGCCGCCGCGGCTGGCCCTGAGGCAGCTGCCGACCTCGCGGTGGAGTTGGCCGGAGTGCTGCGGGTGGTCATGTTCTGCGTCGGCGCGGGAGACCTGGCATCCTCCCGAGCCGTGCCGCGCCTCGTCAACGTGTAAGGCTTCCTGAAAATGACGAAGCCCGGATCTTCTCGGACCCGGGCTTGTCTTTGAGCTCGAGGGTAAGGGGGTTCCCTCAAGCCCCTGGTGTTGGAGGCGTCTGGCGCTAGCTCGCGGGGAGCAGCACCGCGTCGATGACGTGGATCACGCCGTTAGTCGCCTCGATATCGGTCTTGACGACCTTGGCCTTTGCCCTTACCGTCGTGGATGAAAACTGAGCCACTGTCGACGGAAACGGTGAACTTCCCGCCGTTGACGGTCATCACGTCACCGGGCTTGACGTCCCTTGCGTATACCGATCCAGAGACGACGTGGTAGGTAAGGATGCTCGTCAGCATGCCCTTGTTCTCGGGCTTGAGCAGCGAGTCGAGCGTGCCTGCGGGGAGGGCCGCAAATGCCGGATTCATCGGCGCGAACACCGTGAAGGGGCCGGCACCCGAAAAGGTCTCAACGAGGCCTGCGGCCTTGACAGCAGCGACGAGTGTCGAGAAATCGGTGTTGCCCGCTGCGATCTGCACGATGTCCTGCGCCACAGCCGGCATGGCGGTTCGGTCAGTCGTACTCATTTTGTTTTTCACTCCTCAGTGATCAATGTTGATTGCTGGAACGTAGGAAGCCCGGCTCAAGCCGAGCTTCCTACGTCAGTGGGAACTAGTTGTCTCCCCCTTGCACGCCCTCCTGGTCGCTGCCCGCGCCCGGGATGAGCACTGTGTCGATGACGTGGATCACGCCGTTGGATGCCCTGATGTTGGTCGCGACGATCTGGCTCATTCCACCGCTCGTGGTGAAGATCGTGGCTGCACGTTTCACCTTGAAGGACTGGTCCTCGAGCAGTGTCTCGATCGTCCTGGTCTTGTGATCGTCCACCGGCATGACCCTGTTGGCGAGGCGGGCGCCCTTGGTGACGTGATAGAGCAGGATGTTTGTCAGGGTCGCTTTCGGAAGCGCAGTGCAGACGTTGGAAGCGTTGAGGCCGAGCTTGGCGAAAGCTTCGTTGGTCGGCGCGAAGACGGTGTAGCGGGTCGAGCCGTTGAGCGCAAGCACGAGGCCAGTGCAGCTGACGGCTGCCACGAGTGTCGAGAAGTCCGGGTTGCTCGCGGCGATCCCGACGATCGTCTGAGGGCCTCCCGATGCGGCGACCGGCAGGCTGGCTGAGCCTAATGCCGCGGCGATCAGTCCGGCGAAGAGTCCGACGAAAATCCGACGCATGTATGCCTCCTTGGTGAATGGAACGGGCTTGGCGGCCGCGCGAGCCGCCTGTCACGAGTAGTAATGCGCGAGCTCGACTACTTTCTGCGAAGCAAGTGGCCTGTCATTCGACAAACTCTTCGACACAGCTCCCGCGACGACGGCTGTTAGAAGGTCCAACCGCATCGGAATAAAGAAGCCCGACCCCTTTCGGACCCGGGCTATCTTTGAGCTCAAGGGACTCTAGAATCCCTGGAGGCTCTCCGGTTGGAACCGTATGTGCAGTCGATTCGGACCGCGTGTCGGCTATGACGCTTCTTCGGAGTCGACCCGACTCAGTGTTGATTTGGACCCAAACGGGCGCCTAGGCCTATCTGACAGCTTCCGCATCGCGGCCCGCAGTCGACTAAAGATGTTGCCCGACCTGGCCGGCAAGGTGGCTCCGACGACTCCCGCTGCTAACGCGACCGCGATCATGACCGACCACCATGAGGGGATGTCATGCGGCGCCGTTTCTAGGGGGTAGGAGTACAGGCCGCCGCTTGTCGCCACGTACACGCGATCGCGATAACGAGTTACGTCCCATAGCCCATCAGGCAATCCTCGGCCCAGCTCAGACCACGAACGGCCGGCATCGGCGCTGAAGCCGACCCGGCCCGGCTCGACCAGAAACAGACCGCCTGCGGGTGGGGCAGCGACGCCGAGTACGTGCGAAGACTGCGGGCGGGCGTGGGCATGTCCTGAGAGGCCCGATCCAACCTGGCGCCAGAATCGGCCATCGTAAACGGCGATCCCGCAACTGTACGAATTTGCAACCAGAAGATCCCGATTTGACGCGAGAGAAATCACTCCTATCTCATCCAGGACCTTTTTCCATCTCGCGGAGGCGACGTCCCAGCGATAGACGCCGCCCAGGTCGCTGGCGTACAGCTCGTTGCGGTAAAAGCTGAGGGCGGACGCTCCATTGGGATCAGTCAAACCCGCCGATTCATTCGTCCAGCCATGTCCGAACACCCAGGTGAACCAGACCCCGGAACCGGTTGCCACCCAGCGCTCGAAAGGGTTGCTCGGATCGACCGCGATTGCTCGCACCTCGCCGCCAGGAAAGTGATCCTCTGTGAGCGACGACGACGCATCGGCACCGCTGTAAAGGCCGGCACTCGAGCCCGCGTAGATCGCGACCGGGCCGCGGGCCAAGGTGATAGTTGAGACATCCCCGGCAGGGACGGCATGACCCACGTGCCCTGTCGGGACAGCGGCCAACGTCCCCGGCGGGTTTGCTTTTGACGGTTCAGCGGCATGAGAGCCCGGGGCTGGTCTGGTTGCGTCGACGTGATGCCAGGTGCGCCCCGTGGCGTCACTTATATAGATTCCATCGCCGGCCGCAACCAGATAAGTGCCATCAGGGCTGGCCGCGACCTGGTCCACGTATATCCCCTGCAATCCGGCCGGAACCCATGCGCCTCCCGCCGCGGCCTCGGAGGCGGGCGAAACTGCGCGAGGGAATGGCAGCCAAAGGACCGCGGGCAGTGCGGCGATGGCCACGCCGGCCCATAGCCGTGCGCGGGGCCGGCGCGCCTTCAGTAGCCCTGTAGCTCGAGCCCGGTGATGGACGAGATGAAGCGTGGTCGGGATGAGTGACCAAACAGACGTCAACAGGTGAAGCTGGACCAATGACTCCTTCCATTCGGCTCCCAACGGAAGGACTGCCGCGAACCCGGTCAGGAAGATGGCCGGATACAAAATGACGAGGCTCCAACTCACCCATCGCTGCCACAGCGTCAGGTTGGCAACCCCGACCACCCTCCTCCTGAATCCGACGCGCCACACCTTCATCCCGAAGAACACCGCCGCCGCCAGCCCGACGTAAATGTGGATGCTGTCGACGAGCGCGAGTCGAACGGGCGACGGAAACCCGGCGCGCGCGATGACGTAAAGCAGGCCCGTGCCCCATGTGATGCCGATGAGCACCACTAGTCCAATGCCTAGCGCCGCCATCGAGAGCGCCGCCGCCCTCGATCGGTGCACCGGCAGCGGCAAAGGGACAGCCAATGTCTCTACGCGCGGCCCTGGCCGGCGCTCCGAATCGCGATAAGCGCCACGCCTGTGCCAACCCCGCCGCCGAACAGCAGTCCGTGCTGTAGCCAATGGACGATCGTGGACGTGTCGGCGGCGCCGTCGAGGACGAACTGGCTGCCCAGAACCGCTGCCAGCGATAAGGCGAGTCCAGCGATCGGCCACAGCCCCTTCCCGTCGGTAACTGCGTCATCCATCACTCTGGATACCGTTCGCGATGAGTCGTGAATATCTGGAAGTCGAGCCATCATTTCACCGTAAAATCGCCGAGCATGCCTAGCTGCTCATGTCCAGCGAATGCGCAGAAAAATGTGTAGTCGCCTGAGGTCAGCGTGCCCGTAACCACATCCGCCTGGCCCGGGTTCAAGTCCTTCGAGTGCGCCACGATCTTGCTGGTCGGTCCGATCGAACCGTGCGGCGTGCGGATCGTGAAGTTGTGCGGTGTCTTGCCATCGTTGGTCACGTACAGCGTGAAGGCGCCGGTGGGCACGCTGATCTGCGCCGGACTGATCGAGTAGTCCAGGAGGCTTATGTGGATGGCGCCCGCCGGTGCGGTCGGATTGCCGGCAGTCGTCGACGGAGCCGAGGTGGACGCTCCGCAGCCTGTTATGAGCACGATCGTCGCGAGAAATGGAATCCAACGGTTGAGCGCGCTGAACATGACATCCGCCTCCTTGAGGAAATTTGGGAGGCGGCCCGAGCACAGCACCCGGACCGCCAACAGGGGTGAGAGCCTACGAAGTGAACTTGGCTGGGAACTTGGCGACGAAGGCTGCACCAAGAGGGTCAGCGATCATCTGCATGTCCTGAGCCGCGGTGCGGTCGTCGGTAGAGGCCTTGGCGAAGTCCTTGGCGCCCTGGTCGTCGACGATGGCGGCGGTAGTGAGAACGTGTGTCGTGAGGAGTCCCGCAAGCGCGTCCTGGGGCACACCCGTCGCCCCCGAGAGAAAGGCTGCAAACGGGACTATGTACTTCGTTTTCAGGTTATCGACGGCGGCGCTTTTCTTGGCCGCATCCTTGGTGGCTACTCCGATGGTGTAGTCGACAAAGAAGCCGTTGTGGGCGCTCCACAGAGCATTGAACTGACTTTGCGCGTCGGTTCCGTACAGGGAACCGACGGCTGCGCCGATGTCGGTGCCGTTGGTGTTCAGAGCGCCCGCAGCAGCCATGAACTCCGGATCTGTGGCGCCGTATCGGAGTGCTGCACTGGTGGCCATGCTGGCCAGGAACAGGTGCTCCTGGAACAGCTCGTTCAGGCTGATGCGAAGCTGAACCGCGCTGTTGTTGGCGTCACCAGGGAATTTGCTCGGCACCTTGGATGCGATCGCACCGGCGAGGGCATCACCGATCTTGTACAGCTGCGCGTATGCGGTGCGCAGGTCGGCGTAGACCTTGGTGTAGTTCTTCGCGCCCTGGTCGTCGACGACCGCGGCGGTATCCAAAACGTGAGCGGTCAGGACGTCCGCCAACGTGTTCTGCGGCAGACCAGTCGGTCCGGCCAGGAACGCAGCGAATGGCGCGATGTATTTGGTCTTGAGGTTGTCGACGGCCGCCGCCTTCTTGGCGGCGTCCTTGGTGGCGACGCCGACCGTGTAGTCGACGAAGAAGCCGTTGTGTGCGCTCCACAGCGCGTTGAACTGGTTCTGCGCATCGGTACCGTACGCGACGCCAATCAGGGCACCCAGGTCAGTGCCGTTGGTGCCGAGTTTAGCCCCGTACGCCGCGAACTCGGGGTCTTTGACGCCTCCGCGAAGGGCGGCGCCGGTGGCCTTGGCTGCCAGAAAGATGTGCTCACCGAGCAGGTTGTCGAGGGCGACGCGCAGGTTGGCCGCCTTGGAGTCCCCCATGACGGCTGTGGCTGTACTGGGCGAGGTGGTCGGAGTGGAAGCGCTACCACTCCCGCAAGCAAGTGCCATGAAAGCGGCCGTGACACCCACGGCAAGGACCTTGATCGTTCGCAAGTCGGTTACTCCTTTGGTTTGTGTGGTGGCGGGCAGAACCAGGTGGCCCGTCTGTGAATTGCTACGACGCCTGACCTGCATCGGATCAAACGGTTTATCGAGCTCGGAACCCACCCCGTGGGTCAGCTTTGATCGGACCGGCGTGCTGAAATTCCGATTGTCGAAGCCGCGTGTTCGAGTTTGCTCACGACCCGCCTCGCGCCACTGCTGCGTCTCTTTTGCAGACGGGAGCGGACTAGGCGAGGCTCCCCGACATTTGCGGCTGCGCGCTTGGGACAGTTGCACCATCCGGACCCTGTTCGGTTGTAACTGCCATCGTCACATAGCCCTCCAGCGTTCGGCTCACAACCAAGACCCTGCTGCCGTTGCTGTCAGGAATGAACACTGCAGCCGGGTCCGCGCGGCTGTTCGAAGTGATCAACCAGAGTTCGTACACCTTGCCTGGAGCAAGCGAGGGCAGACCTTTGAAGTCCACAAGCGCAACGCCGTCACGCTTCAATTCGATCACGCTCGCAGTAGCCCCTGCGAGCGCGTCGTGGCCGGTGAGCGTGGAACGCGCCACCTGACTGGGGGCCGGGGCGGGCGGCCTGTGGCCGGCGAGCTCGCCGGCAGCGACACCGATGACCAGGGCCAGAATGACTGCGGCGGCGACAGCATAGGCAGGGATACGCTCGAAGACTCGCAAGTCGAACCGCCTCGTGTAGGTTCCGGGTGATCGCCTCCTGCCTGGCGTGCGGTTTGGGGCCACCGCCAGCCTCGGCGAGGCTGCTGCCGCCGCCAAGATGCGCTCCCGCAAGTGAGCGGGTGGAGCTACCTCGTCGACCACGAGCGGGAGCGCGTCAACAGCGCCGCCGAGGCGGCTCGCCATCTCGCGGCAGGTCGGGCATGCCTCGATGTGGGCGCGCAACATCTCGGCCTCAGCGGCTTCGACGGCACCCAGCAGCCAGGACGCTACCGATTCCTCCAGCTTTTCGTGTTCAGACATCAATCAAGCCTCTACCCAGTAGATACGAATTCAATTTCTCTAAGGCAATTCGCATTCTCCCTTTGACCGTGCTCAACGGTACTCCGGCCATGTCCGCGATCTCGCGATGGGAATACCCGCCGAAAAAAGCAAGCTCCACAGCCTGCCGTTGTTCCAGAGGCAGGCTGTTCAGGGCTTCGCGAACAGCTGTGCGCTCCATCGAATGTGAAACCTCGCGCCATGGGTCGGACGTCGGCCCGGCGGCATGCAGGCCCGGCTTTAGCTCGCCCTCCTGGCGCTCGTGAGCGCCGCGCCCGCGCAGCGTGTCGATCGAGCGGTTGCGAACGGCAGTGATGAGCCAGGTGCGCAGCGATCCCCGTTCGACATCGAACTGGGTGGCGTTATTCCAAACCTTCAGGAAGGCATCTTGTACGACGTCCTCGGCACGGCCAGGGTCGCCAACGATCCGCAGGGCGACCGCGAAGGCCAACCGGCCGTACCGGTCGTACAGTTCCGCCAGCGCCTCCTGGTTGCCGGCGGCAAGCCGAACCGCCAGATCGGCATCGCTCAGTCCGCGAACGCTACGTCCCCCATCCAATCAGTGTCGCGCAAATCTGAACAGCGCTAATTGAGCCACCCTGATTTTCCTGGAGACGGGGTGTCTGCATTAATTTCACACTGACCGGCCAGACCGTGCTCAAACGTGTCGCGTGCTTCTTGTGGTTGTCAGGAACTTGGCTTGGGAGGTTCTCGTCCGGGGTTCCGGAGAGCCGGTTGATTACAGGGGGCAGCCGTAAGCCAGCCGAACCATTCAGTCTCGCTGCGGCGATCGTGCTGGTGGGCCGGCGCGATGCAATGAGGACGGCGGATGAGAGGCTTCAACCGACCCTCTGGCCATGAAGTAGACGCTAAGTTTCTCCAGGCCAATTCGCATTCTTCCCTTGACAGTGCTCAATGGCACGACGGTTATGTCTGCAATCTCGCGATGGGAATAGCCACCAAAATAGGCAAGCTCCACAGCCCGGCGCTGTTCGAGAGGCCGGCTGTTCAGCGCCTCGCGAACCGCGGTCCGCTCCAACGAAAGCGAAACCTCACGCCACGGGTCGAATGTCGGCTCGGTGGCCGGCAGGTCCGGCTTGAGCTCGCGTTCCTGTCGTTCGTGGGCGCGGCGCCCGCGAATGGTATCGATCGAGCGATTGCGAACAGCAGTGATCAGCCAGTTGCGCAGCGATCCGCGTTCGAGGTCGAACTGATCGGCGTTGTTCCAGACCTTCACGAAGACCTCTTGCACGACATCCTCGGCTCGGCCCGTGTCGCCGACGATGCGCAAGGCAACCGAAAAGGCAAGCTTGCCGAACCTGTCATACAGCTCGGCGAGGGCGTCCTGGTCGCCGGCCGCGAGTCCGGCCGCGAGGTCTGCATCGCTGACTCCGCGCACGCTTCGACTCGAATGTGATATCAAAACGTCGCCAAGGTCCGTGACGCATGCCACACGGGTCCTTTCACGATCTGCTTCGCTCTTGCGCCGCGAGCACAAGCTCGATGCCCTCTTCGTTTCGACGCAAGAAGCCCGGTGTAGACGGTGCGCTGTACCGCATCAGAAAGGTTGTGCCACGGGTCCGCAACTCATGGCGGGCAAGGGTGTGAAGCAGTTGCCTGGATTTACTGGCAACGGTTCTTTCGCGCGCGAAACCCGACAACCTGAGAGCCGCCACTCGCCTTGCAGGCATGCCCTCCACAATCGACCGGGGGTCTTGCGGTTCAGGCGTGCTCTCCTTCGAGTACGAACCAGGCATGACGAACGAGAAAGAGTTGGAAGTCGAGAAGACTGGTACGGTCATGGCGATCGTCTCGCCGACCGCCGACGTCGAGGCGGCCTGATCAGGTCCCCCGGTAGCGCGATTGCTCCCAGAGATGTACTTGAAAAGGATCCGAAATGCATAGTTGTCAGGCATGTCGCGCACCGTGGCCAGAACGATCGGCGGATAGCCCCGAACCTCTACACCCTCGAGGATCTGCTCAATCGCGTACGAGAGCTGCTCACTCACTGAACCGCAGTCCCCTGGCCACTGAGCCCACCCTAAGTGAGCCAGGCGAATGCTCAAGACCCATTGCGCGACTGGGTTAGACACAATCCTGGACAGCCTCGTTGCATAATGGCCGCTCTGATTCGCTATCTAGACTGAGGTTGTGAGCGAATCCGTCTGGGACTATCCGCGGCCGCCGAGGGTTGAATCATTGGCTCACCTTGCTCGAGTGGAATTTGATGGCGTCACGATCGCCCACAGCCGCCTCGCTCTCCGAGTACTGGAGACGAGCCACCCACCGACGATTTACTTCCCACCGGGTGACGTGCGGCTCGAGTTCTTGCGACCATCGAGCGGAGCAACGGTGTGCGAGTGGAAGGGCAAGGCCTCGTATTTCGACGTCGTTGGTGAGCATCGCGTGGCATATGCCGCAGCGTGGCACTATCCGGACCCACATCCGGACTACCGGATGCTGGCGGACCACCTCGCGTTCTACCCAGGTCGGGTCGACGCCTGCTATATCGACGACGAGCTGGTACAACCCCAGCCGGGGGGTTTCTACGGGGGCTGGCTCACTGCCGACATCACGGGGCCTTCAAAGGCGGCGCTGGTACGAGGGGCTGGTAGACCAGGCCTTGCAATGGAATGCGTAGCGGTCCTCGGTGGAACGGGTTTCATAAGGTCGGAAGCTGGTTCCGCCTTGCGCCAGACCGAACGGTTGGTCCGGGTAGCCTCACGAAACCCTGAATCGTCGACGTGGGCGGGGGTGGAGCAAGTTCGTTGCGACCTCGAGAGCGGAGTCCCGCCGGGCGATTAGAGGGCAGTTTCAGCCACCGGCGTCGCCACTAGTACTACATGAACTACTACGTGTACGCAGGGGTCTTGGTCGAACTCCCGGACCACGCGGCCTACACCGGCCAGTTCCGCGCGCGCGGGCGGCGCAGCTACCGGAACTCGTGAGCGCGCTACGTCATAGCAGGGCTCGCTCGGTTTCGGCGTCGAAAAGGTGCAGGGTTCGGGTGTCAAGCCCGAGCTTGATGTTGTCGCCTGGCTCGACCTTGATCCTCGGGTCGATGCGCGCCGTCATCGTGTCGCCGCGCACCTGGCCGTAGAGGAACTGGTCGGAGCCCAGCCGCTCGACCACGTTTTGAACTCGATTGGGAGCATGGCGGATCCCATTGAAAGTGTTTGGAGCCATTACGGGGGGCTCGGATTACTACATGAGAACTACCCAACGGGTTCGGTGACGTCGTGGCTCGCTCTTCACGGCCATTGGCGGGACGCACGCGAGCGAGGGAACTAGGGTGCAGGCGACGTCTAGTGTCGTGCTGCCGTTCCAGTGCGCACGTTGAGCGGGTCCAGCCCGTGGCCGAAGTCGAAAGCCCGTACAGCGTAGGTTGCTGCAACTGCCCAGTTAGCTTCCGACGGTCGGCGGCGTGGGCACTGCACGCCGTTTTCGCCTTGTCGGCGGTGCCATCAAGTCGGCGCCTATCTCGGTCGTGACCTCCTCCGCGTTCACTGCGATCTGGTCGGCGAGGCTGGGCAAATCGCTTACACCGACCGGGCCTGGCGTGTCGGCGATCAAAAGGCCGTCGCGACCCTGCGACGACACGTACAGCGCTCCGAGGAAGATGTTCCCGATCACCGCTACCGGTATCGCCAAAAGCGCGCCCAGGATGCTGCCAAGCTCGGCCCCGATGAGGAGCGCTCCCATTGCAGCAAGTGGGTGGATGCGCGTGACCTTTCCGCTGATCCGCGGACCGAGGATATAGGCCTCGATGGCGTGGCCCAAGAGGCTGATCGCGGTCGCCTCGATCGCCAGCTGCAGGCTCTGGGTCGCGGCCACGGCAATCGCGAGCACGAACCCGATCGGCGCCCCAACGAGCGGTAGCATTTCCAGAAAGAACACGGCGACGCCGAGGGCGGCCGCGTAGTGGACGCCCAGCAGCGTCAGCGTGATTCCCGTGTAGAGCCCCATCAAGAGCGACATCAAAAGCTGTGCGCGCACATATGCGGCAACCGCCGCCCCGACGGCGAGCATCGTGAAATCGAAGATGCGCTCCTGTGCGGAAAAGAGCTTGCGAGCGGTGGCCACCAACTCTCGGCCCTGGCTGGTCAGGTAGATCGACACAACGATGACGAGCAGGACATTCACTAGCGGGCTCACGAGGCCGCCGATCGTGGTCAGGCTCGCCGGTGAAATGTCACCGCCGAGCGAGGCCCCTCCGCGCGGAATCCTGTAACCGAGATTGAGGCCGAAAGCGCGCAGGCTCGATTGCACGTTATCTAGCGCGCGCTGCGCGGCATCCTCTATCGCGGGCACCTGCTTTTGGGTCGCGAGATCGCTGAGCATGCTGAGGATCGCCACGATGGCGAGCACGAGATGTCACCGTCGCCCCACCTGTCCTCCGGTCATTAGTCGCGACTCGGGCTGATTCATAGACCGACACGGGACACTGAGCCCCCGTGATTGCCTGCGGTGCATCTCCGCCGTAATTCATTTGTACGGCGACGGGCGCCTCGGAATTGTGGTCGAGGGCTCGGGATTTGAACCCAGGGCCGCCCGGTCCCGAAATCTGAGCGGCTTCGTCGACCGAGACTGTTTTCGAGGGTTTTGAGATCAATTCGAGCGGTTAGGTAGACGTAAGCAAACGGGTTCGTCCACCAATCTCGCTGCCATTACTACATGAACTACTAAGTGAAACGGCGAGTACCGCATCGACGCCGCGGTCAGAAACGGAAACCTCGAAGAGATGAGCTGGATCTCCCGTGCCTGTGGTTAGTGCTCCGATGCGGCCGCTTTGCGTTGTAGCACGCGCGGCAGTCGCCCTGGACTACCAGCGTGTATTGCTGATTTACGACCCTGTCAGCTGCTGATGAATGGCGCCAGTCGGATGTAAGACCGGTCGGTCAGCTGACCGACCATGAAACGTGCGAGGTCACCACGGGTAACCCGCATCCCGAGTTGTCCGGCGTTGACCGTCACGCGCGGCCGGTCCGTCGCGGAACCGTTCACCACCCTCGTCGGCCGGACCGCCGTCCAGGCGATGGTCGAACTCCCCTGGAGCGCTGCGAGCTCCCTCTGTTTCGCCGCCACCGTATCGGGGGCCAACGTCCTCACGACGGCTGAAATCGCATTGTGCGGAAAGGGTTTCCGTTCGCCGGTTACTGCAATGCCGGCTCCAGAGATAGCCACAAGCCGCTCGACGCCAAACCTCTCCATTGCTTCGATGATGTCGCGCATGGCAGCCGCGAGGAAATCGACTGATTGCCTCTCGTTCCGGGGGGTACCCAAGCAGCTGATCACAGCCTCGGTCCCTTCTATCGTGCGCGCCACGGCTGCCGGATCACGAACGTCGCCCCGGACCACCGTCAGCGTCGCGTGCGCAGCAACGCGGTCCGGGTTGCGGATGAGGGCAGTGACGTGGTGACCGGCTTCGAGGAGTTCCCCTAAGACGCTGCTGCCGATGAAGCCGCTGGCGCCGAAGAGGGCAACTCTCATGTGGACCTCATTTCGTTCGTATTTCGGAACCGCCCGACATGCATGCTCCTGACACATCTATAGGTTAATGGGGGCAGCCCGAGCTTCCGGGTCGAGGCTTGCTTAAAGGCTGAGGCGGCGACCAGCTCGGCTCGCGAACGTCGCTGGCGGGCGGGTCAAGTCACTGCAGTGAAACACTGGCGGTATCACACTGACTCCGCCATCGGAACAAATCTGAATTCAAATTTTGGTCGGGGGCCGGGGATTTGAACTCGGGGCCCCACGGTCCCGAACCGTCTTGGCAGCGTGTCCTCGACCATCCTCCGGCCTCCGCCAAGGTCCCCCGAACTCAATTGACACTCCCTTGGTGTCCTTTGGTGACCTTCTAGAGCCAACCAGTTCCGGGAATGTGTGACCCGGCCCGCGTCCAGATCATCCAAAAACTGAGCACCCGCAGCCTTCGCTGGAGGGCGCGCCCATATACATCGTATCCCGGCAGGATCCACATAGCTGTCGTAGGCTGGAAGCGTCCGATGCGCCGCGATGCATCACCGACCCAGAGCCGCCAACGGCGCGGTTTCACCGAGGAGTGCTCATGAGCAACACATACCTACTCTTGTACGGCGGTGGCCAAATGCCGGCGACCGAGGCCGAGCAGAAGAAAGTCATGGACGCATGGAACTCTTGGTTCGCAAAGCACGGCGAAGCCATTACCGACGGTGGAAACCCTTTCACTCCCAAGGCCAAGACGATTGGCGCCGACGGCAAGGTGACCGATGGCGCTTTCGCCGCTGCCACGGGTTACACGCTGATCAAATCGGACTCGCTCGACCACGCTGTCGAGATCGCTAAGGGCTGTCCCGTCCTGCTCGGGGGAGCCAAAGTAGCAGTGTACGAAACCTTTGATGCAATGGCCGCGATGGCAGGATCCAAGCAGTAACCGAGAGGCCGTGAGCAGCGCCGGTC
>JALZAL010000002.1 GCA_030948325.1 Candidatus Dormiibacterota bacterium
AGACGGAAGTCATAAACCTCGTAACAGTCGGCCGATTGGGGCCTCGTGATTTGTGTAACGGAACCCGACACCCACCACTCCGATTTGACAGCTTCGTTGACAGCTTCGCCGGGAGACTCAGTGAGACATCAGGAGACGCGCTGAGACGACTGCGTCAAATTCCGAATACGGGAGAGACGTCCTGATATGCCATGACGTGTCCTGAGACGATCTGTCTGGAGTCTCTTAATCCCAAGGAGCAGGGTTCGATTCCCTGCGCGAGCACCAATATGTTGTGCCTACGCGCTTTTTGGACCCTACATTTTGTGGAGGCGCCTGCCGCGGTGCGTTAGACCCGCGTCATTGACACCTTATTTCACACCTTATGACGTGTGTCAATTGGCTAACAGAGGAATGTTTTAGGACGAGCAGAACCGGGACACAAGTCCCCTGCTCGCCGCCGGTGACTCATCAATAAGAGGAGAGCGCAGGCTTGCGGCACAGGTAGACATACGGAAAGTCCGTTGCTAGCGCATTAGGGCGTCGACGCGGCTTCGGCCAGGCACGTTCAAATACGGAAACTTTGGTCGGGCCCTGGGATCGGCGCCGTAGGGGCGGCATCGCAATACGAGCGGCAGTCCGCGGCCCGGATGGCAGCGCCGAAAATCAGCTGCCACCCTCCACACTGCTTCAGCACGTATAGGAAGGTGACGGATGCATGGGAACCACAACCGACTCCGACCTGATCGCGGAGGCGCGGGGCGGGAACACGGCCGCCTTCGAAGAGCTGCTCTCCTCGGCCATTGCGCCGGGTGCGCGGCTGGCCTACGGGATGCTGCAAGACAGGGACGCTGCTGAGGATGCCGTGCAGGAAGCCGCGTTGAAGGCGTGGCGTCGCCTCGGGAATGTCCGGCCCGGCGCCGCGTTTCGGCCCTGGTTCCTCGGCATCGTGGTGAATCAAGTGCGTTCAATCCGCCGTACCGCATGGTGGTCTGTCCTGCGGCTGGAGGGTGCGCCAGGGCTGGGTACTTCGGCCGAGATAGACCCGAGGGGCGCCGACTTCCGGCGGGCGCTCCTGCGCGTGCCGCCTGGCCAGCGGGCAGCCATCCTTCTCCACTTCTATCTCGACCTCCCGCTCGACGAAGTCGCCTCCGTTCTCGGAATTTCGGTCGCCGGCGTCAAGTCGCGGATCAATCGAGGGCTGAAACGAATGCGGCCGGCACTGCGTGGCTACGAGGTACTGGTGTAATGGACATCCGCGAGCAGCTGCACGATGCGCTCGACGCCGAGGACATTCCGAGCCCGACGCTCCTGTCTCGTTCGATCGCGATGTTGGATTCCCCGCGGCGGCAGCGAAGTTACGGCCCCTTGGCGGCGCTGACCGCCGGCGTGATCGCGATCGCCGTCGTTTTGACCATGATCGCCGCGCGCTTGAATTCGACACCGCCGACCCTGCCGGCGCTTCCCGCCGCGACCACGATCAGCAACCTCGTCGACTACGACTTCATCTCTCCGCAAATCGGTTTTGTCGAGTTGCGCTCCACCGCTGTCATTTTTGCGACGACGTCGGATGGCGGCCAGAGTTGGCACCAGCTGCTTGCGCTTCGCGGACAAACGTCCACGCCGGTCATGCAATGGCTCGACAGCCGGACGGGCTTCGTCGTCGGGCACCAAGGTCATCAGGTCGTGGTGTGGCGGACAATCGACGGCGGAGTTCACTGGCAGTCAAGTGCCGTCCCTGTGCCGCAGGATGCGAACCCGTTCGCCTCGGGTAGCGTCGCCGAAGGCTCGACTCTCGAGACCGCCTACTTCCTCAGCCCTGTACAGGGTTGGGTTGTCTACCGCTATCAGGGCGATTGTGCTGGCTGCGGTTTTTCGGCAGAGCGCTTCGTGTACAAAACGAGCGACGGCGGCCTCCACTGGACTGAGGTCGGCGCTTCAACTCTCGGAGCCGCCCAACGGCAACTCACGTTCTTTACCAGCTCGTGGGGAGTGCTGAGCAGTCCGGGCGCTTTCTATGAGCTCGATGTGACGCACGACGGAGGACGGACTTGGCACAAGGCTGCGATTCCGGGGTTCAAGGGGAAATGCAAGGTTATTTGCGAGGTCAACGGGAGAGAGACGCACGCGTTCTTCGCAGGGGACCAGGGGCTAATGGCGATCTCGTGGTGCCTGGGAGAAGCGGGTTCGCCGGCTGGGGAAGCGTGCTATCGGACCTTCCCATTCAAGCCCACCGAAGCCCACCTCTATCGCACCATCGACGGAGGCCTACCCTGGGCTTACGTTCGGGACTTTCCCCTTTCGACCGGATCGATCTCCTTCATCGATTCACAGCGGGTGGTGATTGTCGGGCCCGACAACGTCTCATGGACCTCAGACGCTGGAGACGCCTGGTCATCTCCTTTCGCATCCCCGGTGCCATCAGGCTGGTATGTCGAAACGTTGGAGTTCGGTGACGCGCAGCGCGGGTGGTTGGCCCTTACGACCTCGGCACCGCACGTTTCGATGGGGATCGTCAACGCCGCCGACCGGTTCCGGCTGCTTGCCACGACCGACGGCGGCGCTAGCTGGTACCCAGTCCACCTCCCGAAGGCTTGACCCCTACGGAGCCAAGTTTCTTCGCCAAGGTTTTGCAAACGATTGCCTATGCTCGCGGACGTCCGCTGCTGGACTGTCACTTGGCTGTCATGGCCACCAAGGATTGGCGGGGATGGATGGGGAATCGAAACCTTCCAGGATGACCACGCCGATCAAGACGACGTTTGGGCTGGAAGCTGCGATCACCGCGGCGGGCCATTCTGGCCTTAGTGCCGCTGGTGCGTTTCCAAGTCAAACTGGACGCACGTCATGCGTCATTTACGGAGGCGAACCAGCGTCAGGTATCCGGGTGCCGGGGATTTGCGCGACAGCGGCGTCTTCGGACAGCGCCACCGGTGGCTGGACGGTGACCTTTACATAGTCCTGGGACGCTCGCCAGTTTCACGGTAAAAGCGACCCGTCAACAGGACAACTGGCGCGTTTCTGAGCGTACGCCGTAACCCCTTATGGGCACGCCGTCCTGACGAGCCAATCTGGCAACTTCCCGCCGCAAGAAGTCAGTTGATTGACGGTCCATCGACCGGTGGCTGAGGCCCGGATCTAACCTGTGGTTGTGCGTCGACGTCTTGCGGTCGCCACGCTTTTCCTGAAGTTATTAACGTCGACGGTCCGCCTGTCTCCGTCCAGGTTGACGGACAACCCGCCGTTCTCCTTCCGTGCCCGGGCTCGCGAGATATTTCCGTCTCGTACTTGAACCTGGTGCCGCGTCAGATCGGTGTGTCAGACGCTCGTACGGGTCTGGCTCTACGACATGTGTTGGCATGGCGTGACACGTGGCTGTTGATTCGAGGCACGGGAGTGCTCGTAGGGCAGTCGTCACCTGCTTCAGAGGGGCCCGCGTCACTGCGCGGCTGCCTCTAGGAATCTCAGTGACAGCCCAGGCGAATCGGGCGTTTTTCACACCTTATTTGACACCTTGACCGGGAGACTCCCTGAGACTCCAGGAGACTCTCTGAGACTGTTGCGTCATGAATTCAAGTTCGATTGAGACGCTCTGATCCTCCCTGATGCTCCCTGAGACGCTCTGTTGAGGGACTCTTAATCCCAAGGTTCAGGGTTCGACTCCCTGCGCGAGCACCAGCATCGGCACCAACATGTAGTGTCAGAGCGTCTCAGAGAGTCTCTATGTGGTGCAGGGAGTCTCAAGCACCCGTAAGAAGGTCGAGACTCAAACAGCGTTTGACACCTTGTTTGACACCTTGGCGTTGAGAATACGAGCGCCAATCGATCTCATAAGGCCCCACTTTGATCTCAGCTGATCAACGAAATCGCAAAGCAGGGAATGCGCAACCCCTGCAATACAGGAGTCAGGGAAACTCTCGTTTCGACGAGTCATTCCAGGTCGGGGCTGGCTCACCCACCGGCTGACCCCACGGTCTGCCAAGAACAGCATGACGCGCGTCCGGCACCGCCCAGTCCGCGTCAGCAAAGACGACCATGATCTCGTCCAGGAGTCCAGCCGCGACGCACTCCGGCGGGATGCTCGCTCCGAACAGGACGAGGTTCTTGTCTCCCGCCGCCTCGAGAGCCGTGGTCACGGCCTCCTGGATGTACCGTCGAGCGACATCGTCACCTGACCTTGCGCGACATTCGCCCGCCCCCTTCGATCGTTCCTGGCCTAAGCATGAGCGGGCCGCCGGATTGCGCCGGCGGCCTATTTCGCGCTGGTCGCTGACCGGGCTAGATGGCGGCGATGCCTTCCAGGTCGCCACCGTCAGGCACGTGCGCCACCTGAATGGCGGTCAGAGCCCCGCCCGCTCCGATCTGAAATGCGTAAACCGAGCTCGACGGTCCGCTGTCCACATATAGGAACCTGCCGCCGGCGGACGCGATGTCGATGGCGCCCGGGATGTTGGAGGCGGCGGTCGCGTTGATCAGGCTCACGGAACCGTTGCTGCCGATCTTGAACTCGCTGACATTGTTGCTTCCCGTGTTGGCCGCGTACTCGAACCCGTGGGCCGAGGTGACCCAGCACAAGGCCACCTGGCCATCACTCGCCGGCGCGCTGACCGGGGTGAGGGTGTTGTTTGCGTTGACGGTGAACGTCTCCAGCGAACTGGTGCCGGCAAAGTTCAGGACCATGCGTCCTGCGCCGTCGAAGACGAAGGCGAACGGCACGGCGGCTTCGGCGTTGCTGACGGGCTGTGCTGACAGCCGGCCTTCAGCACCGATCGAAAAGACGTCAACCGTGTTGTTGGTCTTGGTGGTCACGATCAGGTGCCGGCCATCCGGCGTGAAACCAACCTGAGCCGGCGCCGTCAAGAAGAACGGCGGGGTGGTGTTGCCGAGGCGCAGGCTGCGGGTGGAGTCAGCGATCGCATGTAGCCGTCCACCGCTGATTCGGAATCCGGAGACGTGACCCTGTCCGCCTGCGTCGAGTACGTAGACGAGGTTGCCGTGGACCGCGAAACCCGTCGGGAACTCACCGCCCGAGTCGATCACCTGGTTTAGCCGAAGGTTGTCGCCCGCAACCCGAAAGACCGAAATGGTATCGCTGCCGGCGTTCACCGCGAGCAACAGCGCCTGGCTTCGCACCAGCACCAGTGAGCCCTGCGATGCGAGCGGGTCGGATGCTGAGCCCGCCGTCCGGCCGCCGAACCCGCCCGTCCTGTAGATCGCAGAGAGCGTGAGCGTGCCATCGGCTTCGCGATGGTAGGCGGCGATTGCGTTGCCATGCGGATCGTTGGTCTGTACGAAGACCGCGTTGCGGTCCTCGCCCCCGCCAGTGGACGCCTGTGCCGGCGCAGCCCCCGCGACCAGCGCCGCGGCCGTCATCGCGGCCACCGTCCATAACAACCGAATCGAACTTCTCATCAAGACGCCTCCTTGTTGGAAATTGAGATCTGTCAAGGAGGCTAGGGGGCCAATGTTTACTCCCCGTGAAGCCCGTCACCGTAGCGTCACAAAGACGCCGGCACACTACGCTGCGGGCAGGCTGAACCAGAAGCGGGATGACCGTCCGTCGGAATCGGCGCCCACCTCGCCACCAGAAGCCTCGACCAGCTCTTTGACGATGGCGAGGCCGATCCCGGCGCCGCCCCGGGCGCTGTCGCGTGACTTCTCCACGCGATAGAAGCGTTCGAAGAGGTGCGGCAGGTCCTCGGCGGGGATCCCATCGCCCGTGTTGGTGACCGAGACCAGCACGTCTGATCTGCGGACCTCGGCGCAGATGGTCGCCTGACCGCCAGGCGGCGTGTAGCGAGCGGCATTCTGGAGCAGGTTGCCGAGCACCTGCGCGACGTGATCCGGTTCCGCGCGAACTCGCAGCCGATCAGGAAGGGCCAGCTCGACTTGAATCGCCTTGGTTTCGAAGGCCGGCCGCGCGACCTCATAAGCCGAGCGGACCACGCGGCCCAGGTTGATGACCTGGTGGACCACGCTGCGATCGAGCCGATCGTTCTCGGCCAGCGCGTCGAGGGAGCGCGAAAGGCGCACGAGCCGTTGTGCTTCTTCATGCAGCGACCTGAACTGCTCAGGAGTGGGCGCGATGACTCCGTCACGCAAGCCCTCCAGGTAACCCTGCAGGTTGGTCAATGGCGTGCGAAGCTCGTGGGCCGCGTTGATGATGAACTCCCGCCGCTCGCGCTGCTCCTGCGCGAGGTTGTGCGCCATCAGGTTGAACGAGTCCGCGAGCGATGCTAGCTCCGCCGGCCCGCCCGGCGCCACCCGCGCATCGTAGTCACCGACCGCGATGCGGTGCGCCGCGACGGCCATCTGCTTGAGAGGCCTGATCAAGCGGGCCGAGAGCATCACCGCAAGGAAGACGCTGATGCCGGTTCCGATCATCGCAGCGACCACGAAGATGGTGGCGACGCCCTGGTTGAACATGGCCTCGGCCTCAGCCACAGGCGCCCCGGCTTCGACCATCAAGCGGTCGAACGTGGACTTGGCCACCACCAGGACGCCGACGGCGATCACGACAATCGCGCTGAAGGCGACCAGCAGGCAGAGCGCGGCGATCCTGGCCGTCAGACTTCGCAGCGGTCGGAAGGGCAGCGGCACGACTAGGCGACCGCGCGATAACCGGCGCCGCGCACGGTCATGATGTAGCGCGGCGTTCCGGCTGACTCGCCAAGCTTGTCGCGAAGCCTGCCGATGTGCACGTCTACAGTGCGCTCGAGTGCGTCGCCCTGGGAGGCACCGTACAGCGAGTCCAACAGCGCCTGGCGCGTCAGCACTCGGCCGCGTGCCTGGACGAGCGTGGTGAGAAGGCGGAACTCCGCCGGGGTCAACGCCATTAGGCGGTTATCGCGCCGCACCTCGAGCCGGTCCAGGTCAATCGTCAGGTCCTTGTGACGCAGAGCACCATGCTCGACGGCCTGCGTGGGCGCGCCCTTTGCCCGTCGCAGCACCGCCTTGACGCGGACGACGAGCTCCGCCGGCGAGAACGGCTTGGTGAGGTAGTCGTCCGCCCCTTCGTGGATCCCGTAAACCCGATCCGCGACGGTCCCGCGCGCGGACAGCATGACGATGGGAACCTCCGAGCGCACGCGCAGTATTCGCATCAGGGCTAGCCCGTCGAGCTCGGGCAACATGAGGTCGAGCACGATCAGGCCGGGATTCGACTCCGTGAACGAACGCAAGGCGGCATTTCCGTCGCCCGCAGTGATGACGCGGAAGCCTTCCCGTTCCAAGTACGTCTTGACGAGGGAGACGATCTTCGGGTCATCGTCGACAACCAGGATCGGCCGGGCCATCTCCGAGTCCATCCTAAGCCCAAACCGTAGACCGCCAGTGTGACGGCCGTTTGAAGGCAACATCACTCGCGGGAAAGGTCGTTCGGACTAGGACTGGGGATCGACCTGGCCTTCAGCAGTCGGTTTGAACGACAACGGAAGTTGCGGCGCTCTTGCTCGTCGAGGTCGCCGCCGGGACCGCCGCCGATGTCAAAGCAAGGGATGGGGCCAGCGGAGACAGGCCCGGATCGATCGCGTTGAGTGGCGTTGCCGGGTGGACGTCGCTGCAGGATCCGGCCAGGCCGGCAGAGTCCGTTTTGACCCCGAAGATTTCCCCTTTCTGCAGCTGGTAGTTCTCCGTGAAGCCGGTCGCAACCAGCCCTCCATCGATCGACGGGGCCGACGATGCGAAGTACTCGCTGAGCGGCCGGCCGGTTGGCTTGTACACCTGGTAGTAGAGGTACTGCCACAGGAGGTTGCCGGCGGCATCGACGCCCGCGAGCCAGGGCTCTATGGGAGCGCTGTCGCTCAGCTCCAGACGCGCATCTCCGGCCAATAGGTAGCCTCCGCCGGCGGTCTGATGCACCGAGTAGACCACTCCGTCGATGGTGGTGCAGGTTTCGCTGAAGCCGTTGGAATAGCAGTAGACGCCGCCGCTGTAGGCCCTCTGCCACTGGATGCGGCCGGTCGAGTCGAGCTTCACCAGCAGGGCGCCGGCGCAGCACTGGCCGGGCAGAAAGCTGTTGGTCCAGGTTCCAGCGGCGGCGAACCCGCCGTCTGAGGTCTGCACGATTGACATCGATTGTGCAACCGCGTTTGGAGATCCGGTGCTGTCGACTCCACCGAGCCCGCGCTGCCAGAGGAGGTTTCCGAGCCGATCGAGGCGGACGACCAGGACGTTTGTGCGCGGTGCGCTGGCGCTGGGCACGTGGTAATCGCCGGTGGCGACGAACCCGCCGTCCGAAGTCTGGATGACTGCGTCGAGATAGGCCTGGGTCGAGCCTGAGGGCCCGAGCTGCCGTCGCCACTGCACCCCCCCCAGGCCGTCGAGCTTGATCACCAGCGCCCCGGTGTTCTGATGGACGTTGGTCGTGCTGCCAGCGGCGATGTAGCCGCCGTCGGCCGTCTGCCTGATGCTGTTGAATCCACTGGAAGCTTGGCCGGCTTCGTAGACCCGCGCCCAGAGAAGGTTGCCGGTCGAGTCAAGCTTCTCGAGTACCGCGCACTGGATTCCACTCAAAGCAGGACAGATGCTCTGCGAACCGCACCCGACTGTTCCACCGCCGATCGCGTAGCCGCCGTCCGTCGTCGGCTGCACCGAGACCGCGTCCGCATAGCTCCCAGGCGGCGTCTTGAAGCACCCGACCTCTCTTTGCCACTTGGGGTTGCCGAGTGAGTCCAGCTTCATGAGCCAGCTCACACCTGGACCCGCCGGAGCCTGAGTCAACCCCAGCACCACCGACCCGCCGTCAAGTGTTGCCTTGACGTCCGCAGGGGACGCATCGTACGCAATGTTGTTGACAACGTTCCGGTATGCCTTCGCGTACGTGGTGGGGCCGGTGGCAGCCTGAACCGAACCCGGCGCATGAACCAGAGCCAAAGCCGCCAAGCCGAGGAGGCCGGCGGTCAGGCCGGAGACGCGCCGTTGGACGTTCTCGCTCGTACGCACGAGCAGATGCTGCAGCTCAAATGTGACGAGCGGATGAAGGTCCAACCGGCGCGTTGGCGGTTCCGCGCTCCACCTCACCCGGGCGGGTTGCCGCGACGTGCCGTGCTACACCTTATTTGACACCTTGGCGGTGAGCCTCGCTGAGACTCTAGGAGACTCTCTGAGACTGTTGCGTCATGAATCGAAGTTCGAATGAGACGCTCTGATCCTCCCTGATCCTCTCTGAGACGCTGTGTCGAGAGACTCTTAATCCCAAGGTTCAGGGTTCGATTCCCTGCGCGAGCACCAACATTTTGTGCCACAGAGCGTCAGGGACGTGCCTCTGGTGTACCTGACGTGCCAACTGGTGGTGGGCAGCATCAGCGCCGTCGCCTGTTGACAGCTCATTTGACAGCTTACAGATCCGGAAACAAGCCCCCAGAACTGTCGTCAGCGGGGCCCGGTTTGAATTCAGCTCGTGCTTTTCTTACCGACTCGAACCCTTTTCAAAAAGACCAACAATCCCCTGCTTCTGGGATTGACGCGCTGCTGGGTCAGACGAGTTATGCCATCGCCTTCACGATCGGGGACATCTTTCGGGTTGACCCACGCTTGCACGGATGCTGTGGCTGCTGGTTGTCAGCGCCGGTGTGAAACTCCTCAGATAGCGCCGGTTTGAAATTCCCCACCCAGCCCGGGTGTGGGAGGTTGCTCCTGTCGCAGCTCACGTTGCAGCAGGAGGGACCGAGATGGTCGGCCAGAAGGAGTCATGGACGTCCACGACGCCTGGGTGCAGGGCAAGTCAATCAGCGAGATTGCGCGGCAGACCGGACGCGACCGCAAGACCATCCGTCGGCTGTTGCACGAAGGAGCACAAGCAGGGCGCAAGCCGAGACAGATCAGCTCCAAGCTCGACCCCTTCCACGAGTACCTGCTCACACGCATGGTCGGTGAGGACCCGGTGAGCAACGCTGAAGTTCTCTATGACGAAATTCGCGAGCTCGGTTACGGGGGTGGCCGCAGCATCCTCAAGGAGTTCATGCATCCGTTCCGCGCCTTGGCCAAAGAGAAGGCGACGGTGCGCTTCGAGACTCCACCCGGACGGCAAGCCCAAGTCGATTGGGGCACCTTCAAGAAGCCGGATCGTAAGCGTGTGCCGGGTTTCGTGATGACACTCGGCTGGTCGCGAGCGCAGTACCTCGACTTCACCGACAGCCAAGCATTGGCACTGTTCCTCGCGTGTCACGACAGGCCTTTCACGACTTCGGTGGTGTGCCCGAGGAGATTCTCTATGACCGAGTTAAGACGGTCTGGCTGCGTGACGACGACCATGGTGACCCGGTCTTTCATCCTGGCTTTGACGACTTCGCCGAGCACTACGGCTTTCGACCCAAGCTTTGTCATCCCTACCGTCCGCAGACCAAAGGCAAGACCGAGAACGGTGTCGGCTACGTTCGCAAGAACTTCTGGCCCAGAG
>JALZAL010000016.1 GCA_030948325.1 Candidatus Dormiibacterota bacterium
TACCCGCTCACCCAGAAGGCGGATCCCCTCCTCCTCCGTCAGTCCGTGGGGCGATCCGAACTCCACCCGATGCGCACCGGCCTCGAACAGACGCTTCGCCTGGTCGACCACCTGCTCGGGCGTCCCGGCCATCGCGAATCGATCGAGGACGTCGTCCGGGACCATTCCTTCGTCAGGCACATCAGTAGTCGGATCGAGCCGGCCGACAACGTCGAGGTACAGTCCGACGGCGGATCGCGCCACCCGTCGAGCAGCTTCACCGTCCTCAGCGATCACCGTGACGGCCCCTACTACGATGCCGACGTCTGCGGGCGAGCGACCTGCGCGCTTCGTTCCAACATCGATCCACTCGCGCATGCGTCGAACCATCGCGGGGTTGGCGCTGCCACCGATCTTGACCTCGTCGGCGATCTCGCCGGCGAGCGCGGCGGTTTTCGGTGACCAGGTGCCGATGAGCAGCGGCACGCGGGAGCGCGCGACATCGAACTGTAGCCGAGTGCCGGCATCTAGCGAAAAGACCTCGCCGTCGTAACCGCCGGCGTCCCCAGCAAGGAGCAGCCGGACGATCTCCGCTGCTTCGCGCAAGGCGCGCACGGGTCTACGCTGTTCTATCCCGAGCTTCTTGAGCCAGGAACCGCGGGCGAGGCCGACGTACGCGCGTCCCTGGGAGGTGAGGTCGAGCGCGGCGACCTGACCCGCGATTTCGACCGGGTGCATGGTGAACGGGTTCAAACACGCCGGTCCCAACCGGAGGCGGGTACTGTTGAGTGCCGCGACCATCAGCGGGACGATCGCCGGTTGATACATCAGGTCTGAGAAAACGGCGAGCACATCGAAGCCGTACTGCTCAGCGAGACGAGCGATCGTCGCGTACTCCGCCGGCGTCTTGTTGCCTTGCAGCCCGAGACCAACCTCAAGACGGTCGGTTTTGCCCGGTGGGGCCGTCACGTGTGGTCTTCGGTTCGCATCGTGCGCTCGCCAATCCGCTCGATGCGCATCAGCACACGCTCCTGGGGATCGGGACAGGCCACCAGCGTGTCCTGTTCGAGCCAGTCATCTTCGGCGAGCCGCCGCTGCACAGCGGGCAGCAGCGGAAGGATGGCGGAAAGCGCGTAGATGCAGAAATGGCGGTCAGCCGGGATCCGGATCCGACTGCTCTCGGCCACTTCGAAGTAATCGCCAACCTCCAACCCGCAGACCGAGCGCCCCTCGATTCGCTCAACAGTGATTCGCAAGTCATAGAGCGAAAACTCACCCATGCATTGTCCTCTCCGACCAGGCTCTCAGGAAGCCGCCAACGGCCTGGTTGAAGGCCGCAGGATTTTCCTCGTTGGTCAGATGGCCCGCGGCAGGGATCACCACAAGCTGCGCCCCGGATATGAGCCCCGCAAGCTCTCGCGAAAGCTGCGGCGGGGCGATGGAGTCATGCTCGCCGACGAGGACCAGGGTTGGGACTGTCACCGTGCGTGCCACTCCGCGCATATCCACGCCCCAAAGTTCGGCCGTTGCTGCCCGGTACACCGACTTGTCGAGGGAGGCGAATCTTTCGACGCCGAGCCGAACAAGTTGCGGGTCAGCACCAGGACCATAGACCGCCGGCATCCGTACCCGAGCCAGGCTCGCCATTTCGCTGGCATCGATGGCGGCGAGCCGGCCATCCTGTCCGGCAGCAGCCGACGGATGCCATGCCCAGCTATCGGCGAGAAGCAGCGAGAGCACGAGGTGGGGATGGTCGCGCCAGAGATGGAGCGCGACGATGCCACCCATGGACAGGCCGCAGACGTGGGCACTCCCGTGGCCGACGGCTTTGATAACGGCCGCCGTGTCCGCGGCGAACCTCGCCATCGACACGGTGTTTGGTGCCGTTGATGAGCCGCCATAGCCGCGGGCGTCGATTGCCACCGCCGTGTGCGTTGCGGAGAACTCTCTTAGTTGGGGTTGCCACGTCTGGCGGTTAGAGCCGACGCCGTGCAAGAAGACGATCAGCGGTCCACTCCCGACGGTGTCGTAGGCGATCCGAGCATCGGGCAGTTCCAACATAGGCACTACATCCCCTCGTCCACAGCGCCCATTCTGCTCCCTGACCGGGGGGTTAGAATTGCCCGCACTCGAAGTGCACGTTCCTGGCAAGCGTTGGGGCCGCTTTGCCCTGGTTGGAGCCGGGGTATCTCTCGTTGCCATCGTCGGTGCGCTGGCGTTTCTCTCTCTGACCCAAGGCGTGCGCCCATTGAGCTCCGCTGTTTCGCTCGCCTGTTCGCCCCAGCCCTGCCTCGACCTGCAGGATTACACCATGTGGGTCTCGAACGTCACCGAGGCGGACGGTGTCCTTCGGATGGACGTGACCTTCCGCAACTCGAGCGCCTCGACACACGCTGACCCATCGGACCTAGAGCTGGTTGACGCCAACAAGGACTCGTTGCGGGCTATTCAGGACGCGGCGCGCTGCACGCATTGGACTCGGACGGAGTTCGGCAAGGGGGCGAAGTTGGGACCGCTGACCATCTGTTTCCGCCCGCACTCCACCGCGTCGCCGCTCAGGTTGCACTGGACGCCCGACATGGGTCTGCTCTGTTGTGAGGCCGAGCTCAAGATCAGATGACGGGCCGCCCGAAGCAAACTCCTGGCTGTCCGTGGGTGGTATTCCCCGTGACCATCTGGACGCCCCCGCTCGGCTGAAGATGAACTTGGCCAGCCTGGGCTGGTCTCAGCGCCGCCGCCGGGCAGGTACTAGGAGACGGCTTCGGTCTCGCGGGCGCCGACGCGCGAGCTTTGGCCCCCGTCTTCGGTGTAGTCCCGGAGGACCTTCGACCGGCTCGGGTGCCGCAGCTTGCGCAGCGCGGTGGCCTCGATCTGCCGGATCCGCTCGCGGGTCAGGCCCATGCGGCGGCCAACCTCCTCGAGGGTGCGCGGCTCGTCGTCGACCA
>JALZAL010000182.1 GCA_030948325.1 Candidatus Dormiibacterota bacterium
GTAACGTCGACCACGGCCGCCTGGAGTCGGTTCATCGCTTCCAGAGCCGCGGCTTTCGTCGGGAAACCGCTACCTAAGCGCTGCTTGCGCAAGATCAGGCTGCCACGGCGACGTTCGTCCAGATGAACGCGCGGCTGGACGAAGTCTTGATCGCTTCTTAACAGCCGCTGGCGCTTAACGCCGTGTCTACCCTGTCAGTGAGATCGATCGGCGGTTCGAATCCGCTCGGGGTCGTTTGAACCCTGCCTTTGTATTCGTTTTGGTAGGTGATGGCAAGTTGACTAATAGGGTCAACATGTACACATTTTCTCCGTGAGCGCGGGATTCGGGATATTGACCAGCCGCTCAACTACCTAGCTGCTTGATTGTCGACACCGGTCGCCAGCCATCCCAAGCGCCACCAATTAGTGGGTTGATGCAGCCAGCCTTTCCTCAGAGGCATAATCGGCTGATCCATATGGATTGACTGCGAGCTCGAGCCCACCAAACTGATTTCGGCTCGTTGGGGCAAACGGCAGACTTTTGCCCTATACAGAGCAGGTGTTGGTGATCCAAGGGATGTCGACTGATCGGGCCGAGGCTGACTTGATCCGGGCTGCCCGCGGAGGCGATGGCGCCGCCTTCGCCGATCTGCTTCGGAACGAATACCCGGTCGCTTTCCGACTAGCTTACGGGATGCTGCACGACATCGGAGAGGCTGAAGATGCCGTGCAAGACGGTGCCTTCAACGCCTGGCGCAGGCTCGGAAATCTCCGCGACGGGTCGACACTGCGACCCTGGTTCTTAGGCATCGTCGCCAATCAGTGCCGCAGCGTTCGAAGAAGACGCCGGTGGCCAGCGGTCAAATCCGAGCGTCCCGAACAGGAGGCTCCGGAGGCGGACATCGCAGCCTCGGTCGACCTACGACGAGCGCTGACGCGGCTCGATTACGACCAAAGGCTCGTACTCGTCCTTCGCTACTACCTTGACATGTCTTTTGAGGAGATTGCTGGCACCCTCGGAGTCTCACCGAAAGCGGCGCGGACCCGCGTTGAGAGGGCGGTCCACCGCTTGCGCCCGATCGTTCGAATGCAGGAGGGATTGAGTTGATGGACGACCGAGTGCTGTACGAGCGGTTTCACGCCGCACTTGACATCGAGCCTCGGCCAGACGCCTACGACCGATTTCGCAAGGCGCTGACGCAGGCTCGCATTCGGCCCTGGCAGCGGCATCGGTTCGGCATCGCCTTGCCGCGAAGCAGCCGCCGGCTCATCGCGGCGGCGTTGACCGTCGCGCTGGCAGCCGCGGCGGTCCCGGCCTTCCTTGCCCTCCACCGGTATGCCCAGCAGGTCACTACGACACGGAAGCATCCGTCGTCCAGCACATGTGTCCCGGGGCTTCACATGGTGACTGACACCATTGGTTGGGGGTCCGCGGGGCGAACGACGGACGGAGGCCGCACATGGAGAGACAGCTCACCGGCAGAGCTGCCGAATTTCTCGAAGGGCGGTGGGTCAAGCTGCACGCTGGATTCCAACCACGCATGGACAACCCAGACCACGGGTCCGTCCCTCACGCAGTCCACCGAGTTATATGTCTTTGGAACCGCGGATGGCGGCCGGACCTGGCAGAAAAGTACCCCTCTTCCCGCTGGCGGAGGCTGGGCGAGCGTCGCGCTCGAATTCATCGATGCGCAGAAAGGCTGGCTGCTGACCGACACAGGCTCTGACGCTGCACCACCGCTCACACGGACGCTCTATTCAACTTCTGACGGAGGCCTCCACTGGAGCCGCGTGGCCAGCGGGTCTTTGAGCGGCGGCTCGATTCTGGGAAAACTCGCCTCCGGTTGCGCCGAAAGCGGAATGACCTTCATCAGCCCTGAAAAAGGCTGGCTGACATGGGACTGCTCCCGGAGCAACGGGCCAACTCCCGTCCAGTCGAGTGGGCCTGTCGTGGCCGCCACGAACGACGGCGGCCGCTCGTGGGCTGCCGTTCGTCTCTCGTCATTTCCCGCGACTCCCGATGGGGGCTGCGGCGCGAGCCCACCCGTCTTCACTGGGGCCCAGGGCGTGATTGTGGTGAGGTGCGGCGGCATCGGTCACAACGGCTGGGCGGGCGTCTACCGGACCAGCAACGCCGGCGACTCGTGGACCCTCGGCAAGCTCCCATTCGGGGTGCAGCTGTCGCAGGTGGACTTTGTCGACGCCACAACGGGCTTCCTGTTTGGCGGCGGCGTCGCCACGAGCGATCTCTATCGAACGACCAACGCCGGACGCGACTGGATCCTCGTCAAGAAAAATGTCTTCTTGGGTCAGAGCGTCGGCATCTTCCAGTTCATCGATGCCAGCACCGGGTACGCGTCCACGGCGGCGTCGCAGGGCGCGCTCTTGAAGACGACGGACGGCGGGCTGACCTGGTCGCTTCCCGGGTCGTCAACCACTATCCCGCAGAACCCAGCTTGTGGTCTTCCTCCGAATCCACGTGCGGGAGGGCCGATCCCGATCAAGATGGTTAGCCCGACTAGCGGCTGGGCGTTTGGCGCCCTGCGCACCACGGACGGCGGGACCAACTGGCTGGATGTCGCCCCGGCCTCAGTTCCGTACCGGTCGAGTGGCTACGCGGAGTTCTTCCTCGACGCGAATCATGCCTGGGTGGCGGAAGGCGCCGGCTCGTCAACTGCCTGTGCGGATCACATCGTGACCTTCGCGACCGCCGACGGCGGACAGACGTGGCGGAAGGCGGCTCCGATCCCCGTCACCGTCGATCCTCG
>JALZAL010000105.1 GCA_030948325.1 Candidatus Dormiibacterota bacterium
GGAGTCCTCTGCGTGCCGACGGCGACCCCCACAGCAACCGCCCCGGCCACGGTCGTCGGATTGGCTCAGCAGGCGAGCTCGCGGCAGCCGTGGCCGCGCCTGGCAGTGAGCGTCAATCCAGCTACCGGCGTCACGGGCCTTCAATCATGGTTCTGGACTGTTCCGGGTAGCGTAACCATGCCGGTTGCGAGTGCCACGGCTGGGCCGCTGACGGTGACAGTACGGGCAGCCCTCATTGATGTTGTCTGGGACTTCGGTGACGGCAGTCGCCTTGACTCGGGCCAGAGTCTCGGGCAGGCGTTCCCGCAGCCGAGCGACGTTCGCCACGTCTACCAGACGGACACCTACGGTCGGCCCGGCGGCTACCAGGCTGGCGCGACGCTTCGGTTTGGCGTCTGGTACTCCGTCAACGGTGGCTCATGGCAGTTTCTTGGGACCAAAGCAAGGAGCTATGGATTGAGCTATGTCGTTAACCAGATTCAGCCAGAGGGGGTGTCGCCAACGCCATGAAACTTCTGTCAGCAGAGCGCTCGACCCCCCGCACCCTTCCGGCGATAATCCAGCAGAGGTGGCGTTGGGCCGTGCTGGCAGGGATGATCGTGTTCCTCGCTCTGGCCGCCTTTGCCATCGCCGTCGAGGGCACGGCCAGGTCGAGCACGCTGGTCCCCGTGTCTGTGCTGGCAGCTGCGAGCGACATTAAAGCCGGTACGACGATCACGGGCAACATGCTCCGGGAAACCTCGATCAGCACACACGACTCGGCCCTGCTGCTGACAATGGTCACGCCGGCTGACCGATCAAGTCTTATCGGGCACACGGCGTCGCTCTCCGTCCCAACCGGAAGCATCATCCCGGCGGGGATCGTCAACGCCCAGGCAACAGGAAATCTCTGGGTCGCGGCGATCTCCGTCAAGCGGATGCCAGCCGGACTCAGCGCTGGCGATCATGTCGCCATACTGGCCCAGTCAACGGACAAGAGCGGGCAGCCTCTCACCTTCGTTTTCATGCAAGACGTCGATGTGATCCACGTCGCCGGGAATCAGGTTGATCTATGGCTTCCGGCCAAGGTTGTTTCGCAAGTGGAGTTGTACGCGGACCACGGGGGACTGGTGCTCCTCAAGATGCCGGCCGGTGTGGTGCAGCAGGATTTGCCTGCTGCGTCGGGACCCTAACGCGTGGCCACTCGACAGCAAGGGACCCTCGTAACCGTCGTCTCAGCACGGGCAGACGGAGCCACCGTGATCAGCCTAGGCCTGGCGGCGGTCGCCAGCAGCAAAGCCCGAACCGTTCTGGTGGATTTCAACCTTCAGAACAGTGAAGTCGCGACTTTCCTCGATCTTGATGAGTCAAGGACGATCTACCACCTTGCCTATGCGGCTCAACTGGCTCCGATCAACAGCGATGACCTCCGCGAGCACTTGCAGTGGCGTGATGGCCTTGCCGTCCTGCCGGGGATCGGGCATCCGCTGCAACGCGAGCAAGTCACTCGGCACTTCTTGGTGGAGTTGGCGCGGGCGCTCCATGAGCAATTCGACCTGATCGTGATTGACGCAGGGCGCGTGCGGCCGGACCTACCCCATGAGCTCGCGTCGGGGGTTGTCCTGTGGGTTGTGTCTCCCCAGCCGCGGGGGCTCGCCGCCCTGGATCGGAATTGGAGGGTACTGGCAGAGCCGAGGGTCAGCTGGCTCGATCGAGTGCAAATCGTGCTGAACCAGGTTTCCGAGATCGGGCTCATTGATGTGCCTGCCTTCCTTCGCGCTGAGTACGGGCTATCCGTGAGTGGGCAGGTGCGCGACTGTCCCGAGTACTGGCGCGGGGCGGAGCTCGCTCATTCCCTTCGGCCATTGACGGTTCCGATGACGGACGGGCGCCGTTTTGTGCGCCTGTACGGTGAACAATCGCCCCATGTTCGTGCCGATCTCGAGGCGTTGGCCCAGCGAGTCGCCAGCCCCCTTCTGCCAGTCACGGCCGAGTAATTTGGTGGAGCAGGCCGAGGCATCCCCCGCCGAGCTCGCCACCGCAGAGCGGCACATGCTCGCCGCCTTCCGCAAGGACCTCGATGAGCTTCTGACGGGCCGTCCAGATCCCCGTCCGCGGCCCGATGATGACAAGGCGATCTTTGCACTGGCTGATTCGGCGGTAAAGCAGTACCACGCTGCCACAGCCCGCAACCCCGAGTTGCCGCGCCTGTCGCCGGTGCAATTCTGGGAGATCCGCCAACGGCTCTACGTAAGCCACAGCGCCCTTGGACCGCTGGGCGAGCTCCTCCTTCTCGATGGCATTGAAGACATCCATATCAATGGCACGCGAGGCGGCTATCTCGAGTACGGGGACCGGCGTGAGCCGCTTCCGTCCAGCCCGGCGTCTGAAGACGAGCTGATCGACCTGGTGCGCTACTACGCCGAGCAAGGCGGCAAGCATTTCGATCCTGCCAGCCCCTTGGTCACTGTGACCCTCCGGGATGGCAGCCGCCTCAACGCGATTTTGCCCCCGGTCGCGAAGCCCCTGGTGATCACCGTTCGCAAACAGCAGCTCCGCCGCTTCCTGTCGCTGTACGACCTGGAACGGGAAGGGGCCATCCCCTTTGCTGCGCTGTCGTTCCTGCAGGCGGCGGTTCGGGCTCGGCTCAACACCGTCATCGGCGGTCCAACTGGATCGGGAAAGACCACACTCGCCCGGATCCTCGCTCTGCTTGTCCCTGCGGGAGAGAGAACCTGCGTCCTGGAGACAGAGACCGAGCTCTGGCTCCATGAATTGCGTGACGACTTCTTCAGTCTTGAGGAGCGCGAGGCCAATGTCGAGGGTGCAGGACGCGTTACCCTGCAAGATCTCTTCCAGCGTGGGGCGCTTCGCCAACGGCCGCGCCGCATCATCGTCGGCGAGGTGCGGGGGAAGGAAGCCCTGGACATGCTCCATGCCATGACCAGCGGCCATGACGGCAGCCTCACGACCTTGCACGCGAGTGGCACGCGCGCCGCTCTGAACCGCCTTGAGGTGCTGGCCATGTCAGCCGACCCTCACCTTGCCGCCATGGTGGTCCGCCAGATGGTCGCTAGCGCGGTCGACCTTGTGATCAGTCTCGGGACTTACGAGCGCGGCGAGCGTCCCTGTCGCCGAGTTGCAAGCCTTGCCTTTGTGGCAGAAAACCCGGAAGACCCCTTCGGTGGCGCCATCGTCCAGGAATTTTGTTCGTACGTCCCCCGCACGGACAGCTGGGATTGGGACGGGGCCGCGCTCAACCACCTGCCGGCACAGATCCGGGCCAAGTTCGAACTCGCCGGCTACGATCCGTCGCGACTCCTCTTCAACCTGGTCCGCCATGAATGAACTCGCCGGTGCCCTACTGCCCATCGCGTTTCTGGGCGCGGGTCTCTGCCTGGTAGCCCTCGTCGCCTCTACCTGGAGCGAGTCTGCGCAGGCGTGGCCCCGGTTGCGCCAATCGCTCAAGCGTCCGCTTCGCCTCGAGGAGGCCCAGAGTGTGCTGCTACAAGCAGATCTTGAATGGCTGCCAGTTCGCCTCTGGATCATGACCCGGCTTGGGGCTGCATTCCTGGCTGGCGCCACTGCCTTCGCCTTCTTTCACCTCTGGCTGCTCGC
>JALZAL010000185.1 GCA_030948325.1 Candidatus Dormiibacterota bacterium
TCGGACACAACCTCCAGGAGCACTCGGTCGTGCTCATCCGCGGCGGCCGGGTCAAGGACCTGCCGGGCGTCCGCTATCACATCATCCGCGGCACGCTCGACACGGCCGGCACCAAGAACCGCAAGAAGGCCCGCTCGAAGTACGGCGCCAAGCGGGAAAAGAGCAAGGCAGCCTAGATGCCTCGTCGCAGCCGTCCCGTCAAGCGTGTCATCGCGCCTGATCCGGTGTACCAGTCGGAGGCGATTGCCAAGTTCGTGAACGTGGTCATGAACAAGGGCAAGCGCTCGACCGCCGAGAAGGTGGTGTACGACGCTCTCGCTCGAGCCGGCAAACAGGCGAAGAAGGAGCCGATCGAGGTGTTCGAGTCGGCATTGCGGAACGCCACGCCGCTGCTCGAGGTCAAGCCTCGGCGCGTGGGTGGCGCGACGTACCAGGTCCCGGTCGAGATACGGCCGGAGCGCCGGCTCGCGCTTGCTCGCCGGTGGATCGTGCGTTTCGCGCGCCAGCGCGGCGGGAAAAGCATGTCCGAGAAGCTTGCGTTCGAGATCCTCGACGCGTCCCAGAACACGGGTGGGGCTGTCAAGCGCAAAGAAGAAACCCACCGGATGGCAGAAAGCAACAAAGCTTTCTCCCATTTCCGGTACTAGTTAAGAGAGATGAGCGTGGCACTCAAGATGACGGAGCGGCCGGTGTCGATCGAGAAGACCCGGAACATTGGGATCATGGCCCACATCGATGCGGGCAAGACGACCACGACCGAACGCATCCTTTTCTATGCAGGACGCATCCACAAGATGGGCGAGGTGCACGAGGGTGCTTCGACCATGGACTGGATGGTCCAGGAGAAGGAGAGGGGGATCACGATCACATCTGCCGCCACCACCGCTCAGTGGCGCGAGCACACGATCAACATCATAGACACACCCGGGCACGTGGACTTCACGGTCGAGGTGGAGCGCAGCCTACGCGTGCTCGATGGCGCGGTCGCAGTCTTCGACGCCGTCGCCGGTGTCGAGCCGCAATCTGAAACTGTATGGCGCCAGGCGGACCGCTACGGCGTTCCCCGCATCGCCTTCATCAACAAGATGGACCGGATCGGGGCGGATTTCTACGGTTCGTTGGAGTCGATCCGCACCCGGCTCGGCGCGCGGGCCGTGCCCATCCAGCTGCCGATCGGGGCTGAGGACGCCTTCACCGGGTATGTCGACCTCGTGACCAAGCAGGCGATCGTCTACACGGACGATCTCGGTACGACCAACACAGAGTCCCTGGACATCCCGGCCGGCATGGACGAACTGATCAAGCAGCACCGCCACGACCTCATCGAGGCGGTGGCCGACTTCGACGACGAGATCATGCACCTGTACCTCGACGAGAAGGAGCCCACGGAGGAGCAGATCCAGGCGGCGCTGCGCAAGGGCACCGTCGCCGGGATCCTCGTTCCGGTGCTGTGTGGCGCCGCGTTGCGCAATCGCGGCGTGCAGCCGATCCTCGACGCGGTCGTGGACTATCTGCCTTCGCCTGCCGACGTCCCGCCAGTCGAGGGCACCGACCCGAAGACCGGCGCGCTCCTGGTACGCGAGCACGAGGACGCTGAGCCTTTCTCGGCGCTGGCGTTCAAGATCCAGATGGACCCGCAGGGGGTCGGGAAGCTCACGTTCTTCCGTGTCTACTCAGGCCGTCTGAAAGCCGGGACGAACGTGCTCAACGCATCCAACGGGCGCAAGGAGCGGATCGGCCGCATCCTGCGGATGCACGCCATCCGCCGCGAGGACGTCGACGAGGTGTTCACCGGCGACATCGCAGCCGCCGTCGGCCTCAAGTACACGACCACGGGAGACACTCTCGCGGATGAGAACCACCCGATCCTGCTCGAATCGATCACGTTCCCCGAGCCTGTGATCTCGGTCGCCATCGAACCGAAGACCAAGGCCGACCAGGACAAGCTCGGCATCGGCCTGCAGCGTCTCACGGAGGAGGACCCGACGTTCAAGGTCCACACCGACGAGGAGACCGGCCAGACGATCATCGCGGGCATGGGCGAGCTGCACCTCGAGATCATCATCGACCGCCTCATGCGGGAGTTCAAGGTGGACGCCAACCAGGGCAAGCCCCAGGTCGCCTACAAAGAGGCGATCCAAAGGCCCGCGCACGGCGTGGGTCGCTTCATTCGCCAGTCGGGTGGCAAGGGGCAGTTCGGGCACGCCGAGGTGGACGTGCGTCCTGGGGAGACCGGCAGCGGGTTCACATTCGAGGACAAGATCACCCAGGGCCGCATTCCGCGCGAGTTCATCCCGGCTGTCGAAAAGGGCGTCCGGGAGGCCCTGCAGACCGGAGTCGTCGCCGGCTACCCGGTGGTCGACATCGTGGTCGCGCTGGTCGACGGTTCGTATCACGCCGTCGACTCGAACGAGATGGCCTTCCACGTCGCGGGCTCGATGGCGGTCAAGGACGCGATGCACAAGGCTCAGCCTTACCTGCTCGAGCCGATCATGAAGGTCGACGTAGTCATGCCCGAGGAGTATCTCGGCGACGTGATGGGCGACCTTTCGTCCCGCCGGGGTCACATTCTTGGCATGGAGGGACGCGGGACGTCCCAGAACGTGAAGGCTCACGTACCCCTTGCCGAGATGTTCGGTTACGCTACCGAACTTCGGTCCATGACCTCGGGGCGGGCGACGTATTCGATGGAGTTCAGTCACTACGCAGAGATGCCCGGAAACCTCGCGGAGGCCGTCGGCCGCCGCACCACGTCGCGAAGTTAGTTAGTAGGAGGAAGCAGTGGCGAAGAAGAAGTTCGAGCGGACCAAGCCGCACCTCAACGTCGGGACCATCGGTCACATCGACCATGGCAAGACGACGCTGACGGCTGCCATCACGAAGGTCCTTTCCGAGAAGGGTCTGGCCGAGTTCAAGGCATTCGACCAGATCGACAAGGCACCGGAAGAAAAGGCTCGCGGCATCACAATCTCGATCACTCACGTGGAGTACGAGACAGAGAAGCGTCACTACGCGCACGTGGACTGCCCCGGGCACCAGGACTACATCAAAAACATGATCACCGGCGCCGCTCAGATGGACGGCGCGATCCTTGTCGTGGCCGCCAACGACGGTGCCATGCCGCAGACCCGGGAGCACATCATCCTGGCGCGCCAGGTCGGAGTGCCGTTCCTGGTCGTCGCGCTCAACAAGTGCGACATGGTCGACGACAAAGAGTTCATCGAGCTGGTCGAGCTTGACCTGCGAGAGCTCCTGACCAAGTACGAGTACCCGGGGGACGACATCCCCATCGTTCGCATCTCCGCGCTGAAGGCGCTCGAGGGCGACCCCGAGTGGACGCCGAAGATCATGGAGCTGATGAACGCGGTCGACACCTACATCCCGGAGCCCGAGCGGCCGGTCGACAGGCCGTTCCTGATGCCGATCGAGGACGTGTTCACGATCGAGGGTCGTGGCACTGTCACCACCGGACGCGTCGAGCGCGGCCGGCTGAAGCGCAACGAGGAAATCGAGATCGTAGGCATCCACCCGAACAGCACCAAGACAGTGGTCACGGCCATCGAGATGTTCCACAAGGACATGGACGAGTGTCAGGCCGGCGACAACGTTGGAGCGCTGCTGCGCGGTGTCAAGCGGGAAGACGTCGTCCGCGGGCAGGTGCTGTGCAAGCCAGGCTCGATCAAGCCGCACACCCAGTTCCTCGCCCAGGTTTACGTCCTGACCAAGGAAGAGGGCGGCCGCCACACGCCGTTCCTCACCGGCTATCGCCCGCAGTTCTACATGAGGACCACGGACGTCACGGGCGAGGTCAAGCTCCCCGATGGCGTCGAGATGTGCATGCCCGGCGACAACGTGGTGATGGAGATCACGCTTGGTGAGCCGATCGCCATCGAGCAGGGACTCCGCTTCGCCATCCGCGAGGGCGGCAAGACCGTGGGTGCCGGTGTCGCCACGGAAGTCATCAAGTAAGTAGACGAAGGGGAAAGGGCTCGACAAGTGGCGCAGAAGATTCGGATCCGGCTCAAGGCCTACGACCACAGGGTCCTGGATCAGGCGGCGGACAAGATCGTGGACACCGCCCGCCGTACGAACGCGCGCACGGCCGGCCCGATCCCCCTTCCGACCGAGATCTCCAAGCTGACGGTCATCCGCTCTCCGTTCATCGACAAGGATTCCCGTGAGCAGTTCGAGATGCGCACGCATAAGCGCATCGTCGACATCCTCGACCCCAACCCGCGCGTGGTCGACGCACTGATGCGACTCAGCCTTCCGGCCGGCGTGAGCATCGAAATAAAGTCATGAAAGGTCTTCTGGCCAGGAAGTTGGGCATGACCCAGCTCTTCAATCCCGACGGCACCACCTCCGCAGTGACGGTTCTCGAAGCCGGGCCCTGCAAGGTGCTCAGCCTGCGCACGACTGAGAAGGACGGCTACACAGCCGCGCGAATCGGGTTCGAGATCGGGCCTGACAAGAAGTTCACCAAGCCACAGCTTGGCGGGTTCAAGAAGGCAAGCGTCGAACCCCATCGGCACATCGTCGAGATCCGCGGCTATGAGGGTCTCGAGGCTGGGCAGGAGCTGAAGGCGGAGATATTTGCCGCCGGCGAGATAGTGGACGTCACATCCCACTCAAAGGGCAAGGGCTTCCAGGGTCTCATCAAGAGACACAAGTTCAGCCGTGGTCCCGAGTCGCACGGCTCCATGAACGTCAGGCAGCCGGGCGCCATCGGCGCGACTGACGCCGCGCGCGTCTTCAAGGGCGTGCGCATGGCGGGCCAGATGGGGAACGTACGCACCACTGCGCGCGCCTACAAGGTCGTGCGAGTCGACGCCGAGCGCAACCTCCTCCTTATCAAGGGTGGGGTTCCTGGCGCGAAGGGCGCGCTGGTCCTGGTCCGCCAGTCGACCAAGCCGCAGAAGGTCAAGGGACCCGCGGGCAAGCCGACCGGAAGGAAGGTATGAACACCCCAAAGAATCTCCGACTATTCCCACCCCACGAAATCTTCGATTTCGCGGGGACCCCGGTCGGAGGCCCCGTCTGATGGCCGCAAAGAAAACCGCGACCAGAACGACCACCCGGGCCAAGGCCAAGACCGCCACCCCGGCGACAGCCAGGGCGAAGGCCGCCGCCGCCAAGCGCATAGAGAAGGAGAAGGATGAAGATCCGCTCCAGGCGCCACTGTTCGATTCCTCAGGTGAGAGCCAGGGCCACATGAAGCTGCCCAAGCACATCTTTGGCGAGGAGCCGAACGCGCCCGTGATGCACCAGGCTTACGTGCGGCAGATGGCGAACGCCCGCCAGGGCACAGCCTCGACCAAGACCCGTGGCGATGTCTCGGGTGGCGGCGCAAAGCCTTATCGCCAGAAGGGAACGGGCCGCGCGCGGCACGGTTCCATCCGGGAACCGTCCATGAAGGGCGGCGGCACCGTATTCGGACCGCATCCGAGGGACTACAGCCAGCGCATGCCCAAGCAGATGCGTCGCCTAGCTCTGCGGTCGGCCCTTTCGCAGAAGGCGATCGAAGGCCGCGTGCGCGTGATCGATGGCTTTGGTTTCGAGGAGCCGCGCACCAAGCAAGCTGCGGACCTGATCACGGCCATCGGATTTGACGACACCGCGTTGATAGTTCTTCCGGCACCGAGCTACGTGGTCAGCAGGTCATTCAAGAACCTGGCGGGCTCCAAGATCATCCTCGCGCGAAACCTCAATATCCGCGATCTCTTCACTCACGCCTATCTCCTTCTCACCAAAGAGTCGATCGAGCTGCTCGAGGAAAACTTTGGCCGGCCGGAGTCGCGCTCGAAGACTAAGGCAGCTGCTGCAGCTCATACCCACGAAGCAGACGGCAACGACGACGAGGAGGAGGAGGCAATATGACAACCCGCGCAGCCTCCGAGATCGTGATCGGTCCAGTCATCACCGAGCGGACCTACCAGCTGTACACGCAGGGTCGGTACACCTTCCGCGTGTCCGCGCAGGCCTCCAAGACCGACATCAAGAAGGCTCTGGAGGAGCAGTACGAGGCGCAGGGCATCAAGGTCAGAGACGTGAACACGGTGAGCATGCGGGGCAAGCGCCGCCGCAGCATGCGCCGCATCGGATCGATCGGTCACACCGCCGATTGGAAGAAGGCGATAGTCACGCTCGGCGCCGGCCAGAAAATTGAAGGCCTGTTCGGGAGCGTATAGAAAGCATGCCACTTCGCAAGTTCAAGCCGACCAGCCCAGGCCGTCGTTTCATGACGATCTCCGGATTCGAGGAGATCACGACCGACGAGCCCGAGAAGACGTTGCTGGAGTCGATTCCGACGCATGCGGGACGCAACAACCAGGGCCGCATCACGACGCGCCATCAGGGCGGCGGCTACCGAAAGCTGTACCGGAAGATCGATTTCAAGCGCGACAAGCACGGCCTCGAAGGCCGCGTCGCGACCATCGAGTACGACCCGAACCGCAGTGCGCGCATCGCCCTCATCCACTACAAGGACGGCGAGAAGCGTTACATCCTCGCCCCGCTCGGTCTCAAGGTGGGGGATCCGATCGAGAGCGGTCCGGATGCGCCAGTTCGCGTCGGCAACGCGATCCCGCTGTCCAACATCCCGGTCGGCTCGACAGTGCATAACATCGAGCTGACGCTGGGTCGAGGCGGCCAGCTGGTCCGCTCGGCAGGCACGTCGGCGCAGCTCCTCGCCAAGGAAGGCGACTACGCGGTGATCCGCATGCCCTCGGGCGAGCTGAGAAGAATCCACGTCCGATGCCAGGCCACGATCGGTCAGGTCGGTAACATCGAGCATGAGAACGAGTCAGGCGGCAAGGCTGGCCGCAGCCGCTGGCTGGGTGTGCGGCCGACCGTGCGCGGGTCGACCATGAATCCGCGTGACCATCCGCACGGCGGTGGCGAAGGCAAGACCGGACCGGGTGGCAACCCTAAGACGCCTTGGGGCAAGCCTGCGCTCGGCTATCGCACGCGGAAGCCGAAGAAGGCCTCAGATAAGCTCATCATCCGCCGCCGTGAGAAGAAGGGAAGAAAGAAATAGCGTGGAGATGGTGCCTGCGTTGCAAATTCGAGCGGTAGTTGGACAGTGTTCCGCTGTTGCCTTGCCATCGGGAAAGGTGGCCTGGGGGACCCAGGCCACCTGGCACCATGTCCACTTCGGTCTGAAATCCGCACCCAGCCACCGCGATTTCATACCGGAAAGGAAGGGGTCAGCTAACTAATGTCTCGCTCGCTAAAGAAGGGGCCGTTCATCAGCGCCCCCTTGAAAGAGAAGATCGACAAGATGAACGCGACCAAGGACAAGAAGGTGATCCGCACCTGGGCGCGCGCGTCTGTCATCTACCCGGACATGGTCGGTCACACCATCGCTGTGCACGACGGGCGCAAGCACGTGCCCGTGTTCATCAGCGAGAACATGGTCGGCCACCGGTTGGGCGAGTTCGCGCCCACGCGGCATTTCCGCGGCCACGGCACCCACACCGAAAAGTCCACCGCGCTCAAGTAATGGAGACCGCCACCATGCCATCGACGGATCTGCGGCGCCTATGCGGGCCCATTCCGGGCCCCGGGGCCCCCGTCGGCCGTCGTCACGCATCTAGCGATGCGCTCCTAGTCCGCCGGACCCTGAACCCGGCCTGGACCCACCTATCCACCGCAGCTCTCGCCGCCGGCATGGCGTCGGTCTCCTAGAGAAGAGTGGCAACGATGGAAGTTTCAGCAGTGCAGAGGTTTGTGCGGCGCACGCCCCGTAAGGCGAGGCTCGTCGCCGACTCGGTCAAGGGCATGAAGGTGTCAGATGCGCTCGCGCAGCTGGAGTTTTCGCCAAAGCACGCGGCCCGTGACGTCGCCAAGGCGATCAAGTCGGCGGCGGCGAACGCGGAGCACAACTTCAACTTGAACCGTGACGACCTCGTCCTCAAACAAGTTCTCATTGACGAAGGTCCGACCTTCAAGCGCCGCCGCCCGGTCAGCCGGAGCATGGCGCACGAATTCTTCCACCGCACCTGCCACATCACCGCGGTCGTTGAAGACCGCGCCGAGGAGAAGTAGTTGGGTCACAAAGTCCACCCGAACGCATTCAGGCTCGGCTTCTTCCGGCCCTGGGAGGCGAACTGGTTCGCCAACCCCAAGGACTACACGAAGATGCTGCACGAGGACCTGGAGATGCGCCGCGTGATCCTCGCTCGCCTCCGAAATGCCGGCATCGCCAAGATCGAGACGGAGCGCTCGTCCAACGCGCAGCTCACAGTGACCATCCACACCGCCAAGCCCGGCATCGTGATCGGCAAGGGCGGTGCGTCGGTCGACCAGCTGCGGGAGGATCTCGAGAAGCGCTTCGGTAACCGCGTACGAATCTCGATCCAGGAGATCAAGCAACCCGAGCTGGACGCTCAGCTCGTGGCCGAGAATATCGCCTCACAGATCGAGCGGCGCATCAGCTACAAGCGCGCGATGAAGCAGGCGATCCTGCGCACGATGCGCTCTGGCGCCAAGGGCGTTCGCATCTACTGCGGCGGCCGCTTGCGTGGCGCTGAGATGGCTCGCCGGGAGTGGGACCGCGAGGGCCGGGTGCCCCTCCACACGCTGCGCGCCAACATCGACTTCGGCCGCGCGACCGCGAACACCACCTTTGGCGCGATCGGGGTCAAGTGCTGGATCTACAAGGACCAGGCCGCGCCGCTGAAGAGGCTGGCCCCCATCGCCGACGGTGCGCCGATCGCCGAGGTGCTCGCGCCCCAGCTTGAGATCCCGGAGGCCGTCATCGAGCCGCAGGTCGCGCTCGAGGCGGTCGCGCAGCCTGCACCGGCCACCGACGGCGCGCCGGCGGCCGCGGCGAAGCGCACGCGAGTTGCGGCGAAGCCCACATCCGAGGAACCTGCGACGGAGGCGAAGGCGTCCCTGCCCAGCGCCGAGGTCGAGGCGCCGGCCAAACCCGCTGCAAAGCCGAAGACGGCTGTCAAGGCATCACCGAAACCGGCCGCGAAAGCCAAGGCCGAGCCGGCCAAGGCGACGACCAAACCCAAGGCGGCCGCCAAGGCCAAACCAGCCGCGAAGCCGGCTGCAAAGCCCGCGCAGGCCCGCGCGAAGCGCGCGGGGACCCCAAAGGATAAGAGCTGATGCTGATCCCCAAGCGCGTCAAATATCGAAAGATGCACCGCGGCCGGCGCAAGGGCATCGCCACACGTGGCGCCACCGTCGCGTTCGGCGACTACGGCCTGCAGGCGATGGAGGCTTGCTGGATGAGCAATCGTCAGATCGAGGCCGCCCGCCGAGCCATGACCCGCCACGTCAAACGCGGCGGTCAGATCTGGATCCGCGTCTTTCCTGACAAGTCGATCACCAAGAAGCCGGCCGAGACGAGAATGGGCTCCGGCAAAGGCAACCCCGAAGGCTGGGTTGCCGTGATCAAGCCAGGTCGCGTCCTCTTCGAGATGGGCGGGGTCACCCCTGAGATCGCCAAGCAGGCGATGAAGCTCGCCGCGTCCAAGCTGCCGATCAAGACCCGTTTCGTGAGCGTCGACTCTGCGGCCGCGGGAGCAGCCCAATGAAGGTGGACGAGCTGAGAGTGCTGGAGGTCGACGAGCTCGGGGGCCGCCTCAAAGCTGCCCGCAGGGAGCTCTATGAGCTCAGGTTCAAGCACGCCGTCGGACAGCTGGAGAACTCTAGCCAGATCTCGAAGGTGCGCCACGACATCGCGCGGATCATGACGGTGCTTCGGGAGCGCGAGTTCGGCATCGTCGCCCAGGCCGCGCCAGAGGCCGTCACCCTCGGAGCCGCCAGAGCTGAGCCCGAGGCGACGCCGGAGGTCTTGGCTGAACCCGTCCAGGAGACGGAAGAAGAGGCCAAGCCAAAGCGCGCCTCCGGCAAAGTTCCCAAGCCCAAGGCGGAGAAGGGGTCATGAGCGTGTCAACCCCGGTGCCGACGGCGGTCGAGCAGTCCGAGTCCACGCGCGGCCAGCGGAAGGTGCGGCTGGGCACCGTGATCGCGGACAAGATGGACAAGACGATCATCGTCCAGATCGGCACGTCCAAAGCGCACCGGCTTTACAAGAAGACGGTCCAGCACCGCACCAAGTTCAAGGTTCACGACGAGAAGAACGAGTGCGGCGTCGGCGACCTCGTCCGAATCACCGAGACGCGCCCGATCTCCAAGGAGAAACGCTGGCGCGTACTTGAGATAGTCGAGAAGGCCAAGTGATCCAGCAGGAAACACGCCTCAAGGTCGCGGACAACTCAGGTGCCAAGGAGCTCCTGTGCATCCGCGTGGCCGGCGGCCACTACCGCAAGTACGCGTCGGTAGGCGACATCATCACCGCGACCGTCAAGTCGGCGCAGCCTGGCGGGCAGGTCAAGAAGGGTGAGGTGGTGAAAGCGGTTGTCGTGAGGGTCACCAAGGAATATCGGCGGCCGGATGGCTCGTTGATCCGTTTTGACGAGAACGCCGCGGTGCTGCTGGCGCAGGCCAACAACCCGCGTGGAACCCGCATTTTCGGTCCCGTCGCCCGCGAGCTTCGCGAGCGCAACTTCATGAAGATCATCAGCCTTGCCCCGGAGGTCCTCTAAACGATGCTTCGTAACAAAGCGCAGCCCAAGCGCCGCTGGCTCGACCTGGCTCCTGGCGATCCGGTGATCGTCACCGCGGGCAAGGACAAGGGCAAGCACGGCGAGGTGCTGCGCACGCTGCCGGACAAGCACAAGATCGTGGTCAAGGGCGTGAACATCCTCAAGCGCCACCAGAAAGCGGGTCAGTCGCGCGGCGGCGTCAACGTTGCGCAGGGAGGAGTCGTGGACTTCGAGGCCGCGCTCGACTACTCCAACGTGATGCTCGTCTGCCCGTCGTGCGGAAAGCCGACGCGCACGAAGCACACGGTGCTCGAATCGGGTGCCCGCGCTCTCGTGTGCCGCCACTGTGGCGAGCCGTACGAGCGCGTGCGCAAGACGGAGGCGCAATGAGCAAGACGAAAGTCGCGCCGAAGCAGAAGAAAGCCGACTCGAAGCCGGCCACGCCTCAGGCGCCTTCGACCCGTGCTGAGGGACCGCCGCGATTGCTAAAGGCATATCGCGACTCGGTGGTCGCCCAGATGACGAAGGAGTTCGACTACGCCAATACGATGGAGGTGCCGCGCGTCGCCAAGGTCATCGTGAACATCGGCATCGGCGAGGCCAAGGACAATGACAAAGCCCTCGATGCTGCTGTCGGCGACGTGGTGATCATCACCGGTCAGAAGCCCGCCCTGATCAAGGCCCGCAAGTCGGTTGCCGCCTTCAAGCTGCGTGCCGGCCAGACGGTCGGAATCAAGGCCACGCTACGCGGCCGGCGCATGTGGTACTTCCTCGACAAGCTGCTCAATGTCGCGCTGCCGCGCATCCGTGACTTCCGCGGAGTCAACCCAGAGGGATTCGACGGCCGCGGCAACTATTCGCTGGGCCTGCGCGAGCAGGTCGTCTTTCCCGAAATCGACTACGACAAGATCGACAAGCTCCGCGGGCTGGAAGTGTCGATCGTCACCACAGCCCGTACCGACGACGAGGCGCGCAGCCTGCTGACGCGCCTCGGAATGCCATTCAGGAAGAGGTAAAGCTTGGCCAAGAAATCTTCGCTCGAGCGCTGGAAAAGAGACCTTGTGCACCCCAAGTTCAAGGTCCGGTTCCATAACCGGTGCCGCCTTTGCGGTCGCCCGCGCGCTTTCCTTCGCAAGTTCGGCATGTGCCGAATCTGCTTCCGCAACCTTGCCGCCGAGGGACGGATCCCCGGCGTGACGAAGTCGAGCTGGTGATGGCGACTGCAATCGCAAGAGCGGTCAAGCGAGCGCCGACGGGCGTCATCAGCGATCCCATCGCGGACATGCTGACGCGAATCCGCAACGCGAACGGCGCTCGACATCCCGAGGTTCGGGTGCCCGCTTCCAAGCTCAAGCTCGAGATTGCGCGAGTGCTGAAAGACGAGGGCTATATCGCCGGCTTCGAGGTCGAAGCCGACGGGGCATCCCAGACGATGCGTATCATCTTCAAGTCCCGCCCGGATCGCGAGCGCGTGATCTCGGGGTTGAAGCGGATCAGCCGCCCCGGATTGAGGGTCTATGCGCGCAAGACAGAGATCCCCAGGGTCCTCGGTGGGCTCGGAATCGCAATCCTCAGCACGGCCGAAGGGGTCATGAGCGGGCGCCAGGCGCTGCGCCAAGGCTTGGGCGGCGAGGTTCTAGCTTATGTGTGGTAGCAGAGAAGAGAATCGGGGTCCCCGCGAAATCGCAGATTTCGTGGGGTGATTAGGGGAGCAAGAAGGAAGAGTTGTCGCGTATAGGAAAGCTGCCGATCGACGTGCCCGGCTCGGTGAAGATCACCCTCGAGCCAGGCCACGTCGTGGTCGAAGGGCCGAAGGGCAAGCTCGAGCGCACCCTGCCTGCGGACATCACAGTCAAGCAGGCAGACGGCCAGCTGGTGTTCGAGCGGCCCTCGGATGGTTACAAGCACCGCGCCCTCCACGGCCTGGTGCGCAGCCTTGTCGCCAACATGGTCACCGGTGTGAACACCGGCTTCACCAAGCATCTGGAGCTGGTCGGAGTCGGCTACCGCGTCGCCAAGCAGGGCGACGAGGTTGTGCTGAGCCTTGGTTACTCACACCCGATCAAGTTCAAGCCTCCCGCGGGAGTTTCGATCGACGTCCAGGACCAGACGAAATTCTCGGTGTCCGGCATCTCGATCGAGGACGTCGGCCAGGTTGCCGCCAACATCCGCGGGCTTCGCCCACCCGAGCCTTACAAGGGCAAGGGCGTCATGTACCGCGGTGAGAAGATCCGGCGCAAAGCCGGCAAGGCGGGCAAGGGGGCCAAGGCAGCGGGATGATCAAGCAAACCGATCGCAAGGTGAACCGCCTGAAGCGCCACAAGCGCGTCCGCGTACATGTGAGCGGCACCAAGGAGCGGCCGCGCTTGGCCGTCTTCCGCAGCCTCAACCACGTGTATGCGCAGCTCATCGACGACGCAGGCAGCCATACGCTGGCGGCTGCATCGACAGTCGCGCTCAAGGCCAAAGGCAACGGCATGGCCGAGGCAGCGAAAGTGGGCAAGGAGATCGCCGCCAAGGCTAAGGCCGCCGGCGTCAGCTCGGTGGTGTTCGACAGGGGAGGGTTCCTGTACCACGGCAGAATCAAGGCTTTGGCGGACGCCGCCCGCGAAGCCGGACTGGAGTTTTAGATGGGATCTAGGTACCCGCACTCGAGCGGCGAGCGGTCGGAGCTGGCTGACCGCGTCGTCAGGGTCAACCGGGTTGCCAAGGTGGTCAAGGGCGGACGCAAGTTCTCGTTCAGCGCGCTGATCGTGGTTGGCGACATGAACGGGCGCGTCGGCGCGGGCATCGGCAAAGCGCGAGAAGTGACCGAGGCCATCCGCAAAGGTATGGAGGTCGCCAAGCGCAACATGATCACTGTCCCGATGGTGGGAACGACGATTCCGCACGAAGTGCGCCTAAAGCTAGGGTCGGCGAAGATCATGCTCAAGCCGGCGGCCCCTGGCACCGGCGTGATCTCTGGAGGCGCGATGCGCGCTGTCATCGAGACCGCCGGCATCAAGGACATCCTCACCAAATCGCACGGCACCAACAACCCGATCAACACCGTGCGTGCAACGCTGGCGGCGCTCCAGCAGCTGCGCACAGTGCAGCAGGTCGCCGAGCTGCGCGGTAAAGAGGTCGAGCAGATCGTCGGCCGGCGCCTCGCCAACATCTACCGCAGGTCGGAGGGCGCGGCCGCCAGCGGCACTCCTGAGAAGGCCGACGGGGAAACCAAGTGACAGCGAAGTCAGCTGAAAAGGGCGACGGCAAGATGCTGAGGGCCACGCTGAGGAAGAGCTCGATCGGCGCCAATCCGTCGGTCAAGGCCACCGTCCAGTCACTCGGCTTCCGGCGCATGAACCAGACGAGGGAGCTGCCCGACAACCCTGCTGTCAGGGGGATGCTGAAGGCGGTCGACTTCCTGGTCGCTGTTGATGGGGAGCCGTACTTGCGTCCGGCTCGAAGCCGGTACAAGATCTGGCGCTCGCGCTCGAACAAGAAGGATCAGAGGGGTAACTGATGCAGCTGCATGACCTGAAACCGGCCGCCGGCGCGCACCGCAAGAAGCAGCGCATCGGCCGCGGCACGGGCTCAGGGCGGGGTAAGACCTCGGGACGTGGCCAGAAGGGCCAGAACGCGCGCAGCGAAGGCTTCAGGGTCGGCTTCGAGGGCGGCCAGATGCCCCTGTCGCAGCGCATCCCCAAGCTGCCTGGCTTCAAGAACCCGTTCAAGAAGGTCTACGCCGTCGTCAACCTGTCAAAGCTGCGCAGGTTCGCCGATGGCGCAAAGGTGGATGCCGCGGCGCTGGTCGAAGCCGGACTGGCGCGGGCTGGTGAGGAGGTCAAGATCCTGGGCACTGGCGACCTGAAGCGGAAGCTCGAGGTCGAGGCCTACTCGTTCAGTCTTAGCGCGCGCGAGGCCATCGAAGCCGCCGGGGGCAGCGTCAAAGTTCTTGGCGAGCCAAGATCGATCGGACCGAGGCGTACCGCGGCCAAGACCGCGAAGAGGGTGCCGGCACCTGAAGAACCGGAGCCCGAGGCAGAAAAGCCCGCCGCCCAGAATCAGCCGGCCAAAGCGGCCAAGCGGACGCCGGCGGCAGAGGCACCTGAGCCCGCCGAGGAAAACGAACTGCCCGGGGAGGCCGCTCCCCCCGACTCTTAAATGGGGTCTGCGCCTTAAATGAACCTCCTCGAGGCGTTGGTCAACGCCATCCGCTTGCCGGAGCTTCGCAACAAGCTCTTGTTCACAGGCGGGATCCTGATCGTCTTCCGGCTCTTCTCCAACATCGCCCTGCCACAAGCCGACCCGAACGCACTCGCCAGGCTATTCAACTCGCAGGCACTCCTTGGATTGCTGGACCTCTTCTCGGGCGGTGGCCTCTCGCGCTTCAGCGTCGTCGCCATGGGCATGAACCCCTACATCAACGCCACGATCATCATGCAGCTGATGACGGTGATCTCCGAGCGCATCAAGGAGATCTCAAAAGAAGGCGAAGCAGGGCGCCGGCGCATCACGCGATGGAGCCGCTACCTGACAGTCGCCCTTGGCGCCGGGCAGGCATATGGCTTCACCGTGCTCTTCCAGAACACCACCCCCGCGATTCTCGGGCCTCTGGAATGGTTCCAGCGCCTTGAGATCGTCCTGGTGCTGACCGCCGGCACGATCATGCTGATGTGGTTCGGTGAGCTCATCACCGAGTACGGCATCGGTAACGGCGTTTCGCTGATCATCTTCGCCGGCATTATCGGGCGGGGCCCGCAGGGCGTCGCCGCGGTGTTCAGCGCCCGCGGAACTGGCGGCGGACTCGCGGATTACGTCCCCTTCATCATCTTCGGCCTGATCGCGCTGGTGATGACCGCGGTGATCATCGAGGTCCAGCAGGCGGTGAGGAAGATTCCCATTCAATCCGCGCAACGCACCGTCGGGCTGAAGCAGGTTCAAAGCAGAGCCAGCTTCCTACCCCTGCGGGTCAACCACGCGGGGGTCATCCCGATCATCTTCGCGATCTCGGTGATGTTCCTTCCGACGATCATCGCCAACTACTTCACAGGAGCACCGCCCGACACCTGGTACTACAGGGCGGCGGCATGGGTTCGAGGTAACTTCGCGCCGGACACCTCCAACCTGCCGATGGCGATCACCTACAACGCGCTGTACTTTGCGCTGACGTTTGGGTTCACGTACTTCTATACGGCGATCACGTTCGAGGTGAACGAGGTGGCGGACAACCTCAAACGCTATTCGAGCTTCATTCCCGGAATTCGCCCGGGACGTCCGACTGCGGAGTACCTTGCCGCGGTCATGAACCGCGTGACATTCGCCGGCGCCTGCTTCCTCGGCTTCATCACGGTCATCCTTCCGATCGCCACGGCCAGGCTCTCCGGCATCTCACACCAACAGATGTATCTAGGGGGTACTGCGATCTTGATCGTCGTCGGCGTTGCCCTCGATACGATGAAACAGCTGCAGACCCAGCTGGTCATGCGGCAGTACCGCGGCTTCATCAAATGAACCTGCTCCTCTATGGCGCCCCTGGCAGCGGCAAGGGGACGCAGGCGAACATGCTGCGCTCCCGCTTTGGGATTCCCCACATCGCCACCGGCGACATGCTCCGCGCCGAGATCGACCGCGGAACTGAGCTCGGGCGCCAGGCGCAGCCAATCCTGGCAGCGGGAGGCTACGTTCCCGACGGGATCATGATCGGGATGATCCGCGACCGCCTTCAGCAGCCGGACTGTGCTCGCGGGTTCATCCTCGACGGCTTTCCCCGCACGATCCCGCAAGCTGAGGCCCTGGACGTGATGATGCGAGAGCTCGGACGACGCTTCGACCGGGTTCTGTACCTCAGAGTCGAGACGGCTGAGCTGCTGAGGAGGCTTTCCGGACGCCTGGTGTGTCCCGCTTGTCAGCGCACCTATCCCCCCGGCAGAGAAAAGTGCACGGCGGATGCAACGCCGCTTGTTCAGAGGGAGGATGACAAGCAGGAGGCGGTCAGACCCCGGATCGAGATCTATCTGAGCAAGACGATTCCGGTACTCGACCACTACCGTGTGGAGGACCTGGTTTCGGAGATCGACGGCCGGGGCACCATTGACGATATAAGCCGCCACGTTCTGGCAGCGATTGGCCAGAATGGCCAGGTCCGCCCATGATCAACCTGAAGACAGCGCACGAGATCGACCTCATGGCCCGAGCGGGCAGTCTGCTCGCGTCCGTGCTCCCGCCTCTCCGCGAAGCCTGCGTGCCAGGCGTGAAGACGATCGAGCTGGACCGGATCGCCGAAAAGCTGATCCGGGACGGTGGCGCAACCCCAGGCTTTCTGGGCTACCACGGCTTCCCGCGGTCGATCTGCGTCTCCATCAACGACGAGGCTGTGCACGGCATCCCCGGCAACCGCCGGGTGGTCTCAGGGGACCTGGTGAGCCTGGATCTCGGGCTCGTGCTCGAAGGCTTCTGGGCGGACGTCGGGATCACGGTCGGGGTCGGAAACATCAGGAAGCAGGCGGAGAAGCTGCTCAAGGTCACCGAGGAGGCGCTGTACGTCGGGATCGACAAGGCGAACCCGGGTGGATGGCTGGGCGACATCTCCTCCGCGATCCAGAAGCACGTGGAGGCATCCGGCTACTCGGTGATCCGGCAGTTCGTCGGGCACGGGATCGGGCGTCAGATGCATGAGGACCCGCAGGTGCCCAACTTCGGCACCCCGGGGACCCCACCGCGGCTGAAGGCGGGGATGACGCTCGCCATCGAGCCCATGGTCAATGCAGGCTCGCATGAGGTCTACATGAAGCCGGACGGCTGGACGATATGCACAGTCGACGGCGCCCTTTCCGCCTATTTCGAGCACACGGTGGCGATCACGGACAAGGGTCCCCTGATCCTGACCGCCCAGCCGATCGCCAACGGCCACGGGCCCCTCTCGCCATCGGGGAGAGAGTCAGGTAGAGGGGCTTAAGCTGGCGCTGACCCGTTTGACGTACAATCATCGTTCGTGCCCCAGCGCCCCCCGATCGTGAAGGGGGTCGTGGTGGAGCCTCTTCCCAACGGCGTTTACCGGGTTGAGCTCGAGAACGGGGCTAAGGTCCTGGCTCACGTCGCCGATCGTGCAGGCACCCATTTCACCCGCCTTCTGGCTGGGGACAAGGTGGGTGTCGAGCTCGCGAGCAGCGATCGTTCGCGAGGGCGCATTCGAGAGATTTGGAGATGAAGGTACGGCCGTCAGTCAAGAAGATGTGCTCGAGCTGCAAGGTGATCCGGCGGAACGGAGTGGTGCGCGTGATCTGCTCCAAGACTCCGAAGCACAAGCAGCGTCAGGGCTAGAGGAGCTGAGCTAAATGGCGCGCATCGCCGGCATCGACATACCCCCGCAGAAGCGGGTGGTGATCGCCCTCATGTACATCCATGGGATCGGTCGCACGACCGCGGAGAAGCTCGTCAAGATGGCGAACCTCAACCCTGACACCCGGGTCAAGGACCTCAGCGAAGACGAGGTCGGCCGGCTTCGACAGATCATCGACCGAATGGCCACTGCCAAGGAGGTCCTCATCGAGGGCGACCTTCGGCGCGAGGTGGCGATGAACATCAAACGAATGACTGAGATCGGTTCCTATCGTGGCGGTCGGCACCGCCGAGGCCTGCCTGTGCGGGGCCAGCGGACGCGCACCAACGCCAGGGGTCGCCGGGGGCCGAAGCGCGCTGTCGCGGGTAAGAAGAAGGTCAAAGCAGGCAAGTGACAAAGCAGAAGAAGGTCGTTCGGACCCGCCGCCGGGAGCGGAAGAACGTGGTCGCGGGTCAGGCGCACGTGCAGAGCACGTTCAACAACACCATCATCTCGATCACCGACGTGGATGGGAACGTCATCTCGTGGGGCTCAGCCGGCGCGCAGGGCTTCAAGGGCAGCCGCAAGTCGACCCCGTACGCTGCCCAGGTCACCGCTGAAGCGACTGCCAAGAAGGCGCTGGAGCACGGGATGCGCTCGATCGAGGTCTTCGTTCGTGGTCCGGGCGCGGGCCGGGAAGCGGCCATCCGCTCGCTGCAGGCCACGGGCCTCGAGGTGAGCGCGATCACCGACGTGACGCCGATCCCTCACAACGGTTGCCGTCCCCCCAAGCGACGGCGGGTCTGAGTGGCTAACTACAGCGGCCCCGTATGCCGCTTTTGCCGCCGTGAGGGCGCGAAGCTCTACCTCAAGGGTGAGCGGTGCTACACGCCCAAGTGCGCCATCGAGCGCCGCGCGTTCGCGCCCGGCCAGCACGGCCAGGCACGCAAGCGTAAGACCTCGGACTACGGCCTGCAGCTTCGTGCCAAGCAGAAGGCGCGACGCACGTACGGGCTTCTGGAGAAGCAGTTCCGCAATTACTTCGAGCTGGCCGAGCGCGAACCCGGCGTCACCGGCGTCAACCTGCTCCGCCACCTCGAGCTTCGTCTCGACAACGTCGTGTACCGGCTCGGGCTGGGCGCATCGCGCAAGCAGGCGCGCCAGCTGGTCTCGCACCGCCATTTCGAAGTGAACGGAAAGACCGTCAACATTCCGTCGTACCAGCTCAAGCCCGGAGACGTACTCAAGGTCAGGCCGGCCAACGGTGTGGTCGACGTGGCGCTCGAGGCTTCCAAGCTCCGACCCGTTCCGGGATGGCTCTCCTTCAGCCTGGAGGAGAAGTCAGGCAAGATCCTCGCCCGCCCGGAGCGTCACGAGATGGAGACGGGCGTCGAAGAGCAGTTGATCGTCGAGTTCTACTCAAGGTAAAGGGAGTTCCTAATTGGCTATTGACACGCAGATGACAGTCACCCCCCAGGTTCGCAAGCTCGAAACGAGCGCGAACTACGGGAAGTTCGACATCGAACCGCTCGACCCTGGCTTCGGGACGACGCTTGGCAACACGCTGCGCCGCGTGCTGCTCTCGTCGCTGTGGGGGGCGGCAGTAACCTCGATCCAGATCGATGGCGTGGCGCACGAGTTCACGGCCATCCCGCACGTCAAGGAAGACGTGACAGAGGTCATCCTGAACCTGAAGAAGCTCTGCCTCAAGAGCCACACCGAGGACCCGGTGACCCTGCTGCTCGACGTCAAGGGGCCGGCGGAGGTGCATGCGTCGAACATCCAGGCTAACTCCGACGTGGACGTGGTCAACCCCGATCTCTACATCTGCACGCTGGCGTCCAAAGGCCACCTGCGCATGGAGCTGAACGTCGAGCGCGGCAAGGGATACGTGCCGGCCGAGCGCAACAAGCGCGAGGGGCAGCCCATCGGGGTCATCCCGATCGATGCCATCTTCTCTCCGGTCGAGAAGGCCAACTTCACAGTCGAGAAGACCCGTGTCGGCCAGTCGACCGACTACGACCGGTTGCTGATCGAGGTCTGGACCGACGGCACGATGTCCCCTGAGGAAGCAGTCAGCCACGCTGCCTCGCTGTTCACGCAGCACCTGGCGCTCTTCGTGCGTTTCGGAGCTTCGATCGCGGAGAAGGAGGCCAAGGACCGCGGCGCCACGGGCAGCCAGAACCGCTTGATGGACACGCCCATCGAGGAGCTCGATCTTTCGGTGCGCGCCTTCAACTGCCTCAAGGCCAATGAGATACAGACCGTCGGCCAGCTGCTGCAGAAGAGAGAGGAAGAGCTCCTGGCGCTGCGCAACTTCGGGCGCAAGTCCCTCGACGAGATCAAGGAGAAGCTCGTCGAGAAGGGCTTCATCAAGCCAGAGGAGATGGGCACCGTCCTCCGCGGCTAGAAATGAGGCACCAAATCACCCCACGAAATCTTCGATTTCGCGGGGACCCCGATGACTCTCTATACAAGGAAATAAAGGACAACAACGGTCTATGAGACACCAACGGAGCGGTCGCCGCTTCAATCGAGACACCGACGCGCGCAAGGCGCTGATGCGCAACTTGTGCACGTCCCTGCTCGAGAGCGGAAGGATAACGACGACCGAGGCCAAAGCCAAGGAGCTCCGCCGGTGGGTGGAACGCCTGATCACCACGGCCAAGGATGACAACCTCAGCGCACGGCGCCGGGTGAGCGAAGAGGTGTCGAAGCCGGAAGTCGTCGAGCGCCTGTTCTCCAACCTTCTGCCGCGCTTGAGCCAGCGCCCGGGAGGTTACACGCGAATCATCCGCAAGGGCCCGAGGCTGGGGGATTCAGCGCCGATGGTGGTCGTCGAACTGGTCGACTGAAGTCCTCTGTCCCCACCGGGAGAGGACAGGGAGAGGGGCTTAAGCTGGCAAGAACGGTTAAAAAGTGAATACGAAAGTCGTGCTGGAGTACGACGGGAGCGGATTCAGAGGTTGGCAGGAGCAGGCGCACGGGCGTACGGTCGAGGCCGAGCTGAAGCGGGCGCTGCGTGAGCTGACGGGCACCGAGCACAAGGTTTACGCCGCGGGGCGGACCGACGCGGGGGCCCACGCCGAAGGCCAGGTTGTCACCTTCGAGACCGATGGGCGGATCACGCCGCAGCGGCTCGTGGCAGCCCTCAACGCCCGCCTGCCAAAAGACGTGTCGGTCCTGGCCGCAGAGGTCGCGCCGGACGGCTTCCACGCTCGCTACTCCGCCCGCTGGCGTCGGTACCGGTACCGATACCTCGACCGTAGGGCCAGGCCCGCGCTGGAACGTGATCGGTGCTGGCATGTCGGTGCTCCGCTGGACGTAGCCGCCATGTCAGAGGCGGCGAGAGCGCTTGTCGGGAAGCACGACTGGACCAGCTACTGCTCGGCCTCGGAGCCGCCGGCCGAAAGGGTGCGCGAGATGCGCTCCGTCAAGGTGGTGCGGCGAGGGGGATTCGTCGAGCTGGAGCTGGAGGCGGAGGGCTTCCTTCGCGGCCTGGCGCGAAGCATCGCCGGGGCGCTGGCCGAGGTGGGACGCGGCAGGAGGCCCGCCGAGTGGGTGGGCGAGGTGCTCAGCGCGCGTGACAGGCGCCAGGCGCCCCGCACAGCACCCGCGGGCGGCCTGACATTGGTGGAAGTGATTTACTGAGTGCGTCGGGTGCGCGCAGGGCACATATTTCCGGGTGCGCGCAGGGCACATATTTGAGGAGACGTTGAGCAAACAGAAGACCTGGACGGCAAAAACGGCGGAATTGAAGAGTGACTGGTTCGTGGTCGACGCCACCGACCAGGTGCTCGGCCGCCTGGCGAGCTGTGTGGCCAAGATCCTTCGGGCCAAGCACAAGCCGACCTTCACGCCGCACCTGAATACGGGCGACCACGTCGTGGTCATCAATGCGTCGAAGGTGAAGGTCAGCGGCGCCAAGCTCACCGACAAGCAGTACACCCGCTACACGGGATACCCCGGCGGCCTGCGCACGCGGACGCTCCAGCGAGCTCAAGAGCTGGACCCCACGTTTCCGATCATGAACGCGGTCAAAGGGATGCTGCAGCACAACACTCTCGGGGCGGACATGCTCACCCGACTTCGCGTCTACGCCGGGGCCGAGCATGGGCACCAGGCCCAGAAGCCGAAGGTGATCACCTTCGACGGCAGGGGGGACATCAAGCTTGGCTGAAGCCTTTCACAGAGGAACCGGCCGCCGAAAGAACGCGGTCGCGCGCGTGCGCATCCAACCCGGAGAGGGCCGCGTGGTCATCAATGACAAGGACACCCTTGCCTATCTTGGCCGCAGGGTCCTCGAGATGGCTGCCCTGGCTCCGCTTCGCGTGACCAGCACCCAGCGCAAGTTCGACATCAGCGTCAAGGTGATCGGGGGCGGGACGAGCGGCCAGGCCGGCGCCATCTCCCACGGCATCGCCCGCGCGCTCATCAAGTACGACCCAGACTTCCGGCCCGCTTTGAAGAAAGCCGGCCTCCTGACGCGCGACCCGAGGATGAAGGAGCGCAAAAAGTACGGCCTCAAGAGGGCCCGCAAGGCTCCGCAGTACACAAAGCGTTAGGGGTGTCCTCGCGGCGGCTGGACTGGCCTGACTGCCGAAACACGCGTGACCTCGGTCATCTTCCGCGACCAGGCGGCCTCACGCGAACCGGTGTCCTCGTGCGCTCCGACAACCTGCAAAGCCTGAACACCGCCGGCCAGGAGGCGATGGTCTCCTATGGCGTGACCACCGTGATCGACCTGAGAAGCGAGTCGGAGATCGCCAGATCCCCGAGCCCATTTGCGCGCTCTCAGCCTGCTGACGCCAAGGTGCCCTACTACGCACACCTGCCCCTGATAGACGACGCGACGATGCTCAGGCTGGGCGAGGCGTCGGACATGTTCGACCTGTACCTGATGATGCTCGAGCACCGTGCGGGCGCGTTCTGCGAGGTCTTCAGCGCGCTGGCCAGGAATGAGGGTGCTGTCGTCTTTCACTGTTTCGCGGGCAAGGACCGGACAGGCATGGTGGCGGCGATGAGCCTGGCGCTTGCGGAGGTGGACTTCGACTCGATCGCGGCCGATTATGCCGAGACCGACCTCCAGATGGCCACGAGGTATGAGGAATGGCTGGCGGCGGCAGCGCCAGAGCAGCTGCAGGACATGCGGGACGACCTGCGTTGTCCGCCAGAACGGATCATCGGGGTTCTCGAGCACCTGGACAAGAGATGGGGAGGAGTTGAGGGCTACCTGGAGGGGGCCGGCCTACCTGCCACGGACATCTCAGCCCTCAGGTCAAAACTGGCGGCTGACTAGGCGCTGACCAACTCTCCGACTGCTTCGCCGAATACCTCGCGATGCCGGTCCACGTCATCCTGACTGGTCGCCGGACACATGAGCGCCATGTTGTGGAACGGCGTCATCAGTATTCCTCGGTTGGCCAGGTAGACGTGTAGATAATCTTCGAGCTCACCATCGGTCGCCGCGTGTGATTGGGTCCCGTTCAAGGGCGGCGGCGAGGTGAACCGGTACTCAGTCCGGGCTCCGAGCTGGCTCACAGACCAAGGCAGCTCATGAGTGTTTATGACCTGCTGCACGCCGGCCGTGAACCGGCCCCCCAACGCGATCATCCGCTCAAACGCCTCGTCGGTCAGCACGTGCTCGAGCGTTGCGCGCGCCGCTGCGATCGAGACAGGGTTTCCGGCGAGGGTGCCGCCGACGCCACCCACATCGACCATGTCCAGATCGCTTCGACTTGCGAGGTGCCGCGCGAGCTCCTCCGACAATCCGTAAGCTCCGACCGGGATTCCCCCGGCGATCGCCTTGCCGATCGTCAGGATGTCGGGCGCCAGGCCCCAGGCCATGGTGCAACCGCCGGGCCCCGCCGAGAATGTATGGGTCTCGTCGTTGATCAGGAGGGTCCCGTAGGTCTTGGTCAACGCCCGGACGCCGGCCAGATAACCATCCTGCGGCAGCACGATCCCCATGTTGGTGAGCGCCGGCTCCATCAATAGGGCGGCGACGTCGCGGTGGGCGAGCTCGCGCTCGAGCCCCTCGAGATCGTTGTATTCGGCTACGCGGCTGGTGGTGGTCACGTCAGTTGGCGCGCCCACGTTTCCCTCACGGCTCGCCCCACGGCCATCAGGACCGACGACGATCAGCGACTCGTCGACGGTGCCGTGATAGCAGTAGCTGTTGAACAGGATCCTCGGGCGGCCGGTGATCGCTCGTGCCAGACGGATGGCCCAACGGTTCGCGTCGGTGGCCGTCAGCGCAAAGCTCCAGTAGGGCAACCCGAAGCGGCGCGTGAGCTCGGTTCCCACCCAGTCAGCATCGACAGTGGGCATCATCATCGTGACGCCACCGTTTTTCGCGATCTGTTGGACCACAGCCTCCACCATGGGCTCTGGCGAGTGACCGGCCATGGCGCCCGTGTCGCCCAGGCAGAAGTCGATGAACACCTTCCCGTCGATGTCTTCGACTCGCGCACCTCGGGCCTTGGCGGCGTACAGCGGGAAGCCGCCGGCGTTCTTGTTCATCCAGGTCATCGGAACCCGTCCAAAGAGATGCCGCGAGCTCGTGTAAGCCTCGAAGGATCGAGGATGACCGGCCCGGTACGAGGCGCGCTCTCGCTCGAGGAGCTGGGTCAGCCGGGTTCGTTCGATCAAGCGACGGTCGCCATCCGAAAGATTGTCGGCCATCAACCGGTCCGGGGGCATCCGTCCTCTTCGTCGCGTCTTAACAGGCGGGCTATGAACTGATGCCTGGCCTGTCCCACCCTGAGCACAATCAATTCTCAGGAGGGTCATCAGTGAAGAAGGAAGCGCCCGTCGTCAAACAGCTGTACAGGCTCAGTGTCGAGCCACGCGTGGTGGAGCAGCTGGCCACCCTGGCCACTCGGCTTGGGGAGCCCAAAAGCAGGGTCGCGACGCGGCTCTTCACCGACGCCGTGCTCGCAGCCAGAGCCTCGAAGAGGTCGCGCCCTTAAGGCTTTCCTTTCGGCCGGCGGCGGCGCTTCGACGGTGTGCCGCGCGGTCGCCACATGGCACGAGCACGCCTAAACTACACGCTTGGTGGGGCGTCGATGATCTATGTGCGATCGCGGCGGTCGCTCGTTACCCTCGCTGGTTCGGGGTTGGCTTTTGCGATCCTGTTCGGCCTCCTTGCCGCCGGCGCGACGCGACTCCCCGGAGGCTGGGTGGCTGCCGTCGCTTTAGGCGCCGGAGCGGTGGGCGGTGCGGTGGTGGCCGGCGCTGCCGGGCTGAGGCTGCGATCCTGGCCGCTTGGCAGGCTAGGCTTCTTCCGAGACCGCATGGTCGTGATCCAGGGCCGGCATGAGATGCGCGCGGTCTGGGCCCGGATGGAGACCGTGACTCTGTCAGACCCCGGTGCCTGGCCCAACGTCCGGCTTACCGATCGCTTGACCATCCATTTCCGCAACGAGCCACCTTTGGGCTTCAAACCTGCTCAGTTCGGTCTCGAGCCGAGCGCTTGCCGCGACCTCATCCTTCGGCTGCGGGATGACGTGAAGTTGCGCGCCCGCCTCCCTGAATTCGATTCGGCGCGCGACCTTGCCATCTCGGCCCGCGAGCGCGGGCTGGTCGGGCCCGACGGAAGGCGCGTCGTGGCCGGCGAGCTCATCGAACCCAGGTTGTAAGCGCCCAGTCGTCGGCAGGATGGCCCCACCGTTCGCTCGCGCGGCATCATGATCCTTTCAGTGAGACATCTGGCAGGCCGCGACTTCCTCAATGTGTCTGATCTCGATTCAGACGAGCTTCGAGCGTTGCTCGACCTCGGGCATGCGATCAAGGCCGGCAGATGGGCCGAGAAGCCTCTACAAGGTGGTCACATAGCGATGCTCTTTCAGAAGCCGTCGCATCGAACGCGCGTCTCGTTCGAGGTGGGGATCGCCCGTCTTGGTGGGACGACGACGACTTTGACCGAGCACGACGTTCAGCTCGGTGTCCGGGAGACGGTCAGCGATGCGGCGCGGGTTCTCGACCGTTACGTGGAGGGGATAGTGGCGCGTTTGCGTACACATGATGACCTCATCGAGCTCGCGGCCGCGGCGCACAGGCCTGTCATCAACGCCCTGACTGATCGCTCGCACCCCTGTCAGATCCTGGCCGACCTCATGACCCTGGAGGAAAAGTGCGGTTCCCTGGCATCCCAGCGCGTCGTCTATATCGGCGACGGCAATAACATCGCGACCTCCCTGATCGAAGGTGCGGCGCTCCTCGGGTTCTCGCTTACGGTGATCGCGCCTCACGCGTATCACCCGAAGCCCGAGGTGCTCGATCGTGCACGCGACCTCAATTCAGCAGGGTTCAAGGTTAGGCTCAGCACCGATACAGCCGATGTCGCCAAGGCAACGTCCATCTACACGGATGTCTGGACCTCGATGGGACAGGAAAGCGAGCGAGAGGTGAGGCGCAAGGCATTTGCCGCTTACCAGGTCAACCGGGAGCTCATGGAGGCCGCTCCCGATGCAGTCTTCATGCACTGCCTGCCGGCCAATCGAGGTGAGGAAGTCACCGACGAGGTCATCGATGGCCGACGCTCCGTCGTCTTCGAGCAGGCGGCAAACCGGCTGTACTCCCAGATGGCGCTGATGGCCCAGGTCTTTGGAACCGAAAGGTGATCTCCGACTTCTTCATCCAGCTGCAGGAGGTGATGCGCCACATCGGATGGGGCGAGGTGATCGACGTCGCTGTCGTCGCCTTCGTGCTCTATCAGCTCCTGCGGCTGCTGCGCGGCACGCAGGGCATCCAGATCCTGGTGGGGCTGGTGCTGCTCGCGGTCGTCGGCGTCATCTCCATCCAGTTCAACCTGGTGCTCCTCAGCTGGCTGTTCAAGAACGCCGCGTTCTTCATCTTGATTGCGGTCATCGTCATGTTTCAGCCTGAGCTGAGGCGAGCCATGGACCAGCTGGGCCGCCTGGGCAACATCGGCCGCCCTCTCTCCGGCTACAGCACGAGCCTCTACAGCCAGGCCATGTCGGAGGCCATCCGCGCTGCCGAACGCTTGAGCCTCCGCCGAAACGGGGCGCTCATCGCGTTCGAGCGCGACGTCGGCCTGGAGGATTACGCGGCGACCGGCGTCCGGATAAATGGAGAGATATCGGCCGAGGTCCTCCAGTCGATCTTCTACCCGAATTCCCCGCTCCACGACGGAGCTGTGATCGTGCGCGGTAACCGGATACTTGCCGCCGGCTGCCTCCTGCCGCTTCCCGAAGAGGGTGTCGTCCGGGAGAGGTTAGGCACTCGCCACCGGGCGGCTCTGGGCTTGTCGCTGGCATCGGACGCGCTGGTGCTCGTAGTCTCAGAGGAGACAGGAGCGATTTCAGTGATAGAAGAGGGAAAGATCACGCGCAATCTCGACGGTGACAGTCTTCGGCGCGTGGTCAGTGTCAAGGTACCTGGGCCGATATCGATCGGTAACGGATTCCTGGGCCGGCGAAGATGAACTGGGTCATCGATGGATGGCGGCTCAAGCTGGTGGCCGTGGGGCTGTCGGTGGTGATGCTGGGGGCGGTCGCCTTCTCTCAGAACCCCCCGACGTTCAAGACGCTGACGGTGACGCCAATCCAGTACACGATCCCACCGAACCTGGTCGTCATCAACCCGCCGATCAAGACGACAGTCAGGGTGACCGGCCTGGCCGACACCATCCAGGCAATCACCCCCAGCAGCCTGGTTGCGCGCTTCGACCTGTCGAAAGTCAGCCCGGGCCCAGCGGTCAAGGTCAACCTTGTGGTCACCTCGTTGGTGGCAGGCGTCACGGTTCAGAACCCGTCCGTGCCGGTCGCGCTCAACATCGACCAACGAAAGAGTCAGGTCCTCACAGTCCAGGTTCGCTATCCCCACGTGACCGAAGGTTGGGTGGTGACAAAGGCCGAAGCCAGGTGTCCCAACTCACCATGCGCCATCAACTTCTCAGGACCTGCCAGCTGGCAAACGGGCCTGAAGGCATTTGTCGATTTCACCGCCCCAGTCGAGTGGGATAGTCGTGACGCCCTGAACCTGCTCGTCACCCTGGAGCAGAACGGTGCGCCGGTCGACATGTCGACCTTTTCGAAAACAGTGCCGGGTTCCAGCCTCGATGTGACCACGGTTGCGGTCCATATCGAGGCAAAGACGGGTTCGACCAGCAAGCAGGTGGTCCTAATCGATTCACCTCCCTCGCAGCCCCCACCATCTGGCTATCGCGTCACCGCCATCACGATCGACCCGATCTCGGTTGTGATCAGCGGAAAGGCCGACATCCTGTCGAAGATCCAGAACCTTGTGCTGCCGGCCCTCGATCTGAGCGGGCACACCTCGGACTTCACATTCAAGGTCACGATCCCGTACCCGCCGGGCGTCACAGGTCCGATTCCGGTCGTCCGGGTGACCTACTCGATCTCCCCCAACCCAAACATTCATCCCACGCCTTCGCCTTAGGCTCTGTAACCTGGTCTGGCGCCCAGGCGTTAACCACTAGTACGTCGAACTAACCTCGGGTAGGAGTTCTCTGTTTATGTGCGGAATCATCGGCTACCTCGGCGATCGCCAGGCGACACCGATCCTGATGGAGAGCCTGAAGCGGCTCGAGTACCGTGGATACGATTCAGCAGGCGTCGCTGTCCTCGAAATGCCGAAGGACGGCTCGGCGCGCCTGACGAGCGTGACCAAGTCCGAGGCCAAGGTGGACATGTTGATCGACAAGCTCAAGGCCAACATGCCGACCGGCAAGCTTGGCATCGGCCACACTCGCTGGGCGACACACGGCAAGCCCACTTACGTCAATGCCCACCCGCACACTGACTGCCACAACCGCATCTTCGTCGTCCACAACGGCATCATCGAGAACTTCGCCGAGCTCAAGGCTGAGCTGCAGGCCGCCGGCCACGAGTTCACATCCGACACCGACACCGAGGTCGTCCCGCACCTGATCGAGGCCAACTACCGGGGCGATTTCCTCAGTGCTGTCAGGGCCGCCCTGCGGCGGATTCATGGCGCGTACGCCCTGGCCATGTTCTCGACCGACGACCCGGAGCTCTTGGTGGGGGCGCGGCTCAACGCGCCGCTGGTGGTCGGCCTTGGCGACAACGAGTTCTACGTCGCTTCTGACATCACCGCGATCATCCCGTACACCAAACGCGTGCTCGTGCTTGGTGAAGGTGAGGTCGCGGCCGTCACACCGCTCGGTGCCCAGGTCTCCACGCTGGACGGCGTCAGTGTCATGCCGAAGCTCATCCATGTCGATTGGGATCTGAGCCAGGCGCAGAAGGGTGGCTATCCACACTTCATGCTCAAGGAGATACACGAGTCCTCAGAGGCGGTCGCCAACGCAATGCGCGGTAGGCTGACCGACGACGGCAGCGTCACGTTCCGCGAGTTCGACGTCCCGGATGAGCGGCTGCGCCGCTTCAACGAAGTGTTGCTGCTGGGCATGGGCACCTCTCTTCACGCGGCCATGGCCGGGGAATATGTGATCGAAGATTGGGCCGGGATCCCGGCGAAGGCCATGGACGCTTCTGAGTTCCGGTATCGCCGTCCGACGTTCGGAAAGGAAACGCTGGCGGTCGTGATCACCCAGTCCGGGGAGACGGCCGACACGCTGGTTGGGCTCCATCAGGCCAAGCAGCGGGGTGCATTGACGGTGGCGGTCACGAACGTGGTCGCCAGCTCGGCGGCGCGCGACGCCGACGGCGCGATTTACCTGCACTCCGGACCGGAGATCGGAGTCGCCTCGACCAAGACCCTGCTGGCGCACCTGGTGAGCCTCTACCTGCTCGGCTTGCGGATGGCGACGGTCCATGGGCGTGTGTCGCTGGAGCGCCGGCACGAGCTGGTCGCCTCCCTGCGAGCGCTTCCCTCTCATGTGGAATCGATAGTCGACCGCGAAAAAGAGATCGCTGCGGTGGCCCGGAAGTACAGCCGCTTCCGGAACTTCATGTACACCGGTCGCGGCCTTGGATACGCGGTCGCCCTGGAGGGCGCCATCAAGCTGAAGGAGATCTCGTACATCCATGCCGAGGGGGTCACCGGCGGCGAGCTGAAGCACGGCCCGATCGCGATGCTCGACAAGGACTTCCCGGTCATCGCAATCTGCACCACGAGCGCAACCAGCGAAAAGATGGTCAGCAATGTCCACGAGATAGTTGCGCGCGACGCGCCGGTCCTGGCGCTTGTGACCGAAGGCGAGAGGTCGCTGGATGGGGTTGCGACCGACGTGTTTGTGATGCCGCAAGTCGAGGAGGCGGCGGGAGCCATTCTGAACACGGTCCTTCTGCAGCTCTTCGCCTACCACGTGGCGGTTGAGCTGGGCCAGGACGTTGACCAACCGCGCAACCTTGCCAAATCCGTAACGGTGGAGTAGGCGACGATATCCTCCCCGCTTCCGCGGGGAGGCGCGCATCGAGTCAGGGCATCCATGCGCGGGAGCGGGCCCAAGTGGTGGCAAGCGCCACCCTGGTCCAACCACTGTTCAAGTCCAACCACCGCACAATGAGGCTGTGCAGAGAATCGGCGTAGACGCCGTCTCGGTGGACCGGATCGCGCTGGCGGTGAAGCGATCCGGCCCTGGCTTCCTCAACAAGGTCTACACCCCCGCCGAGGTCACCTACTGCGCCGGCAACTCCGAGCGCCTTGCCGGCCGCTGGGCCGCCAAGGAGGCTGTGATCAAGTGCTTCGACGGCACCGGGATCTGTTTCCCGCGCCGCCGCATCGAGGTCCTCCCGGGCGCCAGCGGCGCACCCAGAGTCCGCCTCCTCGGCAGCGATCGCGGCGCCCAGGTCGAGGTGAGCATCACCCACCACAGCTACCTGGCGGTCGCCACCGCGCACCTCGAGATGCCCCGAGAGGAAAGGCAGGAGGAGAGCCTGCTGGCCGCCCCAGAGGCGGTCGTCCTCCCAGAGCGGCCTCGGGACGCTCACAAAGGCACGTTTGGCACCGCGGTCGTGCTGGCCGGCAGCCTCGGCTTCACCGGCGCCGCTTTCCTTTCTTCGACGGCGGCCGCCCGCGCCGGCGCGGGGTTGGTGAGGCTGCTGGTCGCCGACACCATCTATCCAATCCTCGCCGCCAAGTGCACGGAGGTGATGGCCACACCGGTCCCGGAGGTGGCGCCTGGCGCCGTCGGCCACGCCGCTTACGACTCGGTGTTGCGCCAGCTGTCGACGGCGGAGGTGGGCGTCATCGGCCCCGGCCTGGGACGCGACCACTCGACCTGGCGCCTGGTCCTCGACCTTGTGCACCACGTCACCTGTCCTCTGGTCCTTGACGCGGATGCGCTCAACGCCCTTGCAAGCGCTCCGCGATCAAAGAGCCAGCTGGGCAAGAATCGCGTGCTGACGCCCCACCCGGGCGAGATGGCGCGGCTGACGGGAAAGACCACCGAGGCGATTGCCGCCGACCGGCCGGGAGCGGCGCGCAAGGCGGCCAAGGAGTGGGGGGCGGTGGTCGTCTTGAAGGGGGCCAGAACCGTCGTTGCGGGCCCGGACGGGCGCTTCAGCGAGGATCCACACGAGGTACCCGCCCTGGCCACCGGCGGCACCGGCGACGTGCTGTCCGGAATCATCGGCGGGTTGATCGCCCAGGGCTCAGATCCTTACGTCGCCGCCGTCACCGGCGTTTACGTCCACGCCGCCGCCGGCAGGCGGCTGTCACACCGGCTTGGCGACTCAGGGGTTCTCGCCAGTGACTTGCTCCTGGAGATCCCCCTGGTCATGAATCTGCTGCGCCAGGGCGGCCTCTGACGACCGGACTGCGCTGGGCCGAAATCGACCTGGGCGCCGTGCGCTCGAACGCGGCGAGGATCGTGGGACACCTACCCAAGGGTGCCGGCCTGTTCGCGGTCGTCAAGGCCAACGGCTATGGGCACGGAGCGATACCGGTGGCCCGCGCGGCCGTGGGCGGGGGGGCGACCGGGCTGGCGGTGGCGACGCTGGAGGAAGCTCATGAGCTCAGCGGCATCATTCGCGCCGAACACGTGCTGGTGATGGGTGGCCTGACTCCGCAGCAGGCTTCCGCCGCCGCCACCAGCGGCTGCGCTGTCGCCGTCTCCAGCCTGGAGTTCGCAGAAGCCCTGGGCGATTGCGACGAGGTCGTCCCCGTGCATCTCAAGATCGACACGGGGATGGGCCGCTTCGGGTCCGCACCAGAGGAGGCGTCCGCGCTCGCCAACTTCATCGACCAGACGCCGGCGCTCCGCCTCGCCGGCACGTGGACACATTTCGCGTCGGCCGACTCGGATGAGGCGATGACTCGCCTCCAGTTCGAGCGCTTCATCGAAACGCTGGCGGCTTTCGAGGTGGATCCCGGCGTGCGTCATGTGTGCAACTCGGCAGGCGCCAGACGCTTCCCCGAGTTCGCACTTGACGCCGTTCGTTCAGGCATCGCGCTCTACGGCTGTGAATGGCCGGGCACCCAACCAGCACTGGCTCTACGAGCCGTGGTGACACACCTTAAGACGGTCGGAGTGGGGGACTCGGTCGGCTATGGGGCGACCTGGCGGGCGGCTGCCCGGACCCCGGTAGCGACGGTGGCCATCGGATACGCGGACGGGGTTCACCGGGCGCGCTCCAATCGCGGTCACGTCCTGTTGCGCGGCCGCCGAGCGCCCCTTATCGGCACCGTGAGCATGGACGCGATCACAGTCGACGTGACGGACGTGGCCGGGGTGCAGGTCGGGGACGTGGCCACCGTGATCGGGGAGGACCGGGGTGAGCGGATCACGGCTGAGGAGGTGGCAGGGTGGTCGGGAACGATCTCCTACGAGGCGCTGACATCGATCGGGCCGCGTGTCGAGAGGCGCTACTCGGAATAAGAGAGCACCTGTTTGGGATTGCAGATGGCACAAGGCAGGTGTACGTAGACTGGCACTACTGATGGCGGAAAGTCCGGCGCGCACTGCCTTTGCGGAAGAGGCATTGACGCATCTCGACACGCTATACCGGGGCGCCCTCCGGCTGACGCGTGATCCAGACCAGGCGCAAGACCTGGTCCAGGAGGCTTACCTGCGCGCACTTCGTTATCAGCACAGCTACCAGCCCGGTACGAACATGAAGGCCTGGCTCTTCGCGATCATGCGAAATCTCTTCTGGGACCGCTTCAAGGGTTCCCGGAAGGAAGACGTGAGCCTGGACGACGTCGGTGAGTTCGTCCTCTACGACAAGCTGCGGGACGAGGGTGCCAAGCCCGAGGCGGACGTGCTGGACAAGCTCGCGGCTTCCGAGGTTGTGGAAGCGGTCGAGAAGCTCCCACCCCTACACCGTGAGGTGGTCCTCCTGGTCGATGTTGAGGGCTTCTCGTACAAAGACGCGGCCCAGACCCTGGGAGTCCCGATTGGCACCGTCATGTCGCGCCTCCACCGCGCCCGCCAGCAACTTCAAAGATCCCTCTATGAGTATGCCGTCGAATCCGGTATCGTCCACGCAAGCGGCACCAAGGAGGTGCCCCAATCATGAACTGCAGCGACTGTAAACAAAGGCTCGATCGATTCGTGGACCGAGAGTTGAACAACACCGAGGTCCTCGAGTTGACTTTGCACCTTGAAAGCTGTCCGCCTTGCGCGGAACACTACGAGTTCCAGGCCCACATGAAGAGGCTTGTCAAGGTTTCGTGCGACAGGGACAGGGTCCCCGCCGCTTTCAGGGAGAAACTCCGCCAGATTCTCCTTTAGGAACGTCCATTCGGCAAACTGCAGTCGCCTGAAAGCGTTCTGCAATCCACCTTGGCCAAGATCATTTTCATCATGGCCCAAATAGCAGATGTCAACCGCGAGATCGAGTTCTCCGACCGGGTGCGTCGTTCGCAGCGCTCTGAGACCGAGCGTCTCACCACGATCATCCGCGCGATCGATGAACTGATGTTCTCCCTTGAGGAGCTGAACCTCCAGGGGATCGACCGGGTGCCTGCCGTTCTCCGCGAGCGTGCCGGGGCTCTCATCGAGCTCGTCCTGGCCCGGCCGGCACCGTTGGAGGCGCGCTCCGACCCGTTCCGGATTCGATACAGGGTGGTCCCGATGATGGACGTCCTCTTCGAGGTCCAGCACCGCGTGCTGCGCCTGCGCAACCCGACCCGGATCTCGGACCCCGAGGATCAGCTGGAAACGGCCTAGTTCGGCTCTCCCGGCCCGCCAGCGCCACCGGAGTTGGCAAGCGCCTTCTTCGGCTCGGTAGCCTTAGGCCGCCATGAGGCCCTTCGCGCTCGAGCGTCTGCTCGCCGCCCGCCTTTACGTCATCACCCCCGAGTTGGACCCGGAGCGGATCGCGGCGCTCGCAGCTGCCGTCTTGCGAGGTGGTGCCGACGTTCTCCAGCTTCGCCACAAAAGCCTCGCCCGAGGCGATCTGTTGCCACTTGCTCGCCGCATCCGCGACCTCACGCGCCGCGCGGGCGCCCTGTTCATCGTCAACGACCACCTCGACCTCGCCCTCCTGAGTGAGGCGGATGGCGTGCATCTGGGCCCGGACGACCTCAGCGTCGCCGGCGCCCGCGCTGCAGCAGGCGACCGCCTCCTCATCGGCGCCTCAGCCTCAAGTCCATCGAGCGCCGTGGCGGCGATCGCCTCCGGTGCGAACTACATCGGCAGCGGCCCCGCCTTTGCGACACCGCTCAAGCCGCACAAAGGAGTGATCGGCCCCAAAGGCGTGACCGACGTGGCCGCCGCAGTCGGGCCGTCCATCCCTGTCTTCGCGATCGGCGGTATCGACAGGTCGAACATCGCCCAGCTGACCGAGATCGGTGTGCGGCGGGCGTGCGTGGTCCGGGCAGTGGGTGATGCGGCCGACCCTGAAGCGGCCGCTCGCGAGTTGCGTGCCATGCTGGAACCGTGAAGGTCGAAGGCGCCGGCGAGCTCGACCTGCTGAAGCGGATCATGCCCTATCTCGCCACGCAGGGCTTCGCGATCGGTGCCGGGGAGGATGACACCGCCGTGTGGAGCGACCACGGCTCCTACACGGTGGCGAGCTGCGACATGGCGATCGAGGGAGTCCATTTCGACCTCAGCTGGATGTCTGCCGAGGACGCCGGGTGGCGGGCCCTCGCGCTGGCGCTTGGGGACCTCGCCGCCAAGGGTGCGACTCCATCGTGGGCGCTGACCTCGGTGGCGGTTCCCAAGGGGTGGCGGGTGGAGGATTTCGTTGGCCTCTACAAGGGCATGCACGCGCTCGCGCAAGTGACAGGCCTGTCGATAGTGGGTGGCGACATGAGCTCGATCGCCGGCCCGGCGGTGCTGTCGATCACTGTCGTCGGGCGCACCGTCGCCCTGCCCCTCTCGCGCTCGCAGGCCAAACCCGGATGGGCGGTCGCGGTAACAGGACCGTTGGGAGCATCGGCCCTCGCGCTGAATGCGCGTCGACCGCTACGCCTCGTGCCACTCCTCGACGAGGGTCGGCGTCTCAATCAGGCTGGACTGTGCTGCGGCGACGTCTCGGACGGCCTCCTGCGGGAGATGGAGAAGTTTGCCAACGCGTCGAAGGCGGGTTGTGTCATCCGAGCGGCGGACATTCCACTGGCTGACGGCGCCACCTGGGAAGAGGCTCTGACGAGCGGGGAAGAGGCTGCCCTGGTCTGCGTCGGGCCGGAGCACGTGCTTCGAAGCTCAAGCCTGCACCCGCTCGGCATCCTGACCGAAGAACCCGCAGTCAGGGTGGTGGGCGCCGACGGCTTGCCGCTTCAGCTTCACGTGGGCGGCTACGACCACTTTGCTTGACCTGGTCACCAGCTCGCCAGAGGAAACCGAAGCGGCCGGCGAACGATTCGGCCGCGGCCTGCGGAAGGGGGATCTCCTGCTTCTCGAAGGCGACCTCGGGGCGGGCAAGACGACGTTCGTCAGGGGCGTCGCCCGAGGCGCGGGATCGACAGCTCACGTCGCCAGCCCAACCTTCCAGCTGGTGCGCGTCTACCCCGGCCGCGTTCAGCTCGCGCACGTCGACCTCTATCGCCTCGAGACGGGTGCCGAGCTGGTGAATCTGGGCCTTGACGAGCTCTTGGATCAGGGCGCGGTGATCATCGAGTGGGGCGATCGGCTCGACGCCCCGGAGGGCGCTCTCCTTTCGTTGGAGCACCTGGGCGGAGATCGCCGCCATCTGCAGATCAAGCGGGACCTACCTCGGTGATCTTCGTCGTCGACACATCTTCCGCATGCTCTGCGCTGGCCCTCCTCCACCCGGATGGCGCAGTCGCCTCCGAAGAGATCCACGAATCCGGACGCACCTTCGACCTGCCAGCCCGTTTTCGGGATATGACCGCCGGCCAGACCGTGACCAAGGTTGCCGTTGCCGTCGGGCCAGGTTCCTTCACGGGACTCAGGGTCGGCGTGTCATTCGCTCTCGGCCTGGCGATGGGTCTGGAGATTCCCATCGTCGCGATCAAGACGCTGCACCTCCAGGCGGCCCGGAGCCACCGACCGGCGGTCGCCGTGGCGGAGGCCGGCCGAGGTCGCGTCTACCATCTGGCGCCCGGGGCCGAGCCAGGCCTTGCCGAGCCCGCCGACCTCCCTCGCGACCTTCCTATGGTCGGCTGGCTGCGGCCTGCAACCGAGGCTGCGTTACTGAGCGAAGGACTGCGATTCCAACCGGAATCGGAGCTGCGAAGCTTCGGAGCCGCCGCCTCGTCTATGTTGGATTCGGCGTCCGAAGTTGCCTATGGTAGTCTCAGGCTCGAGTACATGCAGGCCTTAGGGAGCGCATTCAGGCGCGACCAAGGGAGCGCTTCGGCGCGCAACCGTTAGGACGCGGGCGTGATGGTACAGATACGACAGCAGATGGCACTCGAGCTGATGCGCGAGGCCGATATCGGCACAGTCCAGGAGATCGAACGCGAGATCTTCTCGACGCCGTGGCCGAGGAATGCCTATTACCGGGAGCTTGCCTCCCGGTCCAGCGCGCATTACGTGGTCCTGCGCCAGGAGGGAGCTGTCGAGACGCCCCCTGGCTTTCACGGCGCGGACCTCGACGCCAGCGTCATCGGCTACGGCGGCATGTGGCGCATGTACGACGAAGCGCACATCACGACGATCGGGGTCCGGCGCGATCTTCAGCACCGCGGCCACGGACGCATCCTTTTCGCGGGGCTCGTCCAGGCGGCTTATGAC
>JALZAL010000187.1 GCA_030948325.1 Candidatus Dormiibacterota bacterium
GCGTTGTAGCTGCCGGTTGCGCTTGCATGCTATGGCCGAGCCATACATTCGCCGGGTCGTTCGGATAGACATGCGTCATCCAGCCGAAGGCGACAGGAATCCAGTACCCGCCGGCGGCCTCGCAGGCCGACTCCGTATGGATCGAGCCCGCAAAGCCAAAGCGCGCTTCAGGTCCGTCGAAATCGGCCCGTGCCGTCCCCGTCGGCCATCCGCAGATTTGCACGTGGCGGTGCCACTCCGCCACCCCCAGCGGCGCTCGGGACTCGAGTTCGTCGGTCGTCGCGCGGACGTCGGCCGTGTACATCACGCCAACGGCCTTCATGCCGGCGGCGGTGCGCTGGTAAAGAATCGAGCCCGGACGTTCTAAGTCAAGCGTCTTGCGCTCGCGGCGAGCCACCCACATGTTCGTATAGTGCACCTCCTCGCCCAGAACTACCCGCGGCGCAAACGCGCGATAGCCGTCGGCTTCAGCCTTAGCCACATCGGCGTAGCGTTCGAGAACTCGCCGTGCAGCCGCGACTATCGCGTCAGCGCGAGCTGAATCGTCGAGACGAGCGTCGCGTCGAACGCTCATCTGCATGTGCTCACCCATCATCATGGTCTCCACGGGCGTTTCGCTGCTCGGGCCCCCGCCCCAGCGAAGTAGACGCTGCCAGACCGGGACACCTTGGGACCATGCGAGCACAGGTGCGCAAGCCAGTACAGCAGAACCGAGGGCGAGAGCGACGCGCCGATAGCTTCTCATTGGACCGTCCTCATCTATGCTTCTCCTCAACAGGTTCCCACGTCGGCTAGGCGCGAGAGGGGGTAATCGTATTTTTTCAGCAGATTGACATGGTTGCCTTCATAAATGTCAACGGCGACAACCATTTGCGAATCGGCCTGCTCGGGAGACTTCTCAACCGGCATGCACCTCTGCGTGCCCTGTCGCGACCGTGTCAATTTGGTCGAAAGATACGATTACGTGCCTATGCGGCCGGCGGACGTCATGGTCTTTGCGTCGCGATGTTGATTTCGTACCTCTGCAGAGCAACCGGCCCGGGATCATCTGTCTGATACGGAGGGCCGGCGTAGGCCGGCATCGCCAACAACGAGGACGCTGCGATGACGACGACCTGGCGGCGCGCCGCGTCGACCGATCTCCCTCAAGGGACGAATTCGTCAGCTCTTCTCGTCAATGACGTCGACGAGCGCCTGCAGCGCCGCCGCGCTGTCGGTTCTGCGCGCGCGCCAGAATCGAAGCTCCCGCTCAACGCGATCGATAGCCGAGTCGATGGCCTGCCGTCTTTGCGGCGAAAGCGATCGCATCCTTGCCTGCGCCTGACGCCACTGAGACTCAATGGCCTCGCTTCGCTCGCGCGCGCGGCGAAGGTCGCCGCTTTGGACCAACTGCAGCGCATCGACGGCGATCGCGCGGATGGCCGAGAGATCGTCGAGCGGTGCACCCAAACCCGGCGCGCCTGGCGCGGAGGCCTGCCCCACTGCTAGGTCGGCGCGCGTGGCAAGCAAAGGAGCGATCAATGCGACTAGTACGAGACTGCGACGGTGAGTAGTCATGACATCGCCTCCCAGAATTCGGCCAACGAGAAAGTGTCTCCGCTTGCGGGAATTGGCCGGCGCTCGGCGCGTTGCGGAATCAGCAGTATGCGCGCGACGACAAAGGCAACGCGGGCCGTGGCGAACAGGAGTTGCTCGGCTATGTGGAGGCGCAATGTGATTTCAAACCGTGGGACACTGCGATTGCCCGGTCGGCGACGCCGTCACATCGTCTCTGTGATGAACCGCTCGCCAAGCGTCGACACCAGGGAATCCCGCGAACCTATGAACGAAAAACAGAGCAGCTTGGTTGAGCAGTCTTCGAGCAAGGTTCCCGAAGTCGTCTTCGGGTTCTGGGTCATCAAGATCGCCGCAACGACGCTTGGCGAGACGGGGGGCGACTGGGTCTCCATGTCGCTCAACCTCGGTTATCTCGTCGGTTCGGCGATCTTCGCGGTGCTCTTCATCGCCCTGGTGTGGGGCCAGGTGAAGGCCGAGCATTTCCGCCCGATCCTCTATTGGGCGACGATCGTGGCCACGACCACGCTGGGCACGACGCTGGCCGATTTCGCCGACCGCTCGGTCGGCCTCGGTTACCCCGGCGGCGTGGCCATCGTCTCCACCTTGCTCGCGGCGAGCCTCGCGATCTGGTACTGGAGCGAGGGCACGGTCTCCGTGCAAAGCATCACCCGGCCAACAGTCGAGTGGTTCTACTGGGTCACGATCCTCTTCTCGCAAACGCTCGGCACCGCACTGGGCGACTGGATTGCGGGATCCGATCGAGGCGGCCTCGGCCTGGGCTACGAGGTCGGCGCCCTCGTCTTTGGCGCCGGCTTGGTTGTCGTAGCCGCGCTGTACTTCTGGACCCGTGTTTCGCACACCCTGCTTTTCTGGCTCGCGTTCGTCCTCACGCGGCCGCTCGGCGCCACACTCGGCGACTTGCTCGACAAGCCCCTTGCCTCCGGCGGCTTGAACCTCAGCCGGCTTTATGCCTCGCTGGTCCTACTTGCCTTCATCGCTGCCTGCATCTATTTCATTCCACAGCGCGCGGCTCCCGCCGCCGAGGCGGCGTGAAGCTTGCACCGATGCTCCATTCATAAAGTCGGAGACTAACTTGATCAAAACTGCCTGGGTATTCGCCGCGTTGCTCGCCTTGTCGCTACCTACCTCCGATTGGGCGCAAGGCGTCTCGGACGACGGCCGCGCTGTGTCGGGAACTGTGATTCCCGGCTCTGGCACCACCGCAGGCTCCAGAGCTGTTGCGCCTGAGAGCCCGGCTACGCCGGTACCTGTTGCAGGATCTCTCAGCGGCCCGTCGAGCACCGGTCGATGCGCAGCGCTCCGCAAACGCTATGCGCAAAGCCAATCCTGCTATCAGCGCTTTCGACTAAAGAACGGTGGCCTTCGCCCCGGCGCTGCGAAACAGTGCAAGCAGATCGAGAATCCGTCGGTCAAGTGCGGATCAGAAATCGTAGGTTAGCGAAGCGGTCGCTCCCGCAGCGGGTAAGCGGCAGCTTCGTGAGCGTCGGCGGTTCCCAGCGAGCTGCAACTTTCGCCTCGCGCCGAACATTTGGAACGCCGCGAGCAGCTTGCCGCCTGTCAGCGCTTGGCCTTCTGGTCTGCCTGCGCTTCTCGCTTCTGATCAGCACGCGTTTCGCGCTTTTTCGACACGATAAGTCCGGTCTTGGCGTCGACCTGCACTTCGACGACGTCGGTCGACGTTGACTCCTTGATGTCGAAGGACCAGATCTGTTTGCCGCCCTCGGTTTCAAGCTCGGAGCTTTGCACTGCGCCCGAAGGTACGGCTGCGAGCGCCGTCGCGCGGGCGGTGGACTCGGTCACTTGCGGTGTGGGGGCAACTGCGAATGCCATCGGAACCAGGCTCAAACCTAGAGTGGTGGCTGCAAAGAGTTTTGAGAATGGGTGAAGCTTGGACATGGTGCCTTGCCTGTGGAGTTGGTGTCTTGAGGCCCGACGTTACACAGGCACCGTTAGCTCACCGTTAAGAGGGCGGGTGCCCGGTAGTCTCGCGGTCTACATAAGACCGCTGCTACAGCTCGACGGCGCGGCTGGCCAGGAGCCTTGCGACGGCCGAATGGGTGAATGCCGAAGCTTCAGGCCGGCGTCGACGAGCTTGACGACTTCGCCCTTGCTGACACCTCTGCGGCTTGCCGGGCGCGGCGTTCCGGCCGGAGGTGGTTCGCTTTCCCAATTTCTCTCACCTCAACGGGTCGAAATGCCCACCGTGTAGGCGCCTAAGGTAGTTGAACGCCGGCGTGATCGAGCGCTCAGCCTGCTGCGCCTTGGCAAAGGCTGCTAAATTGCGGGTCGGCGTTGTCGACGCCTGCTGCTCACCCGGGCGAACCCTTGCGGGACGACTCTTTGGATCCCCATGTCTGATTCCACCCTTTGTGGCGGATCTCGGCAGTGAGCACCCTGGTTCGCGACAAACAGGAGTCAGCCATGCGTTTCATTCCCACGTCTACTGCTCAGCTCGAGCAGCTTAAGAAGCAAGCCAAGAAGCTGCAGCGCAGCGGCATCGGAAAGCTCTTCGAAAAGCTCGATCAAGTCGCCCGCGCCGCCGGCTACGACCACTGGCATCACGTCACCGTCTGCCACTCCCAAAGTGAACGGAGCGCCGTCGCATCGGCGTTGATCGCCGAGTGCGAAGCGATTGCGGCGGCCGCCGAAGAGGGGATCGTCAAGATCGTCATGACCGGGCCCGAAGCGACGGCTTCGCAGCCACTGGTTCTTTTCTCGACGGCCTCGAGGGATGCTTGGCTACTCGATCCCGAAGAAGACTTGGCGCTGTGCCTTGTGTGGGCAGGAACGAAACAGCCGGCGGCAATCGATGGCCAGGCCAGAGGAATTCAGGTCGCGTGGGACGGGACCTTCGAGCTCGCCGGGGACTTTTTCAAGGTCGACGTGCGCCATCCGGAGATTGGTGCCCGTGCGATCGGAGGCTACCCTCTCGATGAGCTGCGTCGGCTGATCGACCGGGCCCAGTCGGCGGACCGACGAGTGGCAGATACCATTTTTCAGGTGGACGCCGTCGAGCTCACTCCTGAGATTGTTGAGCAGCTTGAACGTGCAGGCTGGGCGAGGGCGACGCTGGACAGGGCCGTGGCGGAGGGGATGCGGTACTCACCGTCTCGCAATTCTCTCTTCACAGCCCCGGTCGAAGGCAACTAAGAAGGACCGTCGGCTTGTGCAACAACTACAGAGCGCCGAGATCGATCGATCTCGAGCGTGGCTGGCACGTTCAGATCCAGGGCGACTGGCACTGGAAGCTCGACGTCTACCCTGGCTATCCGGCGCCGATCATTCGGCGCGCCGAGAACGGCGGCCGCGAGTGCGTCATGGCCCGCTTTGGCCTGGTGCCGTGGTGGAGCAAGACCGAGAAGGTCGGCTGGTCGACCACGAACGCGCGGTCCGCGACGGCCGCGGTCAAGCCGGCCTGCAAGGCGCCGTTCGCACGTCGGCGATGGTGCATCGTGCCGGCGTGGACGATCTTCGAGCCGTTCTATGCGTCGGGCTCCAAGCGTTCGGAGCGCTGGGGTATCGAGCGCGCAGACGGGACGGCGCTCGGCATCTGCGGACTGTGGGAGCGCTGGAAACCGCCCGCCGGCGAGGACGTCGTGAGCTTCACGATGCTGACGATCAACTGCGACGAGCATCCGCTCCTGAAGCGTTTCCACAAGCACTTCGACGAGAAGGGCGAGCCCAACGAGCGGAGGACGCCGGCGCTGCTGCGCGAGGACGACTACGACCACTGGCTCAATGCTTCGCTCGAGGAGGCGCCGGGCTTTTTCACGACGTTCGGCAGCGACGACCTGCAGGCGCACGCAGCGCCGGTGACGCCGACCAGGCCGGCGCCCTCGGTGCCGCAGCCGCACCAGAGCGAGCTCATTCCGCGCTAGACCGCGTCGCCGTCATCGAATGCGGCCGGCCGTGCGGTCGGCCGCCAGCTGGCACCACCACGCTTGCGGGAACAGGGCCGTCACCTTGCGATGGCTCAGATCTTCGATGCCGAGGAGCACGAAGTCGTTGCCGGTGAGCTTGCCGATGCGGACCTGGTCGAGCGTCGGCATCAGCTGCTCGGTCGATGCGAAGTCGCCCCGCGTCAGCGTGGCCACGTACACGTCGCGGCGCGCCCAATGATCGAAGCGCTGGTGCACGTTCAAATAACCCCGCAACGGCGGCACGAGCTTGAGGGCTGCCTTGTCGAGACGTTCGCCTTTTACCCGCAGGCGGATCACTTCCACGAACACCGAGACGCCTCACGAAGAAAGCGATGTCAGCGGCTCGGTTTGAGGCGGCGCGACAAGCGGGGCGCTTTCGCTGCGCCGCCTGGCGGCCGC
>JALZAL010000189.1 GCA_030948325.1 Candidatus Dormiibacterota bacterium
ATCCAAGGGCGGACGACCACCGGCCTTCGACCCGTCCTATACAAGCAGCGCCACGCGGTGGAATGCGGCATCAACCGGCTCAAACGCAATCGCGCCGTGGCCACCAGGTTCGACAAACTCGCCGTCTGTTACGAAGCCACCGTCCCACCTCGCCGCCATCAACGAATGGCTCTGACCAACTTTGATACAGGCCCTTAAGCCGCCAACGGCCGCCGCACCCGATCGCTGCGGCCCAGACGACCCGACGGCAGGGCACCCGCCAGCGCCACCCCCGGCAATCCGTGACCGTCCGCGCGCCTCGCCTGTGCGACTGGCAATGATTCAGAATGATGCAGTTTCGACTGTATCCTTCTGCATCATGGTTGCCAGCGGACGAGCGCAACAGCAATCGGCTCACAGCCCATACAAGCCGGGCATGGGCCTTGAACCACCTTACCTGGGCGACCGCAACGCCCAGCTCGAGCGCTTCGCCGAGTTCCTGGTCGACGAAACGCCTCACAACGTGGTTGTCACTGGGCTACGCGGTGTAGGGAAAACAGTCCTGCTCCAGCGCTACCGGACCGAGGCCATGGAGGGCGGCTGGTTGGTGGCCGACCGCGAGTTCTCCGAGGCGGACGCCGAGCCATCGATGTTCGCGCAGCGCGCGTTGGCCGACTTAATGAGGCTCACCAGAGACCTGTCGCGGTCACGGAGGCTCAAGGAGCTCGCCAGTGGTGCCGCAGAGCGAGTCACCGATCTCCTCGGGTCGCTGACCGTCTCCTATGAGGGCATCGAGATTGGCTATTCGTCCGGTCGCCGCGCGAACAAACCTCGTCAGATGCTGGACGACGACCTGCGCGATGCCATGCGCGAGGTCGGCCGCGTCTGTCAGAACAGCGATCACACCGGCGTCATCCTGCTATACGACGAATTTCACGTCGTGAAGGAGGAGCGAGGGCAGCTCACGCTCAGCGCGCTGCTATCCGCCACCGCCGCGGTTCAGCGCGAAGGGCTGCCGATCATGCTCGTGCTGTGCGGGCTGCCGACGATTCTCGAGAACCTGGGCCAGGCCAAGAGCTACTCGGAACGCATGTTCACCGTTGAGCAAATCGGTCACCTCAATCCACCCGAGGACCGCGCCGCGCTCATGGGCCCAGCCGAAGCTCGAGGCCGGACCTTCTCGGACGACGTCGTCGATGCGGTGATGACGGACACTCAGGTTACCCGTACTTCCTCCAGCTGTACGGCGACGCCTTGTGGAAGGGTACGGATGGAAAGGAAGTCGTCGAGTGGGCAGACTTCACCCGACTGCGCCCACGAATTCTCCAGGGTCTCGACCACAGCTTCTTTGAGGCGCACTACACCCGTGCATCGACTCGCGAGCGTCGTGTCCTGGAAGCGATTGCGGAGGGTGGTGGTGAGTCGGCCAAGATTGACGAACTCCGCACGCGGCTATCTATGAGCAACAGTGAGATCCAGCCGTTGGTTCGCTTCCTCGTGGAGAAAGGGCTTGTCTACCGGCCCGCTCGAGGGCGAGTAGCTTTTACGGCTCCGATGTTTGGCGCCTACTTACGCCGGCGGCGAGATGATTCAGATTGATTCATTCCGAAGTGCATCATTTCTATCGATGGCGGCGGCCTTAGCTCGAGATCGCCTTGCTCCCACCGTCATCGAGGTCCGATGACGTCGCCCCGAATTTATACGGCCAAGTCCTGACCCAGATCCCGGCCCATACGAAAAGCACGCCACCTCGGTTCGAGGCGCTGTACCCCATCGAGGAGTTGCCCCGAGCAGCGACCGACGAGGACACACCAAATTGCCGCCGGGCCGCGCGGGAGCCGGCCGATGAGTATTAATTCCTTTCTAGTAGGTTCACCCCCAATTTGCCCATTTTTGATCTCGACTTGGGTCTCCAAAGCGCGAGGGTTTTTTGCATTTTTGCGGACTACTGTCACGCCGGTGTCACGCCTCACAACCGCCAGCCAGTCATCCCACTGAGCTCTGTCACGCCAGTGTCACGCTCGATGCAGGGCACCCAGGCCAAGCCCCGGCCTGGGTGGCCAGGTGAGCGGCTGTCACCTCGCTAGGCACGGGATCTGCCGGCGCGTCACGTCATCCAGGGGCTTGCACAATGCCATCTGTCACGCCGGTGTCACGCCC
>JALZAL010000191.1 GCA_030948325.1 Candidatus Dormiibacterota bacterium
CCACCGCCAGTCCGAGCCCGGCCAACACCTGTGGATGCATGAACTCTCCTCGGCGCGCCCCCCACCGCTTACGCGCTTCGCGACGTTGTGCCCGACCGACGCGCGCTCAAACCGCCGACCTCCCCGGTCGGGAAATGGCGTAGCAGCAGGCGTAAGGTCCCGAGTCCGCCCCGACCAACGTCCGACGGAGATTTCACAGCGCCATCACCAGCGAACACGGCTGGGCAGCCGGCTCGGCGACCGGTCGGGGGCCTAGGATCTTCGGCGTGATCGGTGCAAGTTTGAACTTGAGCCCCTGGGTCGAGATGACCGTCCTCGTGACAGTCAAGGCCTACCCATCGATCTCTGGGAAGTACGGCGAGGCAATATGCGCAGCGGGGATCCGACTAGACACGCCGACGCCGGAGTGGGTCCGCCTGTTTCCAGTTCGATTTCGCGACCTCCCGGAGCCGCGACAGTTCGGCAAGTACGAGATCATCCGGCTGCAGGTCCGTAAGCATTCCACTGATGCGCGCGTCGAGACGTGGCGCCCGGACCAGGACTCGATCGAGCGCGGGGAGGTCATCCCCGCTGGTGGGGAATGGCGTTCCAGGCGAGACCATGTCGAGCCGATGCTGGGCCCGACGATGTGCGAGCTTTACCGCGGGCGCAAAGGAGGCGGCGACGGGGCCTCACTCGGCCTCGTCCGCCCAGCGCGTGTGTGCGGCATCCGCGTACGGGCGGAGACCGAGTGGTCCGCGAGTCAGTTTGCTACCGCAAACCAGGGGAGCCTCCTGACGGCTAAGTCAGGATTGGTCAAGCCGGCTCACGCGTTCGTCTATAACTACCTTTGCGAGGAGCCGGAGTGTAAGGGCCACCTGCAGAAGATCGTCGACTGGGAGCTGGGGGAGTCTTATCGAACGTGGCCGCAGCGCGGCGATGCGCTCGTGGACGCCATCAGGAGCAAATGGCTTGACTTCATGTGCGCTGACGACCGAGAGCCGCTCTTTTTTGTCGGAGACCAGCACATGCGCCCGGGCCATTTCATGGTGCTTGGGACTTTCTACCCCAAGCGGCGGGTGAACGAGGCACAGCTCACCCTTAGCCTCGCTGCATAGTGGAGCGAGTTCTCCCGCTCTATAGGTCCGCTCTCCATGTCTGCCACTCGCGTTCCGGCTGCTTAGAGGTGTTCTACGTGAAGGCTGGGCAGTCGCATTTTGAGTTCTTCAACGATGACGGCACGGTGGCACGAGCGGTGATCCTGCTCGTAGCAAAGTATGCACGTCCTGTCTTCCGCGACTATCACGGCAAGCTGATCGACGGCGTGCGCAGACCCGTTGCGAAGATGCTGGCGATACAGTCGCTCCCCCTCCAGTTGACGACCTGAGCGGTAGAGGTCGCGGTAGGACTTGGGGTTACCGAGCGCGCGGTCGTGGTGGTACGCCACGCCAGCTGTGGCCAGAGCGTCGCGGAGCGCCGTCTTGGAAAATCCTTGCCGCCGGGACATCGGGAGTTCCCTAACGTCGAGCAACCGCTGGATTCCGTTGGCAGCGAGTTCCGCGACTAGCGACTCAGGCGTCAGGTGCTGCTCGTATCCCACGGTGAAAAGGACCGGCTGCACCGCTCCAGGGTTCGCGTTGCCAGGTCGAATCCCTGCCGGCCAGCTTTCGATTGCTGCGACCACAACAGCGCGAAGAGTCTCATCGGGCGCGTTGAACCAACGCATTAGAAACGGGCCGACAGGCACGGCCACGCCCCGAGCTCTGCGAGGCGGCTCTTGCCCAGTACGTCTGGATCTGCCGCTCAAATGTGGTCCCGGGCTGCTCGATTTGGGACGACCATGGTCACACAGCGTTACAGGGTCATCGACGCTGCGGGGACGCCCACGCGTTATGCGGAATCACGATGGCTGTCGTTGCCGCTCTGAGGACTGCTGGGCCGTCCGCTGCGGCGGCGCCAGTGCTCGGGCAGGTCGGGATGCTCGAGAAAGAGGATGTGGTCGTCGGTGCCCGAGGCGGCGACCGCGTCCCACACCCGGCGCAGCGCGGTCTCGCGATCGTCCGCGTCGACCGCCACCTCGAATACGCCGACCTCGTCCGGCTCGCCCACGTCCG
>JALZAL010000195.1 GCA_030948325.1 Candidatus Dormiibacterota bacterium
GGCTCAGTGTGCCGTTGCGCTTGTATTCGAAGCCGTGACTCTGGGCGCGACCCGGCGCCAGCGGCAGCATCCTGTCCTTGCGGTCCAAGGCCTGGATCGCCGTCTTCTCGTCCACGCGGAAGTGTCAGAAATTCTGTGTGCGAGGCGCTCTGAGGCTTGTCCACGGCGGCGGGCGTCGCTTGCGACGAACGACCGACGCGGTGGGCAAGTCGGTGCCGCATATTACGCGGCAGTCTTCGTAAATCGATCGGCATAGAGGATCGCGAATTGGTTCATCGCGACCTTCCAGTCCGGCGCCGCTCGGCCCCAGTCGGCGGTGATGTTGCGCAGCGCCAGCCATATCAGCTTGGTGGCCGCGTCGTCGCTTGGGAAGTGGCCTCGGGTCTTGATGATCTTCCTCAGCCGCGCATTGATGCTCTCGATCGCGTTGGTTGTGTAGACCACCTTGCGCACGGCCGGCGGGAAGGCAAAGAACGGGATCACCTTGTCCCAGGCGCGGCGCCAGGCGGCGACCACGGTCGGGAACTTCTGGCCCCACGGGCCGCGCTCGAAGGCCGCCAGCTCGGCCTCGGCGGCTTCGGCGCTCGGCGCCGTGTAGATCGGCTTGATGGCCGCAGCCAGGCCCTTCCTGTCCTTCCAGCTCGCGTAGTCGAGGCTGTTCCTGATGAGGTGCACGATGCAGGTCTGCAGCGTCGTGGCCGGGAAGACCGCGCCAAGGGCCTCGGCCATGCCTTTGAGGCCATCGGTGACGGCGATCAGGATGTCGCCAACGCCGCGGGTCTTCAGGTCGTTGAAGACCTTCATCCAGAACTTGGCTCCCTCGGTGCCTTCGATCCACAGGCCCAGGATGTCGCGCGTGCCATCGGGGAGGATTCCGAGGGCGAGGTAGATCGCCTTGTTGCGCACCACCGCGTCCTCGCGGATCTTGACCCGCAGGGCGTCGAAGAAGACCACCGGATACATCGGCTCGAGCGGCCGGGCCTGCCAGGCGCCAACCTCGGCCATGACGGCGTCGGTGACCGAGCTGATGAACTCAGGGCTGACCTCTACGCCGTAGCTCTCCAGCAGGAAGCCCTGGACCTCGCGCATGGTCATGCCGCGCGCGTACATGGCGATGATCTTGTCGTCGAAGCCGGTAAAGCGGCGCTCGTGCTTGGGGATCAGCACCGGCTCGAAACTGCCCTCGCGATCGCGCGGCACCTCGATCCGCAGCGAGCCGGCGTCGGTCAAAAGGGTCTTGCCGCTCGTGCCGTTCCTGTGGTTGCTCGCGTCGTCGGGCTTGGCCTCTCCCACCGCATAGCCCAGGTGATGGCTGAGCTCGGCACCCATGGCGCGCTCGATCAGCGCCTTCTTGAACGCCACCGACGCGGCGTTGACCGCATCCCCGCTCATCGGGCCGCTCACGAACAGGTCAATCAGTTCCTTGGGAATCGACGGCAGTGCCGCCGACCGGGCCGCTATGGCCGCGTTCTTCAACTTCGTCCTGCTTGGCATAGATGCTCCTTGTGATCATGCTATGCCTCACACACGAAAATTCCTGACAGGCTCGGCACCGCCCGGTCCTCGACCGATGCCGGGCGTTCGCTGATCGATACCGCCCCGCTAATCTGGCCGTGGATGTCGGTCTTCTGCGTATGGTGCCGTGACCGGCGCATGCCGCGCGTGCGCCTCAGGTGCTGCAGCAGCTCCTTCTTCAGGGCGCCACGCGCCTGAATGAAGAGGCTTCGATAGATGGTCTCGTGCGACACGCGTAGGCTCTCGTCGTACGGATAAGCATGTTCGAGCCACCCGGCGATCTGCTCGGGCGACCACATCGCCCGAAGCTTGTCGGTCACGATCTGCGCCAAGGCTCTGTTCCTGGCTAGTTTGCAGCACTTGGGGCGAAGTGCGCGAGTCCAGGCCGCGCTGTCTGCGTCGCTTGCTCGATAGCTCGCTCGCCCTCCGTTGCGGCCGAGCTCCCGGCTCACCGTCGAAGCAGCTCGACCAAGCCTGGAGGCGATGGATCGAATGGAATGGCCTTCGGCCATCGCTCGAGAGATCTCCTCGCGCTCGGCCAACGTCAGGGCGGTTGCTGCGCGCGTTCGCACCGATGGTCTGATGCCACCAGTCTTGGCCAAGATGCCTTGAACGGACGTATGTGCGCGATTGAACAGCTGGGCGATCTGGTGAAGCGTCCAGCCTTGCTTCCATCGCTCCCACATCACGGCCTTCTGGGCGTCAGAGTAGTAGGTGCGCGTCCTCTGCTTCATCTGCAACACTCCTGCTGCTCATGCAGCGATCAGTGTGTTGCATCGACCAGTTGAATCCGCCGCCATCACCGGTCGTTGCCGACTGGCTGCTCTAAGGCAACGAAACTGGATCCTGTCGAGTATCGCGGGGATATCAAGGAACCAGATTCGAGGTGGCCCGCCGTCTCGGTATCCACGCGGGGAGTAGATTCCGCTTTCGGAGGAGACGAGGCCAATGAGCGAGCCCGAAGCGCGGCACCGGCTGGCGGCGATCCTGGCTGCCGATGCGGCGGGCTATTCGCGCGTGATGGCGGAAGATGATCGCGTCGCGCTCGCTACGCTGGACGCCGCGCGGGTCGTATTTCGTGGGCACATCGAAGCGCAGGGCGGGCG
>JALZAL010000205.1 GCA_030948325.1 Candidatus Dormiibacterota bacterium
TCCGCTCGGGGTCGCCATCCAGAACGAGTTTCGAATCGGGCTGGGCGAATTCAAAGCGGTTGGTCTCAGTCAGCTAGCTTTTTCGGCGCATACCGCATCGCCACCGTCCCTGAGCCGAACTCCAGCCGGCTCACGAGCCTCAAATCGACGTGCCTCGATAGCCCCGCGAACAACGTCGGCCCGTGGCCCGCAAGCCTGGGGTGCACCACGAACTCGTACTCATCGATCAATCCCAGCTCCGCCAGCGCCCGCGGAAGCTTCACGCCGCCCACGAACAGCCCCTTACCCGGCTCTTGCTTGAGCTGCCGAACGGCCTTTCCCAGATCCCCGCGCACGAGCTCCGCGTTCCAATCGACCCGGTCCAGGGTGCTCGACACGACGTACTTCTTTGCCGCGTTGATCGTCCGGGCGAACGGTTCCATCCAATCGGGCCTCGCGCCCGTCGGCGCCGGCAGCCGCCACGCCGTCTCCATCATCTCGTAAGTCACCCGGCCAAAGAGGAGGGCATCTGCCTGGACGAGGTTCTCGACCGCGTGACGATGCAGCTCTTCGTCCGCGACCATCGCGCGATGATCGCAGCACCCATCCAATGTGACGTTGATGGAATACCGAAGGGGTCGCATTGCGCAAGAGTACCGATGGGGCAGTGATCGTGACCGCCGCGATCAACCGTGCCCCGTCAGCACGCGAACCCGCATTCCAGTGGCCCAGCATGTCTTCATAGCTGTGCGGCCCATTAACACCCACCGCCGCTGCAAGTCCCGACGGGCCCGATCCAGACGGTCATCACGTCGTCGCCGCCGGCGATTGCCCAGCCGCCGTGCGTGAAGCCTCCTCGCGCGTCCTCGTCCGGGTCAGCCGGGCCTTGGATGACACCATCAAGCGATAGTTGTGATTGAGAACGACAGCTTTGCTACGTCAATACCTCCTGCCGTGTGCGCCCTGTCGCCGGGTTCGCTATCGCCGACTTGGTTTAGCGACACGCTGCCGATCGCTCGGGGATTCGGGAGCCAAACCCAACCCATTACCTGAGTCCGCATCGTCGTCGCCTGGCAGGGGCGCGGTCAGGTAGCGCTGGAGCGTCGGGGCATAGCAGGCCACCAGGGTATCGATGTCCGCGCTCGCGATTGGCTCGAGCCGGAGGACCCGACGAGCCCATGCAAGCCCCAGCAGCTGGGAGCCCATCAGGGCCGCGCGCAGTCGCGGCTGAGGCATGCCAATCGATACGACCAGTCGCTCCAGCAGTTCCCTGGTAAAGAACTCCCTCACGATCCGCCCGGCTTCCTCATGGCTGGCGGCCGAGCGCATCACGCCGACGAAGGGGCCGGCGTTCCCTGGCGTGCCTTGCTCCCAGGTGCCGATGATATGACGCAAGAGACGTTCGCCCAGCCCATCGATTCCACCCGCCACCATCTCGGCGACGGCTTGTGCGGGATTATCGGGTAGCTGGAGGGCGGCGACGAAGAGCCGATCCTTGGAACCGAAATAGTGGTAAAGGAGAGCGAGGTCGACGCCCGCACGCGCCGCAATCCCACGCATCGTGGCGCCGTCGTAGCCCTGCCCGGTGAACTCGGTGAGGGCGGCGGCGAGGATGGCCTGCCGATTTGGCGGCTTGCCGACGGCCCGTCCAGGGCGAACCTTCGAACGACGGGCCACGTGAGCGGTTCGGGTCACCCCTTCAGTCTACAAGAGAATATCATCACGGGTTGACATATGGCGTCGGTCATCCTATTATATCAACAAGCGATGAGCGGGTAACCTTCGCGAATTTAGCAACAACCAGGAGGAACACAGATGAAAATTAAGGTGACCAGTCTGTTCGTGGACGATCAGGAGAAAGCACTGCGCTTCTACACCAACGTGCTGGGCTTCGTAAAGAAAACGGACGTCTCGCAGGGAGGCTATCGCTGGCTGACGGTGGCGTCGCCGGATGAGCCGGACGGCACCGAGCTGCAGCTTGAGCTGAACACCAATCCCGCCGCCAAGGCTTTTCAGCAGGCCAAGTATCAACAGGGGCTGCCCGCGGCGATGTTCAATGTTGATGACGTGCAAGCGGAGTACGACCGTGTGAAGGGCCTTGGCGCGAACTTCACCATGCCGCCCACGAAGGTGACCGGCTCAACCATCGCCATGGTGGACGACACTTGCGGCAACCTGATCCAGATTGTCGCGCTCGATCGCGTGGCAGCATCGCGCACGCGCTAGTCCGGTCAGCCAGGCGAGCCTAGCCACGAGCTAGGCTCGCTCACCGAACCGACGAGATCCAGCCCGCGATCTGTGCTCGTGACTTGAATCCAAGCTTGTTCAGGATGTGGCCGACGTGGGTGGCGACGGTGCGCTCGGAGATGAGCAGGCGGGATGCGACCTGCTTGTTGCTGAGCCCGTCGGCAACCAAGCGGGCGACTTCAACTTCCCGCTTCGCGAGGGGTCCGGTCCCGGCGTCATGAGGCGCAGGGACTTCTCCACGATCGGCTTCACCAAGAGCAAGCCGCACGGCGGCGTCGCGGCTCAAGCGTTTCCCGGTCCCACACTCAGCCTCGAACTTCGCATTTCCCAGGGCTTGGATCGCTGACTCCCTGGCCTGGGCCAAGAAGGGGGCATGCGGTCCAACGATGCTGGCGCCAGCACTGGCGCCAACGGTTCCGGCCGCCCCCAGCAGCTGGGCTGCGCGGCGCGCCTGACCGGAGCTCGCGGCATGCCAGCCAAGTAGGGACAGCAACCAGAACTCGGCCAAGCGGTGATCGACCTGCCGAGCAACCCGCAACCCTTCGCTCAGCCATGCCTTTGCCGGATCAAGGTCGCCGCCCAACAAGGCCACAGTGCCCAGATTACGGAGCATCGATTCCAGCATCAACAGGTCGCCGGCCTGGCGGCAGAGTCGCACGCCCTCCGAGGATGCGGCTGTGGCTGTGGTCATGTCTGCTCTAAAGAACGCGTGAACAGCTTGCGCCTGCAGGAGCTCAACCGTTGCGACATAGTTCTGAAGATCAATGGCGATCCCCTCAGCCTCGTCCAGGAAACGGCTGGCACCTGCAGCATCGCCGATCATGTCCTCTGCATTTGCAGCCATTGACAGCGCTTCCGATAGTTCCGCCAGCTGCTGCCTATCTCGAGCGACTGCAGCAGCGCGAGCCAACCATGGCCTGGCGGCCGCAGGATCGGCCTGGAGAACGCTCAGCCAGCCTCGCAGGTAGTAGGCGCTCGCCTGTGTCTCCGGAGACGGCTCGCCGGATGCGAGCAGCAGGTCCATCCAGCGCACGCTCTCCGTGGTCCCGTGCGTAATCCAGTAGTAGCGCATCGAGGCCGCGACATCCAGTCCGCGGGTAGAGTCCTGGCGCGCCACGCACTCCTGCAGGACCGTACGAATGTTGTCGATCTCCAGCTCGGCCCACGACAGCCATTCGGGCAGGCGGTAGCGCGCCCAGGCCGCAGCCGAAAGACAGCTCGTCCTGTAGTACTCGAGGCGACGCTCTGCGAGAAGGCCTTCCTCATTGGCCTCGCGGGTCTTCAGGGAGGCGTATTCGCGCATGGTCTCGTGCAGCCGGTAGCAGGCGATGCCGTCGACGTCCTCTTTGGTCAGCAGCGACTTGTCCAGCAGCGAAGAGAGGATGTCCAGCAGCTCGCTCGCCGGAACGTCGTCGAATGTGCAGACTGACCCGACATCGTCCAGGGTGAACCGGCCGGCGAAGGCTCCGAGGCGCCGGAGCACGGTTTGCTCGACGGTCGACAACAGGTCGTAGCTCCAGTCGATTGTCTTTCGCAGGGTTTGATGACGCGGCAGGGCAAGACGTGCTCCCCCAGTCAGGAGAGCGAAACGGTCATTCAGGCGATCGAGGATCTGCTCAACGGTGAGAACCCGGGTTCGGACCGCCGCCAGCTCGATCGCCAAGGGCAGACCGTCTAGCCGTCGACACAGGCTCACGACGGCGGTCTGGTTCGCGCGAGTCAGCTCGAAACTGCCCGACGACGCCGCTGCCCGCTCGGCAAACAGCATCACCGCCTCGTTCTGCTGAAGCTGGGCGATGGAAGTTGGGCTGTCTTCAGCAGGTAGCGCGAGCGGCGGGATAGGGATCACGTGCTCGCCGGGCACTTCGAGCGGCTCCCGGCTGGTGGCGAGCACTCGTAGGTTGGGCGCGGCGCGAAGGACTTCGGTCACCACGTGGGCAGCCGAGTCAAGGACGTGCTCGCAGTTATCCAACAAGAGCAACACCTCGCGCTCCCTCAAGTAGGCCGTCAGAATCTGCAGCGGCGCGGTGGCCGCCTGGTCCCGGAGGTCGAGGGCGGCGAGGACGGCGTCGGTCACGAGCGCTTCGTCACGAACCTCGGCCAGCTCGACGAGCCACGCGCCGTCGGCGAACCCACGTCCAAGATCGGACGCAGCCCGAAGCGCCAGTCGGGTCTTTCCGACACCTCCGGGCCCGACGAGGCTGAGCAGCCGGGCTGTCGTGAGCTTCTTTCTGATCTCGGCAAGTTCGCGGCGTCGGCCGACGAAGCTCGTCGTCTCGGCGGGCAGATTGCCCAAGGGGTGGCGCGGCCTGGCCATGGATACAAGGTACTTGGCCGAACTACGCATCCAATCCGTAATCCTGACGATTCGGTTGCCGGGCTCCTGCCTCAGGCTGAGAGCCATGGCAGATGAGCTACTGAGCCAGCAAGTCGAGGTGACATTTGTCGGCCGACCTCCGGCGCGACAGATTGCACTGGCCCCGGGGGTCACCGCGGTGGAGCTCGACGGCCGCCGGCTGCGCTGCCTGGTTTCTGGCAGCATGCAGCCCTTTCTCGAATCGCTGCGCGGTTACGAGGTCATAAGCCTGACCTCCACCCCGGCTGTCGCCCGACGAGCAGGACTGAAAGAAGGAGACGAGTGATGAACGAGCTAGACAGGCAAACCGAGGACGCGCGCCGCGAACCAACATCGATCGCTCCCCTCGACGCACAGCGGACCGAGCTGATCGAGTTCGTCTGGGCCTGCGAGGCGGCGGCGCGGCGAGAAGACCGCATCGACGCCGTGATTCGCTACGGGATCAAGTGGGGCTCGAGATGAAGCCGACCACATCCAGGCGGAGGAGGTGGTTGATGGGTGCAGCCTAACGGATCAATCACGGTCATCGTCTCGATGACCTCATCAAGTCACAAAGGAGACCGATTATGGCGATCGCCGTTCAAACCACAGCAACGAAAGCAGCGAAAAGAGTTCCGATGAGCTCACTGAGGAAGACCGCGCTCGTCGCGGGCGTGCTTTACCTGATCACGTTCCTTGCCTCGATCCCCGCAGTGATCCTGCTCCAACCCGTACTCAACGACCCGAACTACATCCTCGGAGCCGGCGCCGACGGCCGCGTGCTGTTGGGCTGCGTCCTCGATATCGTTAACGCACTCGCCGCCGTCGGGACGGCCGTTGCGCTCTTCTCGGTGGTCAAACGACAGCACGAGGGACTGGCGCTGGGCTTTGTCACCTCTCGTCTTCTGGAGGCCGCGATTATCTTTCCCGGCGTCCTCGCCCTGGTGGCGGTCGTGATGATGCGTCAGACCCTCGTCGGCGGCGGTGGAGCGGACACAGCCGCGATCGCAGCGGCGGGCCACTCGCTCGTCGCCCTGCGCAACGCGTCCTTCCTCCTGGGCCCGAGCCTGATGCCCGGCATCAACGCCCTCCTACTCGGCACCTTGATGTATCGCTCCCGGCTCGTGCCCCGCGCGATTCCCGTGATCGGCCTCGTCGGCGGGCCGCTGCTGATCGGCTCGGTCATCGCCATGCTGTTCGGCGTCTACAACATGGGATCGACCTGGTCTGGTGTGGCCACGGCCCCGATCTTTGCCTGGGAGCTCTCGCTGGGTCTGTGGATGACCATCAAGGGTTTCAACCCATCTCCCATCACCGCTGGGATGGTCGCCGCCAGCACCCCGCCGGCTAACCGCGGCGCCGCCGCCTGACCGTGACAACACGGCTCAGAGCCCAGCAAATCAAGGAGTCAACAGTGAATTCAATCTACGCCCGCCTCGTCACCACCGCCGTCGCCGCTCTGACACTCGTCATGGCCGGCGCCCCTGTCCAGGCCGCCGCTTCCTCGGCCCAGGCCGCAGGCCTGAAGAATTGCAATGACGTTGGTGTGACGCCCTGCTTTGAGCTGGTCTGGGCGAACGGAGTTCAGGTCAAGGTGACGTTTGTCAACCTCAACCCCAAGCCGAGCAACGCCCCCACGGTCAACTTCTACGTCATGGCACCACAGACAGGAACCCCCCAGGGGTGGGTGCCTTTCCTCCACGACCACGTCACAGGCGACCGACGAGCCGGGAACCACGACGATGACCGCGGCGACACCAACCGGGTTCGCTACCATGGCTTCTTCGTCCTGTGCAGTGCCCAGGGCATCTCCAGCGGCGGCTGCGTGCCTGCGATCACCTCAATCCCCGGCCTGGGGACGATACCTTTCGCCAAGACAGTACACGGGCAGCAGCTGACATCGGTCGGCCCCATCGAGTCACCGGCAAACGCCGGTCTCCTCACGATCTTCGACACAGGGGGAGTGTTCATCGCCACAATCAATTCCCGGCGCGAAGACCGGTAAAACCCTTAACGAGCGGACCCGGAGCAAAGCCGGGTCCGCTCCGGACCGTCGGCCACGGATGGAAAGTGCGGGACCGTACCGGCCTCACCGGACACGCTTGACAGGCAGGATGGCGAAAGCCCCGATGATGGCGCAGACGCCGGCGACCGCGTACAGCAGGCCGTAACTACCGCTGCCAATGGCCAGGATGACGGGCGCGATCGCCGGCGCGATGGAAAAGGGAAGAGCACCGGCGATATTGAACACACCGAGATCCTTGGCGGCGTCGTGTTTGGCCGGCAGCACGTCGACAACGAGCGCGAGGTCGACCGCCACATAGATCCCGAAGCCCAGTCCGCCGATGGCCATGCCGACGAGGAAGCCGTTGAAGTTGCTTGCGATGGCGACTACGAACAGCGCCAGGCCGTACACGATGGACGCGGTGGAAACGAAAATCTTCCGTCGGCCCGTCCGATCCGAGAGCTGGCCACCGATGAGCGCAGCGGCGACGAGGACGACGGACTGGACGAGTGTGCCGAGGAATATCTGTTGCGGCACATTGGCCTCGGCGGTACCGATTTTGTTCAGCAGGTAATAGGCCTGGTAGGTCGTCAGGAAGGCATAGGCGAGAACGAACATGAAGCGGCTGGCGAAAGCCCAGGCGAAGTCTGGGCTCGTCCGTGGATTGACGTAGAACGTGCTGGCGAACTCCCGCAGCGACCAGGTCGGCTTCTCCGCCTTCCCGACCTGGCGATCGCTCAGAGTAAGCGCAAAGAGCAGGATGAAAAACCCGCCGACCGCGCACGGGACCAGGAACATGGCGAGGCGATTGCCGGTGAACAATTTGACCAAGAAGGTGGCGCTCACCGACGCGATGGGCAGGGAGACGCCCAGGACCCCGGAGATCAGGCCGCGCTGAGGGGTCGGGACCTGGTCTGGCAGCACCGCCACCACGGCGGCGAGCAGCGCGTTGAAGAACACCTGAGCCACGCACCATCCGGCGAGGACCACCGCGACGTTGGGCGCCAACGCGACAATGAGGATGCCCAGCGAGCCGCCGACCAGGCCTATCACCATCCACGGCCGCCGCATTCCCAGGTGCGACGACGTGCGGTCGCTCATCTTGCCGAAGAACGGATTGGCAATCATGGCCAGCAGAGCGCCAATTCCAGCGACAAGCGCCAAGCTGTTCGGGGCCTGCTTGATCCCAACGAGCGAGTTCACCTTCAATGCCAGGGTGACCAGCAGGGGCGCCAGGAACAGCAGCGAGGTACTCGTAAAGGCCAACGTGTAGAGCGCGATGAAACCCCAACCGACCCGGTGTGCCGCGGCGCCACCACTTGGCCCGAATGAACCGGCGGCCGCAGCAGTCGTGCTAGGGTATCCGTCCGGTCTTGCCCGCGCCATGGTGTCACCCCTCTTGATGAATCGGCCTGTGATGCGGGAGGCAGACCGCACGCTGCGGACTCAGAGAACCTTACGCTCCGGCGTTATCCCATTGGCCTCAGCCGTCCCCATGAGCGAGCTGACAGCCAGTATGCGCTGACGCGACCACGGCCGCTACGCACTTAGCGAGTTGATCCCGAACCTCGCCGCATAACCACATGCAGAGCTCACTGCGGCCGGATCCGTTCCCGACCTCGGCGCCAGGCGAAAAGGAGGCTGGGACCGAGGCCAAGGAACCCGGCCGTGATAGCTGCGTGGACGACCACCGGGAGGAGCAGGGACGGCGGCGACGGCTGCCACAGATAAAGCAACCCGAGCGCAAAACCGGCCACGGTCGCGCCGGCCACGGGGCGCCATCCCCAGCGGCCAAGCAGATGGTAGCCGCCGAAGACGAGGGTCGTCGCACCAAGCGCGAGCACCGGGATCTGCCACCACCGCAGCAGCATGCCTTGCATGAATCCCCGAAAGAACCACTCTTCGACGATGGCGTTCGGGACGACGTAGTAGAAGGTTTGGAGCAGCAGGTCGGCGCGATCGGGGACGAACCATCGTCCGGTGCGGCGCGACAGGTAGTCGGAGAAGGCGGCCGCGATCGCGAAGCCGGCCAGCCCGCAGGGGATCGCGAACGCCAGATCGCGAAGCAGGTGGCTCTCGGTCAGCCCCAGCGCGGCGGGCGAGGTTCTG
>JALZAL010000206.1 GCA_030948325.1 Candidatus Dormiibacterota bacterium
GCCACCACTTCCCGGTCAGAGCGGCTCGGAGTAGCGCACCATCCCCCCGTCCACGAAGTAGGTGGACCCCGTCACGTAAGACGAGGCGTCAGACGCCAGAAACAGTGCGACCTCCGCAACCTCCTCAGGTCGGCCCATGCGCATCAACGGGATGATCCGCTGAAGAGTCGCGACCTTCACCGGATCTTCCAGTGTCTTGGCGTTGATGGGTGTGGCGATCGCTCCAGGCGCCACGTTGTTGACGCGGATCCCATAGGGCGCCAGCTCGATCGCCGCGTTGCGCATCAACATGCGCAACCCTCCTTTGGCCGCGCAGTACGGCGTGAAACCGGGGAAGGCCACATCCTCGTGGATGGAGGAGATGTTGACTATCGAACCCCCCTTGCCGGAGTCTCTCATCACGCGGCCGCAGGCCTGCGCACAGAAAAACGCGCCTTTCAAGTCCACGTCAACCATGAGGTCCCAGGTCGCCTCATCGATGTCAAGGAACGGCATTGATCTTTCAAGCCCCGCGTTGTTGACGAGGACGTCCACGGAGCCAAGCTGCTTGACGGTCGCATCGACCATGGCCTGAACATCGCCCAACTTCGACACATCGGCTTTGACCGCGATCGCCTTAGGCAAGCGCTGAGCCAGGGCATTGGCGTCGTCCTCATACCCGAGGTAGCCCACGCAAACGCTCGCGCCTGCGGCGCCGAAGTGCTCGGCGATCGACAGGCCGATCCCACTACCGGCCCCGGTGACTATCACAACCTTACCGTTCAGGTCCATCTCAGCTCCCCTTGTATCGTCGGATGATCAGATCGGCGACCAGGCCGGTCCATCCGGTCTGGTGAGAAGCGCCGATCCCCGCCCCTGAATCGCCGTTGAAGTACTCGTGGAAGGGGATCAGGTCGTGCCAGGCGTGGTCGTCCTGGAACTTCGCAGCGCCGCCGAAAACGGGGCGGTGACCGTCGTGATCAAGAAAGATCCCGACCAGCCTTGCCGAAAGGTCGTCCGCCACCTGGGAGAGGTCGCGCATCTGCCCGGACCCGCTTGGCGACTCGACCTTGAAGTCGGAGCCAAGGTAGCGGTGGTACACGCGAAGGACCTCCACGAGCATGAAGTTGACGGGCATCCAGACAGGTCCTCGCCAGTTGGAGTTGCCGCCAAAAATCGCGCTGGTCGACTCGGCCGGCTCGTACTTCAGCGTTGACATGGCCCCGCCAAGGTCGACCTCCAGGGGGTGGTCCAGGTGGTATCGGGACAGCGCTCGCACTCCGTGGTCGGACAGGAACTCGGACGGGTCGAGCATCCGCGAAAGGATCCGGCGCAGGCGATCCGGCGAGACGATGGAGAGCATCCTCCACCCGGCCGTCCCGGGATCGTGAATGTGCTGGATAACCGCGTTCATGTCCGGGCGATGGGTGATGAACCACTCTGTTCTCGCGGCGAACTCTTTGAGGCGCCCCATCGTCTCGGGACCGATGGTCGAGACGGCGAACAGGGGCACGAGGCCGACCAGCGAGTGCGCGCGGAAGGCCTCCATCCGGCCATCGTCGAAATGAAAGACGTCGTAGTAGAACCCGTCCTCTTCGTTCCACAAGCCTTTGGCGTTGAGCGCGGACGCGATCAGCGCAAAGTGCTCAAAGAACTTGGTCGCCATGTCTTCGTAGGTGTTGTCGTGCTCGGCGAGGGCCAGGGCGACGTCGAGAAGGTTCTGGCAGTACATCGCCATCCAGGCGGTGCCATCGGATTGTTCGATGTGGCCCTCCACCGGTAGGTGGGAGCGATCAAAGGGGCCGATGTTGTCCAGGCCCAGGAAGCCGCCCTGGAACACGTTGTTGCCCTCGCTGTCCTTGCGGTTCACCCACCAGGTGAAGTTGAGCAGGAGCTTATGGAAGATCCGCTCGAGGAATGCGTGGTCGCGGCTGCCATCGATTTCGAACACCCGCAGCGCGGCCCAGGCATGGACGGGCGGATTCACGTCGCCGAACGCCCACTCGTAGGCGGGCAGCTGCCCGTTAGGGTGCATGAACCATTCGCGGCACAGCATCACCAGCTGCGCCTTGGCGAACTCTGGATCGACGCGCGCCAGCGCAACGCAGTGGAAGGCGAGATCCCACGCCGCGTACCACGGGTACTCCCACTTGTCGGGCATCGAGATGACGTCGCGGTTGTTCAAGTGCTCCCAGCCGGCGTTGCGGCCGGTCAGCCTCGAATCCGGCGGCTTCGGACCTGCCGGATCGCCGATGAGCCATCGGTGAACTTCGTAGTGATAGAACTGCTTCGACCAGAGCATCCCGCCAAGTGCCTCGCGCAGCACCATCTCCTCGTCCGGTGAAGCGCCCGCCGGCGTGATCTCCGAATAGAACTCGTTGGCCTCCTTCTCACGCGCGGCCACGATCTGGTCGAACTCCTCGCCTGCGCTGCCGTCCGGGCTGAGCCTCAACCGGATGGTGGCGGTCTGGCCGGCGCCAATCTGCAGGTGGTGACGGAAGGCAGCCTTGGTGCCCTGGCCGGCGGGGTTGACCGTCGCCGTGCCGTGGACGATGTGGTCATTGATGCCGTCTTTGGGAAACTGGCTGCGCCCAGGCAGACCCCAGAGCCGTTCGGTGTTGGTCTCGTTATCGCAGAAGAGGAGCTCGGGCGTACCGTCGCAGCGCAGCGTCCTGCGGCCGAGGCTGAAATGCTCGGCGACCAATCCGCCATCCTCCGCTCGGATGACGGGGACGCGGTCGTCAAGGCCCCATCCCCACGTGTTGCGAAACCACAGGGTCGGCACCACGTCGAGCTCGGAATCGTCAGGTCCCGCGTTGCGGATTGAGAGCTTGATAAGGATGTCCTCCGGATCGGACTTCGCGTAGTCGGCTGTGATCTCCCAATAGCGATCGCCGTCGAAGACGCCGGCGTCCAGGAGCTCGTACTCGGGTTCGTTACGGCTGCGACGGGCGTTCTCGGCGACCAGTTGCGCATACGGGAACTCTGTCTGCGGGTACATGTAGCGCCAGCGCATCCACGAGTGGGTGGGCGTTGAATCGAGGTAGAACCAGTACTCCTTGGCGTCCTCGCCGTGATTTCCCTGGCTTCCGGTAAGGCCGAAGATCCTCTCCTTGAGGATCGGGTCGTGGCCGTTCCAGAAAGCCAGGGCGAAGCAGACGATCTGCCGGTCGTCACAGATGCCCGCCAGGCCGTCCTCGTTCCAGCGGTAGGCACGCGACCGGGCGTGGTCGTGAGGAAAGAAGTCCCATGCCGATCCGTCGGCGCTGTAGTCCTCGCGGACGGTACCCCAGGCCCGCTCACTGAGATATGGGCCCCAGCGCCTCCATGGCGCTCGACCCTTGGGCACCTCGTTGAGCCGGCCGGATTCGGCGGATGCCATCGTCAAAGGTTATGCCCCGAGCCGGCAGCAGACGCAGGTCGGCCTACTCTTACTGCCGTGCGTTTTGGACGGGAGCTTTGCGGGAACCTCGACGCCGCCTCCGAGCGCGAGTGGTTGGTCGCGGACGGTCTGGGGGGCTACGCGATGGGGACGATTGCGGGCCTCCGGACCCGGCGGTATCACGGCCTGCTCGTGGTCGCGACCCGGTCGCCTGGCGGCCGGATGCTCGGCCTCGCCTCGCTCGATCCGATTCTCATCATCGGAGAGCGCCGCATCCCTCTCGCCGTCCATGAATGGGCGTCGGGAGCGATCGATCCCTCCGGTCACGCTCACCTCGAAAGCTTCGAAATCCAGGATGGGCTGCCGCGATGGCGGTGGACTGTCGGTGACATCGCGATCGAGCGGGAGATCGCGATGGATCATGGCCGAGCTTCTGTCGCTGTCGTCCACCGCGTCGTCCGCGCTCCGGGCCCGGTTGGCATCGAGCTGCACCCACTGTGCACGTGGCGCGACGTGCACGGCGAGCGATTCGCGAACGGGCCGCCTTCAATTGACATCGGCGCGGACGGGTTTGTTTTTGAGGGCGCTTATCGCGTTGCGGCCGCCGGATACGTGCCGGGTGGCGAGTGGTATCGAGGGGTCCACCATCGAGTTGAGGCTGAGCGTGGGTTGGACGCCACCGAGGACCTGTGGCACGCCGGCCATTTCGCTGCGCAGCTGGAGCCTGGCGAGGCTCACGAGCTGGTCGCGTGGGCAGGCCCTCCCGGTGTTCCGCCCCGCCGCCCTGAGGCGATCTTTCATAAGGCACGCCATCGCGCGGGCGCGCTGATCTCGACCGCACGCGCGGTGGATGAGGTCGACCGGCTGCTGGCGATCGCGGCGGACCAGTTCATCGTCGAGGGCCCGAAGGTGGTTGCCGGCTACCCCTGGTTCGGCGAGTGGTCGCGCGACACGATGACCTCCTATGAAGGACTCTTTCTTGAAACCGGCCGCCAGGAGGAGGGCCGCCGGCTGCTCCTTCGAGCGGCGCAGACCCTCTCTGAGGGGATGCTGGCGAACACCAGCGATGCCGCCGAGACCGAGTACAACAGCGCAGACGCAACCCTGTGGTTCCTGCACGCGGTCGGACGCCATGTCCAGCGGACGGGCGACCATGACCTGGCCGCCGAGCTGTCGACATCGCTGCTCGACGTCATCGAGCACCATCGCTCAGGCACCCGTTACGGCATCAAGATGGACCCCACGGACTCACAGCTACGGCAGGGTGCGGAGGGAGTCGCGCTGACGTGGATGGACGCCCGGGTCGACGGGAGGCCGGTGACGCAGCGAGCGGGTAAGGCAGTCGAGATCAACGCGCTGTGGATCAACGGCCTGGCAATGGTTGCGACCCTGGAGGAGAGGCTCAAACACGACGCGTCGGGCCTTCGCAGACTGGCGCAGCTGGCTCGCGAGTCTTTCAAGCGCGACTTTCTCAGTCCGACCGGCTGCGCAGACGTCGTCGATCCTGACAATTTCCAGATCCGCCCCAACTGCCTCCTGTCGGTCTCCCTCCCCCACGCCCCGCTTCTCGATGCAGGCACCGTGCGGGTCGCCGGCGCCGAGCTGCTGACGTCGTTGGGTTTGCGGTCCCTGGCGCCGTCGGATCCCGCCTACCGCGGCCAGCATCGAGGCGGCCAGCGTGAACGTGACGCGGCCTACCACCAGGGCACTGTGTGGCCGTGGTTGATCGGTCCTTATGTGGAGGCGGCCCTCAGGACTGGCGCACCTGTTGCCGGCGTGCTCGATGGGCTGCAGCAGCATCTGTGGGAATGGGGCCTCGGTTCGGTGTCGGAAACCGCCGACGGCGATCCACCGCACCGCGCCACCGGCTGCCCGATGCAGGCGTGGTCGGTGGCCGAGGTGATACGCGCTCGCCGGATGCTGCGAACCCGAGCGGCGACGGTACGGCAGCTGCCGCCCGGGAACTGAGGAACGTGTGAGGATCGTCTCACTGCTGCCGAGCGCCACCGAGACACTGTTTGCGCTCGGTCTCGGCAACCATGTGGTGGCGGTGACCCACGAATGCGACTTTCCGTCCGAGGCGGCGTCGCTGCCGATCGTCACCCGCCCAACGCTGGCGCTCGCAGAGCAGCACAGCGGCGGCATCGAGGCGGCGGTGTCGCTGGCGGCCGCCGAAGGCCGCTCGCTTTACTTCGTCGACAGTGATGCTATCCGGGCGCTCCAGCCAGACCTCGTCGTGGCGCAGGACGTGTGCCGCGTGTGCGCGGTCTCGGCCGACCAGGTTGCGGCGGACCTCTGCGGGATACGGATGATCCGCCAGCACCCTCACTCGTTTGATGATGTGCTCGCCGACATTGAAGAGCTGGCAGTGGCCTGCGCTGTCGATGCCGCTCCCCTCCTGACCATGCTTCGCCGACGCATCGAGCTGGCTTCCGCAAAGGCTCATCGCGGTGCCCCGATCCGAGCGGTCTTCCTCGAATGGATCGACCCGCCCTATCGCGCCGGCCACTGGACGCCGGACCTTCTCTCGCTGGCCGGCATCGATGACCCGTTGGCGCGGCCCGGCGTACCGTCGGTAGCCGTGTCTTGGGCGGAAGTGGCCGCCGCTCACCCCGAGCTGCTGATCCTGGCCCCGTGCGGCTTCACTCGTGACCGTGGCGAAGCAGAGGCTGCCCACGCTCGGGCGGAGATCGATTCGGTGGGGGCGGCACGGGTGGTGGTTTTGGACGGGTCGGCCTACTTCAACCGGCCAGGACCCAGGCTCGTCGACTCCCTGGAGCAGCTGGTCGCGTTCCGCGCTTAGGTTGGTATGGTTTCCTGGACGCCAAATGTATGGGTAGGAGGCCGCCGACCAGCTGGCGGCTGCCACAGCGAATGGAGGGGGCATGACCACGGTACGTCTACTGATCGGAACCCGGAAAGGCGCTTTTGTCATGACCTCTGACGAACGCCGCAAGGATTGGAAGGTTGATGGACCACACTTCGCCGGATGGGAGATCTATCACGTAAAGGGTTCACCCGCTGACCCGAACCGGCTATATGCGTCGCAGTCACGTGGCTGGTTCGGGCAGGTGCTCCAGCGCTCCGATGACGGCGGCACAACCTGGCAGCCGATGGGAAACGAGTTCCATTACGACGGGTCGCCCGGGACCCACAAGTGGTACGACAACTCGGATCATCCGTGGGAGTTCGCTCGCGTCTGGCACCTCGAGCCGTCCCTTACCGAGCCGGACACTGTGTACGCAGGTGTCGAGGACGCTGCCTTGTTTCGGTCCGTCGATGGTGGCAAGTCGTGGAAGGAGCTGTCCAGCCTTCGCGAACACAAGACGGCCTCGTCATGGGCCCCTGGAGCCGGCGGTCTTTGCCTTCACACGATCATCCTGGATCCGAGCAACCCGGACCGGATCTTCACCGCCATCTCATCTGCAGGTGCGTTTCGGAGCGATGACAGCGGCGAGACCTGGCGACCGATCAACCATGGGTTGAGGTCCGAGCACATACCGAACCCCGACGCCGAGGTTGGTCATTGTGTGCACCGCCTGGCAATGCACCCAAGCCGTCCCAACGTACTTTTCATGCAGAAGCACTGGGATGTGATGCGGACCGACGACGCCGGAGAATCCTGGAAAGAGATCAGCGGCAACCTGCCGACCGACTTCGGATTCACGATCGATGTTCACGCACATGAGCCGGAGACGGTTTATGTCATACCAATCACCAGCGATTCGGACCACTTCGTCCCCGATGGGAAGCTGCGCGTGTATCGCAGCCGCGCCGGCGGCAACGAATGGGAGGCGCTGTCCAAGGGACTGCCCCAGCGCGATTGTTATGTGAACGTTCTCCGCGACGCCATGGCCGTGGACTCAGCTGAATCTTGCGGTGTGTACTTCGGCACCACTGGTGGCCAGGTCTACGCGTCGGCCGACTCCGGGGACAGTTGGACGGCGATCATGAGAGACCTTCCGTCAGTCCTCTCTGTGGAGGTGCAGACGCTGGCTTGATCCGCGTCGTGCTGCCGGCAAACCTCCGTACCCTCGCCAATGTCGGTCGTGAGGTCCAGCTCCAGGTCGAGGAGCCGGTGACTCAGCGCTCGATCCTCGATGCGCTCGAGGCCGAGTACCCGGCGCTGCGCGGAACCATACGCGACGCGGCGACGAAGAGACGCCGGCCGATGTTGAGATTCTTCGCCTGCGAAGAGGACCTGTCCGAAGAGTCAGCTGACGCCGCTCTGCCCGAGGCGGTCTCAACGGGGCAGGAGCCGTACCTGATCGTGGCCGCAATCGCCGGCGGCTAGCTCTTTTTTCCCTGAGGGCCGCCTAGCTTGAATGCATTTCGCAGCAGACGCTTGACGGCCGGCCGGTCGGCGTCGGCTGGAGCGCGCAGGGTCATGAAGCGCGAGTCCTTTCCGGAACCCTGGAGCAGCCCGCTTCCATCGTCGAGCTCGCGACCTCGATAGAAGAACAGAGTCGAATGGCTGGGGAACGTGCCGATTCCGACTACGTTCGCGCCGTCCACTGTGTACCGAACGATCTTCCACATCGCGCTTGGCGAACGTGGTGGCCGGCTGCGATAGGTGATCTGGTTCGCCTCTGGGGCGATCTGTTCCACCGCGCGGATCGCTGCCTTTACCGTGGGGCGGACGGCCGGCGGAATCTTCCGGAGCTGTTCGCTGAGCGAAATCTCGTCGGCGGGAGGCATCGGCCCGAATTCTATTACCGCTGATCAGCTCAGGCGGCGCGGATCCTCAGCTTTGCTCATCGGTTTGTCCAGTCTTGATCGAACGGGGCTGAGGTGGATTTGAAAAGCACGCCCTGGCGCGCGAAAACCGACAGAAAGGCTTCGTCCCCTGATTGCCGCTGGCATTATCACCCTCGCCGCCGGCTGCTACTACAGCGCTCTTTTGAGACACGCCTATGGATCTGTTTGGGTCGGAGTGAAAGCTCCCGGGCGATGGTCGCGGCGGATCAGCTTGTGTAGGCGGCCAGCTTCCGGTCGTAGCGCAGAGCGCGGGCAACGGGGGCCAACGCGCGGACCAGCGCCTTTTGAAACCAAAGAGGTATGCCGGCGGCGTATATGTCGCTCCGCTCGGAGCACAACGCAATCGCGAGTGGATTGCGCGGGATCCCTCCCGGCGCTTTGCCGTCTCGCGCGAGACCGTAGAGGATTCGGAGCCCGTCCTCGACCCCGCCTGGGTCAAGAATCGTGACCGTGAAGGTGGTGGGGTTCTTGCTGTCGGAGAAGAAGCGATGTGGCGTTCGAGGGGCAATCGTGGCCGCGTCGCCATCTTTCAAGCACTGCGTAACGCCGGCGGCCGTGACGTTAAGCTCACCGTCGACGACCTTGAACATCTCGGTCTGCCTCAGATGGATGTGCATCGCATTCCCGCCTCCCGGGGCCAGCGTGATCTCGAGCACGACCCGTTTGCCATCCGTCTCCGCAGCCACTTCCATGAACGTAATGACGTCGCCGATCTCCGGGTTGGAGATTTTTCGCGGCAGGCCGGAGGGGGTCAGCTCTTGGCTCCGGTCAGTAGCGCTCACTGCGCCATCACTGTAGCCAGCGACAACGGCCGCCCCGCCTGTTTCACTGATTGACGACCCGGTACTTGATGCGCCACGGCGGGTGAGGCCACCACCTTGACCGGCTCAAGGGTCGGATCGCCGACGTCCTCGAGCAACCGCTCACCAGCACCAAGGACGACGGGCACGATGTGTAGGTTCAGCTCATCGATGCTGCCGGCGGCCAGATATTGCCGGCTATACCGTCCTTTACGAACGTGAACGTAGTACCGCCCCGCATCGAGAGCGCTGGGCGAGGGTGGTGAGTGAGCACGAAGGCGGCCGCGTGGTAAGGCGGCTCATCACCCCACCAGCCTTTCCACTCCTGAGCCCAGGGCCCCGGCCGGCCACCGAACATCTTGCGGCCCATGATGTAGGCGCCGACTCCCTGAATGACCTCTTCGGCGACCTCCGAGTCGGCGCTTTCATCGCCTCCTTCCAAACCCTGCTGCCGGCGCCAGCTGGCGGTCGCGAACACCCAATCGTGAAGGCGCATGCCACCTTCACCAAACGGGTTGTCAATGCTCTGATTGGGCCCGGCAACATAGCCATCCAGCGAGATCGAGATCTGGCAGGTGACCATGCTCACGCGCTTATGATCGCTAACTTCGCTGAGAGCCGCCGCGGAACCGGGCGACTCAGGTCAAAACGGCTTCGCCACCATCAGCCAGATGATCACCAGAATCGCCACGACTTCGTAGATATGGACAACCCGGACGAGAGGATCGCGCAGGGCCCTCGAAACGCGATCCGTGATGTTTCCTGTGGCGACGGCTTCGTCGAATGCCGCTCCAAACAACTTTCCCCTCGGGAGGAAAACGGTAGGAACCGCAACGAGGATTCCTAGAAACAAGACGAATGAAGCCAACAGCCAGTTCGTCCCGGCGCCTTGCAAGAAACCAAGAATGGGAAGGCCTTCAACCCAAGCGGTGACCAGCCCAAGGAGAAATACGGCAGTGCTGCCTGGAATGACCATGAGCCTGTCAAACCGCCCGATGAGCTCCACCAAAAGTTGAAGCGATCGAATCTCGGTGGTGTGTTCGGCGCGGAGCTGGGCGACTCCCCGCCCGACCAGGCCCGAAGTCATCCAGAACCCAGTGATCACATGCAGAAACTTCAAGGTCGCGATCACAGTCATGGCCGCGAGTTAGAGCCCCAGGACGCCCGTGGAAGAGGTGACAATTTGCTCGCAGGAAGCTTTTCGGGACGCGTGTCCCGGGACCAGTCGGTGGAATTGTCCTCAAGGCGGCCAAGTTGGCTGTAGCAGTATGGATCTGTCATCGCCATCGCGAGTAGCAGTTCATATAGGCGCTGGCTGTAGCTAAGTCCGGGCTTCATGGCTTCCCCTCTCCTCTTGACTAGAGTTGTACTCTAGTCGGCTGGAGCGATACTATAGTCGCCATGGGCAAGGCTGTCAAGCGTCCTCATGTGGAGCCTCCAGGTCGAATTGCGATCGCTGAGGCTGCTCGCCGGCTGTTCAAAGAGGGAGGGTATGCATCCACCACGATCGACGCGATCGCAGCCGAAGCAGGCTACGCAGTTCAAACCGTCTACTTCCACTTCAAGAGCAAGGCGGCAATAGTTCAGTACCTGGTGGGCCGGATGAAGGCCGAGACGATCAGTCCGGCATTCCAGCGGTCGATGAAAGACCAGCCGGCGGAGGCCCGACTGCGCGCTCTTGCACGGACCGCAAGGCAAACCGCCGAGTCCTGGTGGGACGTTTACGAAGTGCTGCGTTCAGCCTCGCAATCAGACGACGCACTCCGCGCCCTGGTAGCCGATATGGACGGGGGTCGCCTGTACGGCCAGCGCCGCTTGGCCAAGGCGCTGGCGGCGCGCGCCCAGCTCGGTCGAGGCATCGACGTCGCGACGGCCACGGATGTCATCTGGACGCTGGCGTCCGAGGACACGTACCGCCGGTTGGTAGTCGAGCGAAAGTGGTCGCCACACCGGTACGAGGAGTGGCTCAGCCGGTGCCTTTCCAGTGAGATACTCAGCGAGCACCGACACGGCCCGCGTCGGTAGATTTGACCCCGTGAAAGCAACTCCGTACAACCAGGCGACGATCGATGAGTTCCACGCCAAGCGAGGGCTGGGAGTCGGTAGATGGGGCGATCACCTCGTGCTGGTGACCGCGCAAGGAGCGAAGAGCGGCGAAGCCATCACGACCCCGCTGGTGTACGGCCGCGAGGGCGATGACTACATAGTCGTGGCCTCGAAAGGCGGATCCCCCGAGCACCCAACCTGGTTCGAAAACGTCAAGGCAAACCCGGAAGTCGAGGTAGAGGTAGCGAGCGCCGGCGGGACGGAGAAGTTCAGGGCTCGAGCGCGGGTGGTTGACAACCGGCAGGAGCGGGACCGGCTGTACAAGGAGATGACAAGGATCTGGCCACCCTTTGCCGCCTATGAGAAGCGGACCGACCGCGTGATCCCAGTTTTAGCCCTCGAGCGCCAGGGCTGATCGCATTCAAATCGGAGTCGTGATTGGAGCTGCCTGAATGACGACGTCGTCCACAACGGATCGGACAAGGGCGCGAGCCGCCCACTCGATGACTTCGATCGCCTCAGCAGCTGGTAACTCTGCGAAGTCTGTCAGAGGAATGATCGGGTCGATGCCCAAGAGCATCGTCAGGGCGCCGGAGAGCCGATCGAGCGTGGCGCCATCGACTTTTCCCTGAAGTGGCTGCAGAGCCTCAGCGATCCACCGGATGCGATGACCGGGGCGTTTGACACCGGTCTCCGGATCCAACGACAGCCTCAGCCACGTGCGCAGCGCCGTCTCGTTCTGGAAAGCCCACTCGGACACCTGCCGGGCGAGCACGCCCACACGCTCGACCGGATCGCCGGTTTCGAGAACGACTCTGTCGAACATCTCAATCGGTCCCTCGGGGGCGAACATGCGCATCTCGACGAGCAGGCTTTCTTGGGTCGGAAAGTATCTATAGGCGGTCGCCCTGGAGACCTCCGCAACCTCGGCGACCTCGGCAACAGTTGGCTCGCGGCCCTGCCTTACGAGCTCAGCTGCTGCGTTGAGCAGCGCTTTGCGCGTGCGATTCTTCTGTCGGTGGCGCATGCGGCCGGACGAAAGCGCTTCGTTTTTTGGGGCCTTAGGACTACTCATCGACCACCACAATACTCCACGTCTCGTTATGAGATATAGTGTCTCACGAGAGCGAGTCGCCGTTTCTTCATGGCTGAGGAGGCTACGCAATGAAACCACCCGAGATGGACAGGCTGATCGAGATCCACCTGGCGGCTGAAAAGGCGGCGGACACGGCGGGAGCGGTTTCCGTCTACAC
>JALZAL010000112.1 GCA_030948325.1 Candidatus Dormiibacterota bacterium
CGCCATCGAGGCCGCCCGCGCGGGCGACGCCGGCCGTGGCTTTGCGGTCGTCGCCGACGAGGTCCGCCGGCTGGCAGAGCGTTCCAAGTCCGCCGCCGCCCAGATCGGCAAGCTCGTCGAGGGGGCCCAGGCCCAGAGCACCGACACGGTCATGGCTCTCGAGAAGGGCGTGAAGCAGATGGACCGCGGGCTCGTGATGATGAAGGCGATGGCCGAGGTGAGCAGCCAGGTTCAGCTGGCCAGCCAGCAGCAGCGCTCCTCGACCGAGCAAGTCGTGCGTGCGATCGAGCACATCGCTGAAGGCAGCCGCTCGGTGGCGATCACCGCCCAGGAGATCGCAGCCTCAGCGGCTCGACAGGGTGAGCTGGCTGCGGAGCTGGCCGGCTCCGCCTGGGACAACACCGGTGAGGGTGATCGTGGCGCTTAGGAAACTCGAACCGGAGCTTCACGCTCGCGACGCTGGAATGAGCGCTCACATGTTGAAGTTGGCGTCGGAGGACAACATGTCTAGCCGGATGAGCATGGCCGGCCAGAACATATGGGACACCTTCTTTGCGCGGATGCTGCTGAGCTTGCTGGCGGTCGCGCTGCCCTTCTTTATCATCGCCGGCCTGCTGCCTAACCTGCTCGCCCCGTGGGGAATCGGGCCGGAGCTCCTGGCCACGGTCCTTCTCGTCGCGATCACCGGCCTCGCGGCCCGCTTGCTGATCCGCCCGGTCATCGCCCTGTCTCGCGCCGCAGCCCAGGTCGAGTCTGGAGATCTGTCAGTACGCGTCAAGCCCGGAGGCAGCAACGAGATACGCCTCCTGGGGCAGACATTCAACTCCATGCTCGAGCGGCTCGCAGCCATGTTCTTCAGTCTCCGAGGCGAGGTCGCCGATTCGGCGGCCGATCTCGCCACGGCAGCCGAGGAGCTCGCCTCCGCCACGCTGGAGCAGACCGCGGCGGCGACCCAAACCTCATCCAGCATGGAGGAGCTCTCGCGAGGCACCCTATCCATCGCAGAAACCGCGGCCGTCGTTTCAACCCAGGCCCACGAGGTCCAGGCCAAGATCGCGATGGCGACCGCCGAGCTGAAGGTCGCAGCTGACCGAGTGATGGTGCTCGCGCAACGAGTCGGCGACATCGAAGGCGTCCTGCTCCTCATCAACGACATCGCCGATCAGACCAACCTGCTCGCATTGAACGCCGCCATCGAAGCCGCTCGAGCTGGTGATGCCGGGCGGGGTTTCGCCGTGGTCGCCGACGAGGTGCGGCGTCTCGCCGAGCGTTCCAAAGCTGCAGCCGCCCAGATCGCCAAGCTGGTCGAAGGCGCCCAGGAACAGACGGCCGCGACGGTGATGGCGGTTGAGCGTCGCGGTGAGCAGATGGCTTTGTGGCTTGCGATGGTGGGATCGATGGCCGAGGCGAGCCGTCGAGTCCAGCTCGCCACACAGGAGCAGCGCTCGACTGTCGATGTGGCGACTGTGGCCATCGAGCAGATCGCTCAAGGCAGCCGTTCGGTGGCGGCTACCGCCCAGGGCATCGCCCTGGCTGCGTCGCGGCAGGGCCAGCTCGCCGCCAATCTCGCATGGTCGACAAATTATCGGAGCGCCCTCGGTCAGAGCACGGAGATTGAACGTGGACTCCAATAGGCCGCCACAGCGCTCAGTGGTCTCGGTCGTGCCCGCACCCGCGCGCAAGGGCATCACCGACGCAACGCCGATCAGGCTTCAAGTGCTTAAGCCAGGTGATCGGAATCCACGCTTGGCCCAAGCCCCACCAGTTGAACCCAGGCAGCCAGAGACCACGCCAAGGCTGTGGGACAGCTTTTTCGCATGGGTGCTCATGAGCACGCTTGTCGTGATCCTGCCTTTTGACATCCTGGCGGCTTACTTCGACGTCGCGCATGGGGGAATCTGGCTGGGACTCGGCGCGATGCTCGTGCTCGTCGCCATTCTCGCGCTGTCGACATGGTTGATTGTCCGACCCGTGGTGGCGCTGTCCCGCCTGGCAGCCACTGTCGAGTCCGGTGACCTGTCGTCACGACTGGTCCCGGGCGGTGGAGGACAAGTCCGTCGCCTGGTCGTTACCTTCAACGCACTCCTCGATCGCATCGGCAGGGACTCGCCACGGATCCGGGCTGAGGCCAGCGAGTCCGCCAAGCGTGCCTCTGATTCGGCCGAGCGCCTGGCCGCCGCCGCCACCGAGCAGACGGTGGCCGCCGCGCAGACGTCCGCCGAGCTTCAGGTGCTTGCAGCCAGTTCTGTTTCGATCGCGGACTCGATGGCCGACGTCGTCAACCAGGCCGGAGAGCTGCGCGCAAACATCCAACGCGCCCAGACCGACCTACAGGGATCGAGCGACCGCACGCTGGCAAACGCCAGGCGCGTAGAGGAGATCAAAGGAGTGCTGGAGCTCCTCAACGACATCGCTGACCAGACCGCGCTGCTTGCACTGAACGCAGCCATCGAAGCCGCCCGCGCCGGGGAGTCTGGACGTGGTTTTGCGGTGGTTGCGGACGAGGTGCGCCGGCTCGCCGAGCGCTCCAAGGCTGCGGCGGCCCAGATCGCAAAGCTCACCGACGGTGCCCAGGCAACCAGCTCCGAGGCGGTCGCCGCCATCGAGCGGCGCGGCCAGCAGCTCGATCGCTGGATGGCGATGACCCAGAGCATGTCTGAGATAAGCGGTAAGGTCCAGCCGGCGGTGCAGGCGCAACAGACCGCCACGGACAGCGTCAAGCTCGCCATAGAGCTGATCGCGGCCAGGAGCCGCGCAGTGGAGGCCGCCGCACAGGAGGCAGCTTCAACCGCGGCAGACCAAGCAGCCATGGCATCCGACCTGGAGGCTCGTGGATCGAGCCAGGAGATAAACCAATAATGCGCGTGCTCGTGATCGCAGTGAACGCCGTCTTCTTCGCAGTACCGATGTCGACGGTTCATCAAGTCCTGCGGCATCCGCTGGTGACTCGTGTGCCTCTGTCGCCAAGCGCCCTGCTCGGAGTGGTGAACTTACGCGGAGAGATCGTGCCGCTCGTCGACACAGGCGTGCTGACGGGGACCGGAGCTCTCGTCGACCCGCCGTTTGCAGTCCTGGTGAGCGGGGACAAGGACATGGTCGCCCTCGCGGCAGAAGAGCTGCCGATTGCAGCCGACTTCGAGGCACCGGTCGGACCGGGCACCCAGCCGGGTGAGCTCGGCGTTTACAGCAACGGGGGACGCCTGGTGGTGCTCGTCGACATCGAGGAGCTGGTCAAGAACCGGCTGGACATGAAATGGGCGAGTTAGAGGACGAGTTCCGCCCACTGTTCGTCGAAGAGGCCAAGGGCCATATCGAGCGCATCACCTCCGGGCTGCTTGCGCTCGAGTCCGCACCCGATGACCAGTCCGTGATCGATGGGATCTTTCGCGAGGCGCACACGATGAAGGGTGCGGCCGGGATGGTCGGCATGATGCGGGTCAGCCGTCTCGCTCACAGGCTCGAAGACCTCCTGGTCGAGCTGCGAGCGGGCAAACGTCGCTCGACCCCCGAGCTGACAGATGCCATGCTCCGCGTGGTCGACGGACTGGGCCGGCTCATCGCCGGGGCTTCCAACGGCGAGCAAGATGCGAGCGACGAAGCCGCCCTCGAACGCCTTCTCCCGACCACTGGAGCGGCGGTCACGGACGCTGAACCTCAGGTGGCGCCGGCCGCCGCGGTTCAGATGCCGGCGCCATCGCCATTGCCCGTTGCTGCCCCGAGGCTGGTGACTCCGCCGCCGTTTGTGACGATGCCGGTCGTGGTCCCCGCCCCCCTGCCACAGGCGCGCGCGACTGCCGCGGCCGCCGTTCCCGATGGGAACCGTTCGGGCACCACCCATGTAGACGCTTCGACCCTCGAGGTGCCGGTGGCGCGAATCGACGAGCTCAACCGGCTGGTCGGCGAAGCCTCGGCCGCGCAGCTGAGGGTCGGCCACGTATTCGGGTCCGAGCTGCGGGTCGACCCCGATGGGGTAACCGAATACCGCGAGCTCACCAAGGTCATCAACCGACTTCAAGAAGTAACCGAGCGCACTCGAATGGTGCCGGTCGGCACTCTCGAGCCGATCCTCCACCGTACTGTCCGCGATGTCGCACGCGCAGCCGGCAAGGACGTGCGCTGGGAGATGATCGGCGAGGACATCGAGGTCGACCGCGGGGTCCTCGAGGAGCTCGCTTCACCCCTTCTCCACCTGGTTCGGAACTCGGTCGGTCACGGTGTCGAGCTCCCCGCCCAGCGGCTGGCGGATGGTAAACCGGCGCAGGCGCTGGTCCAGCTCCACGCGACACAGGTCGGCTCCAAGGTCGTCATCGCGATCACCGACGACGGCGCCGGCATCAACGTGGCCGCCGTTCGGGCCGCCGCGACCACAAACGGCGTCAACGTCGACGGGCTCACCGAGCAAGAGTCCCTGCAGCTGATCTTTCGCGCCGGGGTATCAACCGCGAAGGTCCTCACCGAGGAGTCCGGGCGAGGCGTCGGCCTCGATGTGGTGGCGACCGCTGTCGCGGCAGTCCACGGCGAGATCGAGGTCGTGAACCATCCTGGGATTGGGGCCGAGTTCCGGATCGTGGTGCCGATCACGCTGACCGTCGTGGCATGCCTCATCGTCTCCATCGGCGGCCAGTCGTTCGCGCTGCCGCTTCACCGGATCATCCGCATGCTCGAGGCGCAGAACGTCCAGGTCGTCAGTGGGAGGAACCTGGCAGTCGTCGACGGGAAGGCGGTTCCGGTTTCCGACCTCGCAACGCTCCTCGGTCTACCCAGCGCCGGCACCGGCCCATGGGTCTTGCTCGGGACTGCAGGCAACGCGCACGCGTTCCAGGTCGAGACCGTGCTTCAGAAACGTGACGTTGTGGTCCGTGGCCTGACAGGCCGCCTACGCGGCCTCAAGGCGGTGAGCGGCGCCAGCATCGAGCCCAACGGCTCGATCCTCCTCGTGTTAGATGTTCCCAACCTCATCGAGCGCAGCGCCGCACTTGCCGAAACCGCATCCAGGGAGACAGACAAGCCTGCTGAGCCCAAACGCCAGCTCTCGGTGATGGTCGTCGATGACGCGCTGATGGTGCGCGAGCTCCAGCGGTCGATACTGGAGCGGGGTGGCTATGCAGTCCGCACGGCCAGTGACGGAGCTGAAGCGCTTGAGATGCTCACCGCGCAGCCCGCAGACCTCGTGGTCACCGACCTCGAGATGCCCGGCGTGGACGGCTTCGAGCTTATCCGTGGCATCCGGGCCCATCCGCGACTCGCCAATGTTCCGGTGCTGATCGTCTCCTCACGTGCGAGCGATGAGGATCACCAGCGCGGCCTCGATGCAGGGGCGGATGGCTACATCGTCAAGGCATCATTCGACGAGGCAGGCCTGCTCACCGCCGTTTCGCGCCTGTTGGGTCGGACCGCCGACACAGCGCTCAGGGAAAACGGAGCGCCAAACGTCACCGCATCGGCACGAATTCATCGCGCGGAGCCCGTTAGCTCGCGATGACGCTGTCTGCTCTCGACGCTGTGCCGAATGCAAACCCGCTCGACCACGCAGCTCGACTTCTCCGCTCGCGTGCGGGACTCAAAGCCGAGCCGGCCAGCCGCGCCAGGCTGGAACGATTGCTCCAGGAAAGCGCGGAGCTGGCCGGCGTTCCAGTCCAGTACTACGTCGACATGGTCGACACGGAACCTGCCGCGTTTGATGATCTGTTGGACCGGGTCACTGTTCAACACAGTGCTTTCTTTCGGGATCCAACCCAATTCGTCGCGCTGGCCGAGCTCGGTCGCGATGCAGGCAGCTCGCCCCAAACGGTGTGGAGCGCCGGATGCGGCAACGGCCAGGAACCGTACAGCCTGGCGATGCTGCTCGACGAAACGGGGCGGCGCAACTGGCACGTTGTCGCCACCGATGTCTCATTCCGCGCGCTGGCGCGAACCGAGAAGGCCCAGTACACAGAGCGCGAGGTCCAAGGATTGTCGATCGAGCGTCGCAAGCGGTACCTGGTCAAGGACGCGGACGGCGGATATGAGATCGCTCCCTTTCTGCGACGCAGCGTGCGCATCGCGCACCACAATCTGGCCCACGAAGCCGCCAACTCGGTGGTGCCCCAGTCCACCGTGGTGTTTTGCCGAAACGTCCTCATGTACTTCGGCCAGGAGGAATCAGAGAGATGCATTCGCCGCATCGCCGACCGGATCGCACCGGGCGGGCACCTGTTCCTGGGCCACTCAGACTCGCCCGGGCGCATGACCGCGTACTTCGAGACCTGCCGAGTGGCGGGCGCATTTTGCTACCGGCGCCTCTCGGCTCCGGTCCCCGCCCCGCCGGCTCCCTGGAAGCGTCAGGACCCGCGGCCGCCTGCCGATCTGCCGGGTCTGCTTTTGGAAGGTGATGCCGCTGCCGCCAGCGGCGACCTGCGAGCGGCGGTCCGTGCATTTCGCCAGGCGACCTACCTTGACCCGAACCTCGCGATCGCCTACTTCCAGCTGGGAGCTGCCCTCGAGCTTGCGGGGGACCGGCGCGAAGCACGCCGCGCTTTTGGAGCCGCGGGCCTGGCGATGATGAGAGGCGATGGCAGCGAAGATCTCTCCGCGCTCGGCGGGTATTCCCGGCGCGACCTCGCACGCGCGATCGCCTCGAAGCTGACAATGGAGCCCACCTGATGCCGGCAGATGACATTGTCCTGGTCGATGACGATCGCGTGATCCAAAAGATGGTTGGCGGTTTCCTCGAGCGAACGGGATATCGGGTACGCAAGGCCCGCGATGGAATCGAAGCGCTGCAGCTGATCCACGAGCGCGTGCCGGATCTTGTCATCACGGATGTTCGAATGCCTGAGTTGAACGGCATCGAGCTGACGTCACGACTCCGCAAGCATCACCGGACGGCAAGTGTTCCAGTCTTGATGTTCTCCGAAATGGGCGAGGCACACGACGCGCTTGCGGGCTACGCGGTCGGCGCGGATGATTACCTGCCCAAGCCGTTCGAGCTGGCCATCCTCGAAGCCAAGGTCCAATCGCTGCTGCGACGGTCGGCGGGCGGAGCGGCCCGTGCCAACCGCGGCCGGGTGATCCTCTTCTGCCATGCAAAAGGCGGGGTGGGCACAACGTCACTTGCGGTCAACGTGGCCGTGCTGCTGGCCGCTCAGTCCTCGAGGCCGGTCGGCCTGCTCGACCTCGACGTGGAGTTCGGCGACTCGGCCGTTTACTTGAACGTCCATCCGAACCAAACCCTGGCAGACCTCAAAGCGCCCCCAGGAACTCTTGTGGACGAAGCATTGTTCGATGGATTCATCACCGAGTCCGGCAGCGTGCGACTGGTGGTGGGCGCCGACCTCCCGGAACGCGCCGAGCTCGTGACATTGCCCGCCATCCAGCTGGCCATCGACCGCCTCAGCTCAACCTGCGCGTATGTGCTCATCGACGCGCCGGCCTCGTTCAGCGAACGGACCCTGACTGCCCTTGACACAAGCGACCTGGTCTGCCTGGTTACCTCGGGTTCTCTTCCCTCGCTCAAGGCGACTCGGGGATGCCTCGACCTGTTCGACAAGCTCGGCGTTTCCGGAGAGCGGGTGCGCCTGGTCCTCAACTACAGCACCGCCCAAGCCATCGATATCGACACCGCGACGAGCGTTCTGGGCCGCAGGCCGGATTTCGTCGTCCAGCACTCCGAGGCCCTTGATCGTGCAGCCAACAGCGGACGGCCGCTGGTCACCTCCGACCCCACCGATCCGCTCGTCGCCGACCTCCGGAAGCTGGCCGGAGCGATGGTGGCGGTGGCGGCCGAGCCAGAGCCGAGGCCGCACTGAGCTCAGCCCCGTGAGTGCGGCTCCGGGTGGGTGTACGCCGGAACCGTGAACCAGAAGGTGCTTCCTCTCCCGACTGTGGAGTCGACACCCATCTCACCGCCCTGTATCGTCACCAAACCCTTGGCGATGGACAGTCCAAGGCCAGTGCCCCCGAATCGCCTCGTGATGCTCGGATCAAGCTGTTTGAAGCGCTCGAAGACCAGCTCGCGGCCGTCTTCGGGCATACCGATGCCGGTGTCCATGACGCTGACGCGCCAGAAGCCTGACCACGGCAGGCAGTGGATCGTGATGCCCCCCGCGTCAGTGAACTTGATGGCGTTGCCGATCAAGTTGGTCATGATCTGCTTCAACCGCCGCTCATCGCCCAATGCCTGCGTTCCGTCGGCGATCTCCGAGCGGAGGTACAGTCCCTTGCTTTCGGCCAGCGTCCGAAGTGTCGCAAGCACCGACTCGATCACGACCTTGAGATCGACGCACTCTGGTTCCAGAGCCATCTTTCCGGCTTCGATCTGGGATTCGTCCAGGATGTCGTTGACCAACGCAAGCAGCAGCTGACCCCCGGACTGGACCTCTTCCATGTCCCGCCGTTGGTCCTCTTCCAGCTCACCATCAGCACCTTGGAGGAGCAGTTCTGTGAAGCCGAGGATTCCCGCCAACGGAGTGCGCAGCTCATGGCTGACATTGGCGATGAAATCCGACTGTTGTCTGTTCACCGCGTTGAGCTGCACATTCTTGACCGAGATTTCGTCCATCGCCGCGGACAGCAGTTCGTTTTTCCTCGAGATGTCCGCGACCGCCGCCTGGAGCTGGGATTCGCTGTCATGGAGGGCAACCGTGATGGCAGCTTCGCGACGGCCGACAACGTTCATCTGATAGTCGTATGCACGCGCCATGCGCACGATGCCAGTGTCTGCAGTCGACCGGATGATTTCATGTGCCTCGTCAGAGACCAGGAGGGCAGTGCCCAGGCGACTGACCTCTTCTTCGAGCACGCGCAGGTTGATGTCGCGCCACAGAAGGTAGGACCGGGCAACAGTCCCCACCGACAGGCCGTAAAGCGCCGCCATGATCCCAAGGCGGCCCATGAAGTTGCGTTCCTTTTCGGTGCTGCCCTCACCGGTAGTCAGGAACCTCGCGATGATGCGGCTTGCGACATTGTGAACATGGCGAATTGGCTTGGCAAATCGCCGCGAGGCCAGCTCGGAGAGTCCGGCTGCGGCCGCTCCCTGGGCGATCATCCGTGTGGACTCCGCGACCCGTCCGGCCAGCGCCTGTCCTAGCGCGACCTTCTGAGCCGGCTGCGTGGAGGGGGTTGCCGGCTCTCGACGCAAACGCGCGACACCACTCAATGCAAAGGCTCCGGCCGGTGGGTCGTTACGGATTTCCATCACTCGACCTGTTTGCGCACCTACCAGGACGGTATTCGTTGACCGATCGCCTCAGATATGCGGGCGAGCAGATCATCAGGCGAGAACGGCTTGGTCAGATAGAAATCAGCGCCGGCACGGATGCCCGCATCGATATCGGCCTGGGAGTTGCTCGCCGTAAGCATCATCACCTGCGTGCCCCTCAGCTCAGGGTCGGCCCGAATGGCGCTGAGCACATCCAGGCCTGACCGGCGCGGCATCTTGACGTCCAGGACCACGAGGGCGGGCTTTCGTTCTTTGATCAAGGCCCATGCCTCGTCGCCGTCGCGTGCCTCGATCACCTCGTAGTAAGGCGACTCGATGGCGCTGTGGAGGAGCACGCGAAGGTCGGCCTCGTCGTCGACGATGAGGACAGTCTGCCGTTTGCGGATCCCACTCCGGGTGATGAGGCTCAAAGCGCCAGCCCGCTCTGCGCACTCGTCGCCCACGATAAAGCCATACCTCAGTGTTACGCCTGCGGCCCGGTAAGTCTCCCTACGAAATCAGGTCATCTGCCCATGCAAATCGATGGCCTCACAGGCTTTTTACTCCTAAAGCAGCTCGGCAGTCTCCTTTGCGTGTCGGGCCGCCTTCCGATCACCGTATGCAGCCGCCACAATCGAGCCGGCCATCAGCAGCTGCCATTTCGCGGCCAGCTCCGCCGGCCGGGGCACCTCCGCCTCCTCGGCCAGGCGCTGCACCACGTCTCTGATGTTGGCCAGGTACGCACGAGAAGCCGACAGCACCCTGCTCTCCTCTGGCGCCAGGGTTTCGAACATGGTCCTGATGAAGGAACACGCTTCGAAGTCATTTCTATTGAACCACTCGTCGAAGATGTCGAAAATTGTCAGGAGGCGCTCCTTCGGTGATCCACCCCGTTTGCTGATCTCGGCCTCCAGCCACTCGCGAGTCCACAACTGCTCTCGCCGCTCGAGGAATGCCAAAACGAGATCGTCTTTGGTCGGGAAATGGCGGTAGAACGTCATTTTCGCCACGCCGGCTCGGCCGATGATCTCGTCGACGCCTACGGCCTTGATCCCCTTCTGGCTGAAGAGCTCGTAGGCGGCGGTAAGCAGGTTTTCTCGGACCGACCTCTTGGTTACCACTGAGATTCCTTATGACTATATAAACAGACCCTAATTGCGGGAGACAGCCAACACGAGTGGCAGCCGTCCGAATACGATGTCGGCACAGTTGTTGCCTTTTCACGCTTATCCCAGCGAAGCCTTGCGTGGTTCGGCCGGCCGGGAAGGACTAAGGTGAACCCCGGAGGGTTCCGACAGAGGTCTTAGAGCGGTGCCCAGCTTGAGCCCAGTGGCGATCACGGCGGTGACGGTGCTCGTCGTGCAGGACCATCCGCTCCTTGCCTCCGCGATCGCCAGGGTCCTGGACAGCCAGGATGACCTGAGCGTGTGCGGAATCGCGCGCAGCGGCAACGAGGCCGCGGCCTTGGCCGCCACGACCAAGCCCGCGGTCGTCCTCATGGACTTCCGGCTTCCCGACCTGAGCGGCTCTGCCGCCGCGGGCAAGATTCGGTCGGCTGCCCCGGCCACGGCGATCGTTTTCCACAGCGCCGACGAGTCCGAGGCTGCCCTGCTGGATGCCATTGATGCGGGAGCCACGGCATATCTGACCAAGTCGGCGACCGCCGACCAGATCATCGAGGCTGTCCGCAGGGCATCGATCGGCGAAGTTTTGATACCCGTCGCGCTCTTCGCGAAGGCGATCGCACGACAGCGGAAGGTGGTCACCGACAAGGAGGATCGTGAAAAGCTGTTCAACGAGTTCACGCCGCGCGAGCTCGACGTGCTCCGGCTGCTTGCGGAAGGCCACGACACCGGTACGCTCGCCAAGCTTCTGGGCATCGCCCCTCACACGGTGGAGTGGCACGTTCGCCACGTGATCGAAAAGCTCGGCGTGCACTCCAAGCTCCAGGCGGTGATCGCAGCCGCCCGCCTGGGCCTGATCGAGCTATAGGCATCCTTTAAGGCCGCGACGCCCGGCCCCCAAACCCTGGACCTGAAACCCTGCTCAGGGCGGGAACCCCTACGCATAGAGGGGCACGAGGGCAGTGTTAGCTCATGGCGACTTTGTGGGCATTTGCGCGTACACCTGACTCATGCCACTAATGGGCCTCGCTCTCGCCCTGTTCACCCTGGGCTACATCCTCGGTGTCTGGACGGCGTGTCTGGTTTCCGAGCAGCCTCAGGTGGCGTACGAGGAGGGCGGCCCTTGGCGCACAGCCGAGGCGGTGCCTGTGCGCGCTGCTGAGATGCGACTGTGACCCCTACCCATCCAACACCACGACTGCTCGATGCCATCGATTTGACCTCGCAGCCCGGCGGCCCCAGCGCGATGCCTCGGGTCGCAGAGAAGGGCTCCATACGGCGGACCGACCGCGCCGATGACGACCTGGTGACGATTCGGACCCGCGAGCTCTCAGTACCACTGGCCAGCATGATTTCCTTTGCCGAGCTCATCGATTCCGGTGACATCACCGCTGACCAGGGTCGCCTGTACGCCGGACTCTTGCTGCGAGAAGGCCGCCGGCTGACCGCGCTCATCAACAACGCGGTGGAGCTGCAACGCCTGGAGACAGGTCACCGTCCGATGAACCTGGCCCCGGTGGACCTGGGCTCGCTGCTCAACCGTGCCGTAGTCGCCGCCGGCCAAGACGACAGGAGGCCCATCACCATTAATGCGCCTGAGCAGCTCCCACTCGTTTCGGCCGACGCCGAAGCGATCCTCGAGGTCCTCGCCAACTTCCTTTCCAACGCTCGCAGGTTCTCGCCCGATGGCGGTGCGATCAGGATCATCGCCCGCCTGAGAGCCGGCTTCGTCGAGGTATCGATCAAGGACCACGGCGTTGGCATTGAAGCGCAAGCGCTGCCGAACCTATTCCGTAAGTTCTACCGCGCTGACAGCATGGTTCGCAGGCAGGGCCCAGGCGCCGGGCTCGGGCTGGCCATGAACCACAGGATCATCGAGGCCCACGGCGGCGAGGTCGTGGTTAGCTCGAAGGGTCTCGGCAGGGGCGCACGGTTTCAGTTCACGCTTCCCATCTCGAAACCGGAGGCGGGGTCGGGAGAGGTCCTGATCGTTGAAGACGACGCCGGGTTTGCCAGCCTCGTGAAGGCGGAGTTCGCCACGCAGGGTTTCGCTACGGTGCGCGCTCCCGATGCTGAAACCGCAGAGCGTCTCCTCGTGGCCATGACGCCGGCGGCAATCGTCCTCGACTTGCAGCTGCCAGGCATCCAGGGGGAAGATTTTCTCAATCGCTTGCGGGCGGGCGGGGCCTCGCATCTCCCGGTCGTGGTGGTCACCGTGAAGAACCTCCAACCCGGCGAGATATCGGCGCTCGAGGCGGCAGGCGCCATGGCGGTCCTGCCAAAGGAGGCCGGAGCCCCGCAGGCCGCGGTCGCCTTGATCGCGGAGGCGTTGTCACCCGGCAGAGTGACGGAATGAGGGCTGGGACTCCGCCCCCGCTCCAGGTCCTGCGGACCGTGCTCATAGCCGACGACGAGCCGAGCCTGCGACTCTTGGTCCACGCGACCATCGAGTCGGACGACTACACGGTGGTCGAGGCCGTCGATGGCGAGCAGGCCTGGGAGATGATCCAGAAGCAGAAGCCGTCACTGGTCCTGCTCGATGTGCAGATGCCCGGGCGAACAGGCCTCGAGGTGCTGCGATCGATCAAGGCGGATCCAGAGCTCAAGGCCACCCGCGTCATCCTGCTGACCTCTAAGACGCAGGAGAAAGACGTTGAGGCCGGCTTGATCGCAGGCGCCGACTTCTACCTGACAAAGCCCTTTTCGCCACTCGACCTGGTCACCCGGGTTGAAGAAGCGCTCGAGATGTGATGGTCAACGCACCTGGAAGCGAGACCAACCCGACTCGTGGGCGAAAAGGCTGGTCGCTTCGAAACTACATGGCCCTGTTCATGGCCGTGCTCATCGCTGTTGCATTTGCCGCCGCCCTGGCAGTCAAAAGCATTGCGGAGCACGATGCCCGGCAGTCCGCCAGCGCCGACTCGACGTTCGCCGGGCAAAGGGCGACCAAGCAGCTAAATGCAGCGTTTGACCAGATCCGCGCCCTTTCCAGCCCGCTCGTCAAAGATCCCAGCATTGCGCAGCTCTATGCAGACCCGACCAAATGCACCCTCGGCTTCGCGCCGATCGGTGCCTTTACAAGCGGCCACATCGACCTCCTCCGGCTCGATGGCTCAGTCGTGTGCTCCTCGCGCAAGTCAACAGTCCTCGGCGGATCCTCGACCTACAAAGGCCAGAGCTGGCTTCTGAGCGCAACACCTGTTGTCGTCGCACCGACCCTGGACGTCGGGACCGGCAATCAGGCGGTCGTCATCTCATATCCGATTGCCGGAATGGGTGCCTTCGCCTGGTTCCTTGATCTGGCGCCGCTCGGCGCCCAGCTGGAATCCGAATATGGCAGCGGAATCCACCAGCTCGAGTTCTTGATCACGAGCAGGGGCGGCCAGGCTGTCGTCGCGCGGTCAATCGACCCCGCGCGCTGGATCGGCACCAACCCTTCTGGTACCGCGTTCGCGAAAGCGGCGGACCCGCTGACCCGTCCGGATCTAAGCGGCACGAACCGCATATATGCGCAGACTGCCATCGAGTCAGTCGGTTGGGAGCTGTTCGTCGGGGCCGATGAGGCTGCCGCGCTTTCAACCGCCGATCAGCTTGCCAACCGCAGCCTCGCCGTCATCGTGGCCGGCGTCAGCGCGATGCTGGTGGTCGCGTTCGTCGTCTACCGGCGAATCGCGGCGCCGATTCGACGGCTGAGCGTGATCATGCGGAGCTCTACACCCAGCGACGCCGTCAAGGCTGTCGGCGGAACTGGGGCAACTGAGGTGACGGATCTCGCCGAAGACTTCGACAGGCTCATGGCGACTGTGTCGCGTGAGCTGGCCGACCGGCTCAACGACGAACAAGCGGCAGTGGTCTCGGAGGGCAACTATCGAATGCTCTTCGAAGATCACCCTCAGCCGATGTGGCTGTATGACGTGGATACCCTCGCCTTCCTCAAGGTGAACGACGCCGCAGTGGACCAATATGGCTACTCGCGCGAAGAATTCCTCAAGATGACCATCAAGGACATACGACCACCCCAAGACGTTGCGAAGCTGCTGGAGCTGATCGGGACTGAGATGCCTGCGTTTGACAAGTCCGGGCCGTGGCGCCACCTGTTGAAGGACGGTTCTACCGTTGAGGTCGTCCTCACATCGCATGCGGTTGTGTTCGACCAGCACAACGCACGTCTTGCCCTGGCGGAGGACCTCACTGAGAGCCACCGACTCGAGCTGGAGCTCAACCAGTCGCAGGCTCGCGCAGAGAGCAGCGCAGAACTCAGTCGTGCCAAGGACGAGATGGTTTCGATGGTCAGTCACGAAATGCGGACGCCCCTCGCCAGCATCGTCGGTTTCACCGAGCTCCTGGCGACGCGCGAGGTCACAGACGACAAGCGCAAGGAATACCTGGGGATCATGCTGCAGGAGGGTCACCGTCTGACCGCCCTCATCAACGACTTCCTCGATCTCCGTCGCATCGAGGGCGGTCACCTTTCACTGCGCTTCGCTCCGGCCGACATCACAGCCCTGATCAAGCGTTCGGTCGAGCTCTTCAGGGAGGATGCGAGCATTCACTCTCACACTCCGGTCGCCATCAGGCTGCCGGACGACTTGCCGCTGGTCCGGGCTGACAGCGAGGCCATCTTCAGGGTGGTCGCCAACCTACTTTCAAATGCGCGCAAATACTCTCCCGACGGCGGCTCGATCATCGTCGGCGCCAAAGTCGTCAACGGCATGGTCGAGATCTATGTTCAGGACGAAGGCCTGGGCATACCAAGCGAAGCGCTCGCGCAACTTTTCAGCAAGTTCTATCGAGTCGATTCAGCGGACCGTCGCGCGATCAAAGGCACCGGCTTGGGCCTGGCGATCAGCAAGAACATCGTCGAAGCCCACGGCGGCAAGATCGGCGCGTCATCCAAGGGCCTTGGTCAGGGCGCAATCTTCTACTTTTCGGTGCCAGTGGTTCGCGATCCGGCCGAGACCGGAGATGTGCTCGTGGTCGAAGACGATTCGGGTTTCGCGCATCTCCTGGAAGCCGAGCTGTCCGCGAGAAGCATGACCTCGGTCTGGGCGCCTGACGCCGAGACGGCCGAGCACCTGATGACCAAGAAGAAAGCCCGCGCCATCGTGCTGGATCTCGTTCTGCCTGGGCTCCAGGGCGAGGCCTTCCTCCAGCGCCTGAGGGCCAACTACGGGCCGGGGATTCCGGTCGTGATCGTCACGCTTAAGGACCTCGATTCTGAGGAGATCCTTTCCGTGCAGAAGGCGGGCGTGTCGGCCGTGCTGCGCAAAGGGCCGGGGATGGCCGAGGCAGCCGCGAACCTGATCTCCAAGATCCTGGCGGCGGAGGCTGCAGCCGAGGTAGCGGCCGATCTGGCCGCCCACCTGGTGGCGATTTGATGCGCGAGGGGCTCGCAGTGGCGGAGCCGCAGTACGAACCTGACGATCTCGACCGCTTGCTGCAGCTGCGCGCGATGTACGAGGTCCGGGGGCCTGGCCTTCTGACCTGGCCGAGCGTTCCGATGCCCGTCGTGCGAACGGCGTCCATCATGTTCACGGATATTCGCGGCTTCACACGGCTGACCGAGCGATTCGCGCACGACCCGGCCGGCCTTCTCGAAGTCCTGAATGCCCACCTCAAGAAGGTCCTCCGCTCGATCGCCATCTGCGGCGGTGTGGTCGAGAAGTTCGTCGGCGATGGTGTCATGGCCACGTTCGGCGCCGGCGGTGAGCAGCCCGACCATGTGGATCGGGCGATGGCGGCCGCGATCGGCTTGATCGGTGCCAACGAGGCTTTGAACCGCAAGTCCGCGGCGGATTGGGGTTTTCGGCTCGAGGTCGGAGTCGGAATAGCGTCCGGACCGGTCGTGGTCGGCGCGGTCGGATCCGCCGATCGGTCTGAGCTTGGCGTGCTGGGCGACGTGGTCAACGTCGCCGCCCGCCTGGTCACCAATGCCGGGCCGGGCGAAGTGCTGATGACCGGTACTGTCTACCGTGCGGTGGCCGACAGGCTCCAGAGCGAGCTGACCAGCCAGTCCGCGGTGCGCGGGCGGTCAGGCAGTCTCGAGATCTACCGGATGGCCCTGCTCGGCGGTCGCGGCGAGCTCACCTGACGCTCCGTCGAGCTGCGCCGGCGCTCCGTCGAGCTGCCCCGACAGCCCGAAATGCTGCAGCAGGAACGAGGTGATCTCCGACTCATCCATCGGCCGGCCAACCAGGAACCCCTGGGCCCCGTCGCAACCGGCCTCGATCAGCAGCGCCTCGGCCGCCCGGTCCTGAAGACCTTCCGCGACCACGCGCAACCCGAGGTTGTGTCCGAGGCCAACCGCTGAGCGAACGATCGCTCCCGAATCGGGGTCGGTCGCCAGGGCAGACACGAACGAGCGGTCGATCTTGATCTCGTTGACCGGCAGCCGCATCAGATACAGAAGCGACGAGTAGCCGGTGCCAAAGTCGTCGAGGGCAAGCCTGATCCCCATCTCGCTGAGCCTCGCGAGGGACTTCGCCGCTGCCGCCGCCATGGCTACGCCTTCGGTGATCTCGAGGGTGAGCCTGTGCGGTTCGACCTTCGACGTCTCGAGCGCGCGAGCGACCATCTCCTCCATGGAGTGGTCTTCGATGCAGCGAGGCGATACGTTGACCGACACCGACAGGTCCAGGCCCGCAGCCTGCCATTTGCAAAGCTGCGCCAGCGTGTTCTCGAGCACCCAGGCCGTAAGCGGGTGGATGATGCCCATCTCCTCCGCCATCGGAATGAAGCGATCCGGCGGCATCATGCCCTCACGCGGGTGATTCCAGCGCACCAGGGCCTCGACGGAGTGAACCGCGCCGGTCGCGAGGGTGATCTGCGGCTGGTACTGCAGGACCAGCTCGCCCTGGGGGATCGAGCGGCGAAGCTCCCCTGCCAGACCGGAGCGCCGAAGGCTCTGCGCCTCCTGGTCCGGCGCGTAGATGGCGTGGCCTCCGCCCGATCGCTTCGCCACGTACATCGCGACGTCGGCGCGTCGCAGGAGCGTCGTCGGGTCGTCTCCGTGGACGGGATAGAGGGCGATTCCGATCGAGGCTCCGGTCTCCACCATCTGGTCGGCGATTGCGAACGGACCTTCGAGCGCGCCCATGATCTTTCGAGCCGAGGCGATGACATCGTCTGGATGCTTGGCGTCGGTGGTCAGGATTGCAAACTCGTCGCCGCCCAAGCGGGCGATGGTGTCGGTCGCACGAAGCACGCCGCGCAGGCGCGCGGTGACCTCCTGCAGCAGGGTGTCCCCACGGTCATGACCTAGCGCGTCGTTGATGTCCTTGAAGCGGTCGAGGTCGAGCAGCAGGACCCCGAACATGTTCTGGTTTCGCCTCGCGGCCAGCAGCGCCTGGCGGAGCCGGTCGCCGAACAGGCTCCGGTTGGGAAGCCCGGTCAAGGCATCGTGCAGGGCCTGATATTCGAGGGCGTCCGTGTGCGCCTTGCGCTCGGAGATGTCGCGCATCGTAGCGATGAACATGTGGCGCGACCCAACCCGCATCGAGCTGACCACGAACTCGAGCGCGAACAGGCTTCCGCTCTTCCTCTTCCCCATCGATTCGTGTGCAGCACTGATCGGGATGTCGAGCGTGAGCCGGTGCTGCAGATAGTTGCTGAAGCCACTGCGATGCGTCGTGGCGATCAGAACGTCGGCCGGCTGTCCTACGAGCTCCTGCTCGTCGTAGCCGAACAGCTTGACGACCGCAGGGTTGGCGGACTCGATGACGCCGGCCTGGTCGATGGTCGCAAGGCCGTCAGAGACGTTGTCAAGCACAGATCGCATGCGCTTTTCGCTGTCCTGTAGAGCCACCTCGGCACGCTTGCGCTCGACGAACTCGCCGATCTGGGAGCCGACGTCGTTCATAACCGCTAACAGCCCTTCGTCGAGGTCCCGGGCCGCCCACGTGTGAAGGGAGATCATCCCGATGACGCGACGCCCGCTGCGCACCGGGAAACCGGCGATGCCGTGCAGCCCGGCAGCCACCGCGGCGCCCGGCCTCGCGGGATCGTCGGCCGTGGCGTCGGTCAGTGACACCGGAGTCCCGCCTTCCCACACACGGCCGGCCAGCCCCTCGCCGCGGCGGTAGGTCGCCCCAGGTGCGGTCGCCTCATAAGCGGAGGTGTCACGGCCTGGGCGCTTCCATGAAGCGACGAAATGCATTGCCTCGCGGGTCGCGTCGACCTCCCAGTATTCGGCCAGCTCCCAGTCGAGCGCCTCGCACAGTCCCTCCAGGACGGACGGTGCTGCAATGTCCCATCCGGGCGAGGTGACGAGCGCCTGCGTGACCGCGAATCGGGCCGCCTGCAGGACCTCGTTCCGCTTGCGATCGCCGATGTCCACCGACACGATCTGGAAGTGGAGCGGCTTGCCCGACTCGTCCCTGACAAGGCGAACATTCACGTCGGCCCAAAGTGCCTGCCCGTCCCTGCGGACAAAGCGTTTGTCGAACCGGAGACCTGGCACTTCCCCCGACATCATTCGGCCCAGCGCTTCCTCGGTCGTGGCCATGTCCTCGGGGTGGGTGATGTCGATGATCGACAGACTTCGAAGCTCGGTGTCCGTGTACCCAAGCCAGTCGGAAAAAGCCGAGTTGACCGAAAATATCTGCCCATCCAGGCCGGCGAACGACATGCCCGCCTGCGCTTGTTCGAACAAGGTGCGGAAGCGCCGCTCGCTGTCGCGTTCGGCAATCTCGGACCGATGGCGCTCGGTGATGTCGTGGACCAGGGCGAGCAGCCGGTGATGGCCTTCGTCACCGAGGCTTCGCACGGCCGCCTCGATCTGGATTCGGCGCCCGTCCTTCGTCATCAAGGACGACTCGTAGCGGAAGGGCGCCGCCCCCCCACCGAGCCTCGTCGCCAGCTGGTCCGCAAGGCGCTGCTTCTCTTCCGGAGGAGCGAGCTCGATCAAGGTCGGCAGGGCCGCAAGCTCCGCTGAGCTGTAGCCGGTCAGTTGCTCGTAGGCAGCGTTGCCGGCGACGAATCGGCCATCCTCGGTGATGACCAATCCCTCACCGATGTCGCTGATCGCGTGCAGCAGCGACGCCTGGCGTTGGGCCTGCATCGTGAGGTTGCGCTCCACGACGTAATGAGCGATGTACGCCAATAGAGCGATGCCGGACAGCGCCAGCCCCCAGGTCACGACCTCCCCGAGAGACACGCGGAGCACGAACACAGCCTCGATCCAGAGTGCGCCGAGGCCGGCGAGCGCGATGGCGACCACGTATGGGAAATGTCGCGTCAGAAAGCCAAGGTCGAAGTAGAGCAGCATGGTCGCGAACACCGCGGCTGACAGCGGCAACAGGTCGTTGCCGAGCCATGGTCCGGCCACGCCCAGGACGGCGACGGTCAGCAGCACGTTGCAGGCCATCAGGCCGAGCTGTACCGCGACTCGCGCGGACAGGTTTGACGACCGGATCGCGACAGCGACGGCGCCGTACACGATCCCGACTCCGATCAGCACCCCCTCTTCCTGGAGCACCGACCTCGGGAGATTCGCCTCCCACAGGCGCACTGCCACCGCCGCGATGATGACTACGCCGGCGATGCTGTTTATGAGCGGGACGCGCCAGGAGCTCAGGAGGGGCAGTTTTCGCCGGCGGGCCCAGCCGTCGGTCCCCTTGCCGAGGATCGAGCTGGCGTCCGGTGCCTCAGACGGTTTCAAGTCACTCGCCAAACCAAGACCAAAGATAGCCTTCGCGCCTCTCCGCAGGCGCTGACGAGGGCCGGGGCGCCGGCGATGCCGGCGGCTACTTGCCCGAGTTGGCCTTGGAACGCTGCGGGACGGAGCGCTTGAGTGGCGCCCTCCGCCCGGCGTGAATAGCGGCTGCCTTTTTTGCCTCATCGGCTTCCGCCCCGTCCTTCGGCCGGTTCGAGGCGGCGTGAAGGGTACGGAGCTTGGCGAGGCGCTCCTTTTTGGCCAGCAAGGCCGTCTTCAGGGCGTCGGAGAGCTGGGTGTCGTTCATAGGAACCACCCGAAGGCGGGCTTCCAGCTCCAATACTTCCACTTCGGCCCGTGTCAGCTCCAGATCGATGGTCTTTGCCAATTCTTCCTCTTAATACTGTTCAGAGCGACTGCTCAGCCTAATAACTACCCAGCAGAAGGCTAAGTTATGCCGCGGGCTTTGGCCAGCTTGAAGGGAGGTGGTTTCCTCTCAGTCGAGAGAGATCGCGTCCCGCAGCTTCTCGAAGAAGCCTTTTGAGACCTTCTCGGGCTTCCCGGTCAGGCCTCCGACCTTCCGGAGGAGGGCTTTCTGCTCGGCGGTGAGGTCCTTCGGGACCACCACCTGCACCACGACGTACTGGTCTCCACGGCGCCCGCCGCGTACGTCCGGCATTCCTCTCCCCGCCATTCGGAACGACTGCCCGTTCTGAGTGCCCGCCGGGATCGCGATCTCGACGACGCCCTCGAGGGTCGGTATCTCGATGCGATCCCCGAGAGCGGCCTGCACGATGTTCACCCTCAGCTCGTAGATGACGTCCTGGTCGCGCCTCGCCAGGTGAGCATGTCCCTTGACGTGCAGCACCACGTAGAGGTCGCCGGCCGGGCCTCCCCGGATACCCGCTTCGCCCTCGCCACTGATCCGGATCTGGGAGCCGGTGTCGACACCGGCCGGGATCCGGACTGCCAGCCTGCGGGTCCTCTGGATACGGCCCTGGCCCCTGCACTGGACGCAAGGATTCTTCAGGAGCCGGCCGGCGCCGCCGCATGTCGGGCAGGTCGCCGCCGTGACGACCGAGCCGAAGATCGACTGAGCCGTACGCCGGATCTGGCCCGAGCCTCGGCAGCCGGGACAGGTCTCTTCGCCGCTGCCTGGCTCAGCCCCATTGCCCGAGCAGCGCTCGCACGTGGTGAGGCGGGGAACGTCGATCTGCTTTTCGACGCCGGCGAATGCCTCTTCGAACATGATCGTGATGTCGTACCTGAGATCGTCGCCACGGTTCGAACGCTGGCGGCGGGACCGCCCTCCGCCTCCCCCGAAGAAGGTGTCGAAGATGTCTGCGAACGGCATGTCCGTGAAGTCCACCGCCGGCCCTCCCGACTCGACCGCGCTGTGGCCGAACATGTCGTATGTCCGGCGGCGGCCGGGGTCGGAGAGCACCGAATACGCCTCGCTGGCCTCCTTGAAGCGCACGGCGGCGACCGGGTCGTCGGGGTTTCGGTCCGGGTGGGAGTCCATCGCGATCTTGCGGAACGCCCGCTTGAGGTCGTCTGCCGACGCCTCGCGGCTGACGCCGAGGACCAAGTAGTAGTCACGCTTGACCGCCACGGCTACTGCATTGATGAAATCAGGATGAAATCAGGACGAATCAGTCGGCGGCGCCGCGGGCGGGCGGGCGGGCGACCTTGACCAGCGCCGGCCTGACCACACGGTCGCGAATCCGGTAACCACGACGCAGCTCCTTCACGACTGAGTCTTCAGGCTGGTCGGCGGATTCCTCATGGCCGATCGCCTCGTGGAATTTGGGGTTGAAGGGCTTACCGACTGCGGGGATGGCTTCCAGGCCGTGTGCGGCCAGAGCTTCTTCGAGCTTGCGCACGCTGAGCTCCAGTCCTTTCACCCACGCCTCGTCGATCCCCGCGGGCGTATGGTCGAGTGCCGAGTGCAGGTCATCAAGCCCCGGGAGGAGCTTGGCGATCAGCTCGGCCGATGCATGCTGGACCGTGTCGAGCTGCTCATGCCTGGAGCGCCTTTTGTAGTTGTCGAAGTCCGCGGCCAGTCGCAAGAGACGGTCCTTGGACTCGGCCGCAGAGGCTTCCATCTCCGCGACCTTGGCCTCGAGGGAGGTCACCGGGTGCGACGGCGCCGGCTCCACCGTCCCACTGACCTGCTCTCCCTCCAGTGGATCGTGCGGATGCTTACGCGTGGTCATAAGGGGTACATACCTCGCGCGGCGGTCAACTCAAACCCCGAGCTCGGCCATCCGGTCGCTGGCGCCCCGGGCAACCGCTTGCAGCCGGGCGACGGTCTGGCTGTAGGCCATCCGCGTCGGCCCGATCACTCCCAGGACGCCCTTGAGGCGGTTCGAGGGCCCGTAGCTTGTGAGCACGACAGCGCAACCCTTCAGCTGGCTCGACGCGTTTTCGGACCCGATCACAATCTGCAGGTCGGAGTCACCGATCAGTCCCCGCAGCAGCACGGTCAGATAGCGCGTTTCCTCCAGGACCTCGAGGACCTGGTGCAGCCGGGACGATTCGGCGAACTCGGGCTGGCGCAAAAGGTTGCGCACGCCGTCGTGCACGACCAGGCTTTCGGAACCCTTCTCGTACTGGTCGAGCGCCGCCACAATCAGCCCGAGGAGCTCCTTGTCCAGGCCGAGCGCCGCCCTGTCGTAGCCCAGGCGAACCTCGTCGCTGCTCTTGCCTCCAAGTGTCGCGTTCAGACTGGCGGCCAGCGTGCTGAGCTCCGGCTGAGTCGCGACGTCGGTGACGTGCAGCACCTGCTGGCGCAGCAGGTTGCCCTCCAGCAGCAGGATCAGCAGGACTTCGGTCGGCTCCAGGGAGACGAGGTCGACGTGCTTGACGCGGGCCTGCGTCCCGTGCGGAGCGCTCGCCACGGACGCGTTCTGCGTTACCGCCGCCAGGGTCATCGCCACCGTCTCGACCATCCCCTGGACGTCGGCGGGAGCCTGCCGCAGCTCTTCGCGGATGAAGAGGGCGACACTGTCCGGCACCGGCTCCAGGTCCATGAGGAAGTCAACGAAGTATCGGTAACCCGAATCGGTCGGGACACGGCCGGAGGAGGTGTGCGGCTGCGCCAGGTAACCGAGCTCGGCCAGCTCGGCCAGCTCGCTGCGTATGGTGGCCGATGACAGGTTGACGAAGTACCGGCTCTGAAGCGCCAGGGACCCGACGGGCACGGCGCTCGTCGTGAACTCGTTCACCACCGCGCGCAGGATCTCTTGCTTTCTGTTCTCCATCTCGTTCAGCACTCTACCGGCCCGCCCGGGGCGCGCATCTCGCAGCCGGGCACCGGCGGCCAACTAGAGTACGACCAGCGCGATCTGGTTGTGGAGGTCGAGCCCGCGGCGGGTTGGAACCACCAAACCGCTTCGTCGCTCGATCAACCCGGCCGCCACCAGCTGGCCGAGCTCGCGATCGAAGCCGTCGGGCGGCGCCATTCCCTCGGTGGTGCGCAGCCCCAGCATCAGCGCTTCGCCCCTGGCTTTGCGCTCGGGCAGCTCTTCCCCATCCACCATGGGTTTTGATGCCGCGATGTAATCCCGTGGCCGCGCGACGTTCCACCACCGGCGAGAGGCGCTCCCGTTGGTCGCATACGAATGCGCGCCCGCGCCCGCGCCATACACCGGCCGGCAGCGCCAGTAGGCGTGGTTGTGCCTCGACTCGAATCCGGGTTTGGCCCAGTTGGATACCTCGTACCTCCTGAACCCGGCCGCCTCGAGCTCTGCGCAGGCGGCATCCAGCTGGTCCCACTGGAGGTCGGTATCCACCTCTGGTACGCGACCCTCGGCACGCCGGCGCCACAGCAACGTTCCCTCTTCGAAGGTGAGGCAGTAGGTCGAGACGTGGTCGGGACCGAGCGCGATTCCGCGCCGGAGCGTTTCGAGCCACGACTCGCGGCTCTGAAACGGGACCGCATATATAAGGTCGATGCTCACGTTCGGCATGCCCATCGAGCGCGCGAGACCGAATGCCCGCGTCGCCTGGGCGGCGTCTGTCCTCCGCTCAAGGACCGCCAAGGCGCGCGGTTCGAACCCCTCTACACCGAGGCTCAGCCGGTTCACGCCCCCGTCGAGCCACGACTGCACCTTCGCCTCGTCGGTGCTGGCGGGATTGGCCTCCAGGGTTACCTCCGCAGTGGGCGACACGTCGAAAGTGGCGGCAATGAAGCGCAGCAGCCTCGCCATCAGCTCCGCTGAAAGCAGGCTGGGCGTGCCGCCGCCGAAGTACACGGTCTCCAGTCGGCCAAAGCGATGTTGCTCACGTGCCGCAGACAGCTCTCGCTCGAGAGCGTCGACGTAGGTCGGCATCAGCCTGTCCATCCCTGCGTACGCGTTGAAGTCGCAGTAACCGCACTTGTGCTTGCAGAACGGGATGTGAACGTAAAGGTGCTGGAAGGGGAGCGTTTCGCGTCCGAGGTGGGTGGACGGGGTCGGGATCAGGGACGGTGCCGAGGGCATTCGACCTACACGCCCTTGATCGTGTATCGCTGACCGCGCGCTGCCTCGAGCTCTCTACGCAGGAGGTCGGCGGCGTGGCGCTCGTTGGAAACCAGCTCTTTGATCCGTGTCCCCATGCGATCTTCAACCCTGGCGATCTGCTGGCCGATCTGCTGCACGTTGGCCTGACGGCTGCGATATCGCTCGCGTTTCCGCCACAGTCGGGCGTGCTCGTCGCGGAGGTCTGCCACCGACGCCCGCACGCGGCAGTCGAGGCAGAGCTGGTCGCGCGCTTCCGAGCTCGGCACCTGCTTACCGCAGCTCTTGCAGAAGATGAGGATGGAGTTCATCTAGCGATCGCCTTCAGGTCGGCAACGTCGGCATGACTGAGGTCGCGAAGGCGATCCGGAGAGATCTCGAAAACCGAGTCGGGGCGTCCCGCCGCCGCCCACACCACACCGTGCAGAAGCAGGTCCCGATCCATGTACACGGGGACCGCGGTGGCGTGGCCGAACGGAGGAACGCCGCCGATCGCATAGCCCGTCGCCGCGCGGACGGTCGCGGCATCCGCCTTGACCACCGACCCTCCGGCCACCGCCGCCAGCCTGCCCTCGTCCAAGCGATTCGAGCCGCTCATCAGCGCAACTACGGGTTTGCCGCCCGCGACGAATACAAGCGATTTCACTATCTGCCCCACCTCGCACCCAATCGCCGTCGCCGCATCAGAGGCAGTGCGAGTGCCTGCTGGAAATTGCTTCACCACGACGCCGACCCCTGAGCCGGCCAGCCACGACTCGAACCGGCTCATCTCTGTTCGCAAAACCACGCCCACTGCCTGGCCAGGCCCTCGCTAAGCGAGACCCTCGGCTCCCAACCGAGCCTTTCCCTGGCCAGGTTGATCGAAGCGCCCGTGTGCCGGGGATCGCCCGGTGCGGCGGGCAGGTTCTGACGCCTGACCTTGACCCCGCTGATCTCTTCGAGGGTCGCCAGCACCTGGTTCACCGTGACGCGGCTGCCGCCGCCCAGGTTGAAGACTTTGCCGACGACATCGGCGCTGGACGCCTTGATCGTGCCGTCGACAGCGTCCGAGACGTATGTGAACTCTCGCGTCTGCTCGCCGTCCCCGAAGACCTCGATTTCGTCACCTGCGGCAAGAGCCTTCATGAACCGGGAGAACGCCATGTCCGGCCGCTGTCGCGGTCCGTACACGGTGAAGTATCTGACCGACACCACAGGAGTGCCGAAGTTCCGCGTGTATAGATGCGTCAGGTGCTCTGCGGCCAGCTTGGTCACCCCGTACGGAGACACCGGACGGGGCAGGGCGGACTCCTTGGTCGGAAACATCTCGGCGTCTCCGTACACGGACGAGCTGCCCGCGAAGACGAGGCGCTCGATTGGAGCTTCCTTCAGCGCCTCGAGAAGGCGCTGGGTGGCGATGATGTTGTCCCTCACGTAACGGTCGAACTGGCTTCCCCAGCTCGGTCGCACGCCAGGCTGGCCGGCCAGGTGATAGACGACGCCGGCGCCGTCGAGCAGCTGCGGGAGATTCGCTTCCACAAGGTCGGCCTCTTTGAAGTGGAAGCTGTCGTGGCTGCGGGAAGCCCCCAGGTTCTGTTCCTTGCGCGTGCGGGCGTAGTAGTCGGTGAAGGTGTCGATCCCGACCACCTCGTTGCCTCCGGCGAGCAGCCGCTCGCTGAGGTGTGATCCGATAAAACCCGCGACCCCGGTCACCACGACTCTCAAAGTTCTCCCGCCGCCTTCACTTGTCTATGCGCCGAGGCTCAACTTCCACGCAGCGATGACACGCGAGAGTGGCGCCTCACACGCGCGCGAAGCGGCCTCCGACGAAGACGTGGATCGGCAGATGATCAATGCGCCTCTCGAACCTGACGCGAAAAGAAACATGTAGCGGCCGTGCGCCTGGTCATAGAACGCGGCGATGCCGTTTTGATCGACGGCATAGGTGCCCCGGAAAAGGTTGAGCCAATCCATGGCATCCTTCCCGGTCAGGAACGAGAACAGGCTCGCGCGGACCTCCATGTGGGTGTCGTTGTTCAGCGCGTAGTCACCAAAGAGCACATCGTCGACACCCTGGGCGCGCAGCGTCTGAGCGAGGGCGTCGATTGAGCTCACGCTCAGCATCACCATCGCCGCTTCAACCGAGATCCTTGCCGCACCGATCGGAGTGATGTCGAGGTCGGCCGGAGGCAGAGCCTGGGTATCAGAGGACGACAGCGGGCTGCTGTGCAGCTTCCCAGAGATCACGTCCTTGAGGCGCGATGCAACCCTGGCTGCGATCCTGCCGAGCTGGGCGACCTTTGGAAAACCATCTTTCAGGTTCAAGCTGATCGTCGCCACCATCTGCCCGACACGGACGACGGTCAGCGTGCTGTAGGGAGCCGCCCCTGAAGTTTGTGAGCCGTAGTAGAGGACCTGGTCTCCCACCTTCGGGCCGGTGACGGACGTGCCGAAGGCGCTTTGAACGGTGGTCATACGGCTCGAGGCAGTCGATGTGGCGCTCCACATTGAAAGCTCGACGACAAACGTCTCGGCGCTGCCGAAGTGGACAAAAGGCTGCGTGATCGAGAACTTTTCTGAGAACGGCATCGATGCCACGTCAAGCGGCCGTACGCCGAACGAGGGGGGCCCCGGCCACCAATTAACGTCGCCCAGGAGCTCGCGCACGTCGGCAAGGGAGGGCGCCGCGCCATACAGGTCCGCCGGCTGCGCATTGCTCGATCCAGCCTGGGACATGCGTGTGCACGCACCTCCCAGGAGGGCCACGATCGCAATCGCCGCGAGAGCCCGCGTTGCCCTAGTCAAGCTTGAGCACCGCCATGAATGCTTCCTGCGGGATCTCGATCGAACCCACCCTTTTCATCCGTCGCTTTCCTTCCTTCTGCTTCTCCAACAACTTGCGCTTGCGCGTGATGTCGCCGCCGTAGCACTTGGCAAGCACGTCCTTTCGCATCGCGGAGATCGTCTCGCGCGCGACCACCTTCCCTCCGATGGCCGCCTGTATCGGGACCGCGAACATCTGGCGCGGGATGATGGTTTTCAATTTCTCGACAAGTTTGCGACCCTGCGTCTGAGCCTTGCTGCGATGCACGATCAGGGACAGCGCGTCCACTGGCTCGCCCGCCACGAGCACGTCGAGCTTGACGAGATCGCCTTCGCGGAATCCGATCATCTCGTAGTCCATCGAGGCATATCCCTTGGACCGCGACTTGAGCTGGTCGTAAAAGTCGTGGATGATCTCGCCCAGAGGCATCTCGTACTCGATGACGACGCGGTCGCCAGGACGGTGCTCGAGATGCTTGAAGATCCCGCGCCGCTCCTGGCACAGCTCCATCATCGGGCCCACGTAGGTCGAGGGAGCGATGATCGACAGCTTCACGAACGGCTCGGCGATCGTTTCGATCGTGGTCGGATCGGGAAGGAGCGCGGGATTGTCGATCTCGATGACTCCCCCGCGCTTGAGCTTGACCCGGTACTCGACTGTCGGCGCCGTCGTGATGAGGTCCAGTTCGAACTCGCGCTCGAGCCGTTCCTGGACGATCTCGAGATGAAGGAGCCCGAGGAATCCGCAGCGGAAGCCGAAGCCGAGCGCCGCCGAGTTCTCCGGCTCGAAAGAAAGGGCGCCGTCATTCAGCTGCAGCTTTTCGAGCGCTTCCTTGAGGTCACCGAACTGGTCGGAGTCCGTCGGAAAGAGTCCCGCGAACACCATCGGCTTGACCTGGCGATAGCCCGGCAGCGGGGATGCGGCGCCGTTCTCGGCCGTTGTGATCGTGTCGCCGACCCGCGCGTCGGTTACGTTCTTGATCGCGGCCGTGACGTACCCGACCTCGCCGGCGGTCAGCTTGTCGGCGGGCACCGGCCGGGGCGCAAACCACCCGACTTCGTCCACCTCGTGGACCTTGCCGGTGTTCATCATGCGGACCTTCGTGCGCGGGATAATCTCACCGTCGACGACGCGGACGTACGTGATCACGCCGCGATATGTGTCGTAGTGCGAGTCGAATATGAGCGCGCGCAGCGGCGCTGATGGGTCCCCGCGCGGAGGCGGGACCCTTGCGATCACGGCCTCGAGGATCGCCTGCGTGCCGATTCCCTGCTTGGCTGAGGCGAAGATGACCTGGTCGCGCGGGATCCCGGTCACGTCCGAGATCTCCTCGGCCACCATCTCTGGCTGCGCCGCGTCGAGGTCGATCTTGTTGACGACAGGCACGAGCGTGAGACCGGCTTCGACCGCCTGGTAGAGGTTGGCCAGCGTCTGCGCCTCGATTCCCTGCGCGGCGTCGACGACCAGGATCGCGCCCTCGCACGCAGCCAGCGAGCGCGAGACCTCGTATGCGAAGTCGACGTGCCCCGGCGTGTCGATGAGGTTCAGCTCGTAGGTCTGCCCGTCGCGCGCCGGGTAGATCATACGGACCGCCTGGAGCTTGATGGTGATCCCGCGCTCGCGTTCCAGGTCCATGGTGTCGAGGACCTGGTCCTGCATGTCGCGCTGGCTGATCGAGTGTGTGAACTCAAGCAGCCGGTCCGCGAGCGTGGACTTCCCGTGATCGATGTGGGCGATGATGCAGAAGTTCCGCACTCGCGCTTGGCTGACGGTTGACACGCAATGAATCGTAGGGTCCGCAGCCGTGCGACCATGCATAACGACCGTGGCGCTCGTCATCGCCGTTCTGCTTTGCGCGGCCGGAATCGCCCTTCTATTCAACGTGGGCGGCGCAGCCGACGCGCTAATTCGGCGGGTGACTTCGCGGTCGCTGGGCGAGCTCGCGCCAGGCTATGCAGCGTCGCGCGCCGGCCTCAAGGTCTACGCCGTGCTGGTCCTTGCCATCGGTGTCGCTGTGGCCGGCCTTGGCATCGCGGATTGGTCAGTCGCGCGCGGCGGCGGCCTGCTGGCGCTGGGCGTCGTCGTTTTCTTGGTGGCGTCGGTGATCGCAATCGCCGGCGAAGTCAGAACGTATCGCGCCCTGAAGCCCTGAACCTCGACCGGGCCGGTTGGTGCGGCCTCGTTGCCCTGGACATCACCAGTGAGGGCGCGCAAGATTGGGGCGCCTGCTGCCCTGTCCAATCGGAGCAGGGCGGCTTCCGCCCGCGCTAGTTGAGGAGGAGGGCTATGGCCACCACAGCGCAGCATGCCAACGTTCAACGATCACGGCGCGCCTACGAGGCTTTCGGCAAGGGAGACATGGCGGCGGTTAGTGAACTGATGGCCGACGATATCGTCTGGCACGTCGGCGGCAGCAGCCCGCTGTCAGGAGACTACAAAGGCAAGGACGCGGTATTCGGCTTCTTTGGCAAGCTGATGCAGCTGACCGACGGCACTTTCAAGCTTGAGGTCCACGACATCCTGGCCAATGACGACCACTCCGTAACCCTCGTGAGGACGACCGCGGAGAGAAACGGCAAGAAGCTGGAAGGCCGGGCAGTGCACGTCACCCACAACGACTCCGAAGGAAAGGTCAAGGAGTTCTGGTCCTTCGAGGAAAACCAGGCCGCCGGGGACGCTTTCTTCTCGTCCTGAGACCTTCAAGCGGCCGCCGGGCACGCCTGGCGGCCGCTCACCTCAGACGGCGATCGGCGCCGGTAGGTCGAGCCGCTGGTGCGCGCCGAGGCTGAGGGGCCGGGCCAGGGCGGCTGAGCAGATCATCGACGCCATCTCGGCCGCGTCTGCGGCAGCCGCCGAGCTGGTTCCGGACCGCAAGACGCGGAGCGCGCGCTCGAGCCCAGCGCCCGTGCGAAGCACGCCGGCGTCCGCATCCAGAAGCCGGCGGACGTCCTCGAGGCTCATCTCCCCCCGTCGCCAGACATGAGTTCGACGGTGGTTTGACGCGGCAACTGGAGGCATCGCAACGGCGGCCGCAGCGGCACGCCGTCCGAACGCGGCCGCCTCGAGCAGCGAGTTGCTCGCCAACCGGTTGGCGCCGTGAACTCCCGTCCGCGCGCATTCGCCCGCGGCGAACAGGCCGGGCACCGATGCCCGCCCGTCGAGATCGGTCGCGACACCACCCATCGTGTAGTGGGCGGCCGGGGTGATGGGCACCGGTTCGCGGAGCGGGTCGATCCCGGCGTGGCGGCAGTTTCGAAGGAAATTCGGAAAGCTCAGCTTGAGCAGCTCGGGGTCCATGTGCCTGGCTGAGATGAACACGGGACCCCGATGCATGGCCAGAGCCAGGGCAACCTGGTCGCGAGGAAGCAGCTCGTCGATGAAGCGCTCGCCGTCGCCGTCGACGAGATAAGCGCCGGCGCCTCGGAGCGCTTCGGTGATCAGGAATGGGTGCGCGCCCGCATATACAGTCGGGTGGAACTGGACGAACTCCAGGTCGGCGACGCGGGCACCGGCGCGGGCAGCTTCGAGGATTCCTTTGCCGTTGCTGAGCCGGCTGTTGGTGGTGCGCTCGTACAGACCGGCGTAACCGCCGGTGGCAAGGACTGTCGCGCCTGCGAAAACGGTCAGCCCACCAGAAAAGTCCGCGCCCTCGCAAACCCCGTCGCCGAGCAGGGTATGGAGCCTCGCGCTGAACCGCGTGATCCGCGGCTCGCGATTGATGGCCGCGTGCACGAATGCCATCAAGGTGTGACCGCTGTTGTCACCGCCCAGGTGAAGTACGCGAGGCAGCGAGTGAGCAGCTTCGCGACCCGCGGCGCCGTCGAAGCGAACGCCCAGCGACTGCAACCACCGCACTGTCTCCGGACCTGCCGAGGTCAGCATCGTCACCGCGTCCGGGTCGCAGAGGCCGGCGCCGGCGGCGAGCGTGTCGAGTGCGTGCAGCCGCGGGGAGTCCTCGGGCGCGACGGCGGCGGCGATCCCACCTTGCGCACGCTCCGATGAGGCAGGGCCGGCGGAGACAAGCGCCACGCGCGCGCCCAGGCGCGCCGCCTCGAGCGCAGCCGCGGAGCCGGCGAGCCCGTCTCCGATGGCCAGCACGTCAAATCTCCCTCCTCCCGCGGAGGTGAGAGGCCCGGGCCTGGGAGAGCGAATCAAAGCTCGACCATCCGCTGGATGGCGCCGCGCGCCCGGTCGGCGACGTCGTCAGGAACGGTGACCTCAAATACGTCGTCGCGCAACGAGGTCAGGAGCTTCTCGAGCGTGATCTTTTTCATGTAGCGGCAGATGGCGCGCTCGCTGGCCGCGTAAAAGCGACCCTGGGGCGCCTCTTTGGCCAGCCGATGCATGATGCCGAGCTCGGTCGCGACGACGAAGCTGCGCGCCGGATGCTGCTGAGCGTGCCGCACCATGCCCTCGGTGCTGAGGATGTGGGTGCGGTCGGCGTCGAGGTCGCCCGACGCCTTGAAGTACATGCACTGGCTGGCACACCCGCACTCGGGATGAACCAGGAGGTCGGCGTCGCCGTGCTCGGCGCGGGCGCGATCGATGTCGGCCGGCCTGATCCCGGCATGCACGTGGCACTCACCCGGCCAGACATGCATCTTCCGTCCAGTGACCTTCTCAAGGTAGGTGCCGAGAAACATGTCCGGGAGGAACAGGATCTCCTTGTCTTCTGGAATTGCACGAATGACACGCTGTGCGTTGCCTGACGTGCAGCAGTAATCGCTGAGCGCCTTCACCTCGGCCGTCGTGTTGACGTAGGAGACGACGAGCGCACCCGGGAACTCGGCCTTCCAGGCAGCCAGCTGCTCGGCGTCGATGGTGGCGGCCAGGGAGCATCCCGCCTCGAGGTCAGGGATCAGCACACGCTTCTTCGGGCTGAGAATCACCGCCGTTTCGGCCATGAAGTGGACACCGCAGAACACGATGAGGTCGGACGTGGTCGCGGCCGCCTGACGCGAAAGACCCAGCGAGTCACCCACGAAGTCGGCGACGTCCTGGACCTCTGGCACCTGGTAGTTGTGCGCGAGGATCACGGCGTTGCGCTTGCGCGCGAGCTCGCGGATCTCCGCACTCATGCCGGCCACGTCACGCGGAACTTCCCGCCTCGCGTAGTCGACGGCGTCCGCCTCCAACGAGATGACTTCTACCGCCATGTCCGACTCACCTCCAGGCTCAGGTCGAGCGCAGGTGCCGAATGCGTCAGAGCTCCGACCGAGATCCGATCTACGCCCGCTCGCGCAGCGGCAACGGCTCCTTCCATCGTCATGCCTCCCGACGCCTCCAGCTGCGCTCGGCCGCCCGTGATCTCAACCGCCTCGCGCATGAGCTCGGCCGGCATGTTGTCCAGGAGCACGATCTCCGCCCCGGAGTCGAGCGCTTCGGCCAGCTCCTCGAGCGTCTCCACCTCCACCTCGACCGGCATTGCGGCTTTGCGCGCGCGCCTCACAGCCTCGGTGACACCACCCGCCGCCGCCACGTGGTTGTCCTTGATGAGAATCGCGTCCCACAAGCCGTCGCGGTGGTTGCGACCCCCTCCAGCCCGCACTGCAGCGCGCTCCAGAAATCGGAGTCCTGGCGTCGTCTTACGCGTGTCGAGCAGAGTGACGTTCGGGAACTGCGAGAGCGCGTCGACGTAGCGCCGTGTGAGCGTGGCGATCCCGGACAATCGCTGGAGAAAGTTGAGAGCGGTGCGCTCGCCGACCAGGATCGTGCTCAAGGGGCCGGTGATCTTTGCCACCGGATCGCCGGCGTGCAGGGGCTTGCCATCGGGGACCAAAGCGACGTAGTCGCCGCGGGGCCTGATCATGTCGAACACGCGCGCCGCAGCATCACTGCCGCTCAGCACACCCGATTTGCGCGCGACGATCATGGCTTCGCCCATGAGATCCGCGTCGATCACCGATCTGGTCGTCACGTCCACATCCCGCTCGCCAAGATCCTCGGCGAGGGCGGCTGCCACGACACGATCGAGGTCAGGCTTCGATGAAACCATCGGGCTCCTCCCGCAGGCCGAAGGCCTGCTGAGTAAAGCGGAACAGGTATGCACGCTTGCCGCGGACGCTGCGTTCCTTGCCGGTCGCCTCGATCACACCGCGGTCGACAACCCGCCGCCAGAAGTTGCCTCGATTGATCGAAAGACCAAGCACCGCCTCATAGACGTGCTGCAGCTCAGAGATGGTGAACTCGGAAGGCAGCAGCTGGAAGCCCACCGACGAGTAACCCACCTTGCTTCGCAAGCGGCGCACGGCGTAATCGACCACCTCGCGGTGGTCGAAAGCCATCTCGACAGGCAGCCGGCGCACGGGATGCCAGTCCTGCTCGACCTGGTCCTTCTCGCCTGCACACGCCTCTGCGAGGGCGACCGGCACGATCGCGATGTAGGCGACGCTGAGGACATCGCCACGCGGGTCGCGGCCCGGGACGACGACGCGGCCGCTGCCATCCAGCTGCTGCGGGCGGTGGAAAGTTTTCAGCTGCTCGATCCAACCCCCGTCGACCCCGGTGATGCCGGTTTGAAGAGCGCGCGCCTGGGCGTCGAGCGAGGTGCCAGGACATCGCAGGCCACCCGGCAGCGCCCAGAAGCCGGGATAGGGCGGCTCGGCGCGCCGGCGCAGAAGGACGCTGAGCTCCCTGCCGGCGAGGGTGAACACGGCCAGGTCGACCGATACCGGACAGCTCGATTCCGCTAGATCGCGAGCCTCCATATGCTCCACCATCCCATGCCCAATGTTATCTCATATCGAAGCAACATGGCGAAGCGCGGCTTCAGGCGCGGGCGCTGAGGGCTGTCGTCAGAGCGACAAGGGCGGCGGTGTCGGCGCGCAGATTGCGGGGCCCCAGCGTGGCCTTCAGCGAAACGATGGCCATCTCGCGCTCAGACCAGCCGCCTTCCGGACCGATCAGCAGCGTGAGGTTTTGCGGCTCGGCCATTTCGGAGAGCCGCAGCGTCGCGGCGCGGGCGAGCATCACCGGGTACTCGCTCATCTCGACGACGGTTTCGAGCGACGAAGGTCCCGCGACCTCCGGAATCGCGAGCCTGCCCGCGAGCATCGCTGCCTCCCGGCAGATCGTCCGCCATCGCTCAGGCTTCGATCCGCGAGCCACGCTCCGATCCGCCTGCACGATGTGAAAGCCGAAGGCGCCGGCTTCGGTGCAGCGGGACAGTACGAGCTCGAGGGCCGGCGCAGGCAAATGCGCGATGGCGATCACGATTCGCGCGACGGGCTCTGGATTGTGGTCCCGCTCGGCGACGACAACGCCCTCCACGCGCTCTGGTGAAACGCGATCGAGGCGCAGCGTGAGCATCTTTCCCGTGGGGTCGACGACCTCTATCTCCTCCCCCACGCGCGCACGAAGCGATCGAGCCAGATGGCGGGCGTCATCGCCGACGATGACCGCGCGCGCACCTTCTCGCTCAACAAAAAATGTAGGCAACCCCCGCCTCAGGCTAGCTCTTGCGAACCAGCGCGGGACGGAGGCCCGCGATCAGCGCCAATGCCGTCGCGAGGCGCTCGCGATTTGCGGGATCGTTGAGCCAGCGGCTCGTGCCCGACGGGTGTGGGAGTGGGACCATCACCGGGCGCTCGCCGAACAGCCTGCCTACACGATCCTCAAGTGACCCCGGTCCGAGGAAGCGATTGATCGCCATCTGTCCGACCAGGATCAGCACCGCGGGTTTCAGGATCCGCAGCTCGGCCTCGAGCCAATGCGCACAGTTGGCCACGGCGGCCGGTGACGGACGCAGGTCGCCGGTGCCAGTCGCGTTTCGACCAGGGAAGCAGCGCATGAGCGCGGCGATGTACGTGAGCTTGCGGAACTCTTCGGGGCTCGCGAATCCAGCACGCAACATCCAGCGATCGAGCTCTTGGCCGGCGCGGCCGGAGAAGGGGCGTCGCGAAACTCGCTCGGTTGGGCCTGGCGCCTGTCCGATCAGAAAGAAGGGTGCGCCCCACTCACCTTCAAATGTGGGGCCGGCCTCAGGAATGATGCCGTCGTCCACGCACATGCGACAGGCTCGACAGGCGGCCTGCAGGGCGCGCAGCTCGGCTCGGCTCATGCGATGACGAAATTAGCAGGGACGGAGTCCTTCCTCCGCGACCGGTAACATGCGGTTGCGATGGCCATTCCCTCTACGGAGCAGGTCCTGGGGGTGCTCGCTCACATCCAGGACCCCGACCTCGGGCGCGACGTCGTGAGCCTGGGAATGATCAAGGAGCTTGTGGTCAGCCCACAGGGCGAGGTCAGTTTCACATTCGAGCTGACCACCCCAGCCTGCCCGGTGCGCGACCGTTTCAAGTCGCAGGCGCAAGACCTGGTGGGCGACATCCCCGGAGTCACCGGGGTCGAGGTGCGCATGACGGCCAACGTCCGGCCGGCTTTCATGCGGCCCAAGCCTTCCGAGATCTTGCCTGGCGTGAAGCAGACCATCGCGATCGCGTCGGGTAAAGGCGGAGTGGGCAAGTCGACGGTCGCGGTTAACCTCGCCGCGGCGCTGCGCAGGGCCGGCGCCGAGGTCGGCCTCCTCGACGCGGACATCTATGGGCCCTCGATTCCCGCGATGGTCGGTTCCAGGACGGTGCCCGAGCAGGTCAACGGCCGTCTCCAGCCGATCGATGCCCACGGCCTCAAGGTGATGTCGTTCGGGCTCATCTACCCAGGCGAGCAGCCGACCATCTATCGCGGACCCATGGTGGGTAAGGCGATCGAGGCGATGATGGTCCAGGTCGATTGGGGCCGGCTCGACTACCTGGTCATCGATCTGCCTCCGGGCACCGGCGACGCGTCGCTGACGCTGGCGCAGGCGATCCCGCTGACCGGTGTGGCGATCGTCTGCACTCCGCAGGATGTCGCCACCGACATCGCGGTCAAAGCTCTGCAGATGTTCAGAAAGTTGAACGTCACCCCTCTCGGCTTGATCGAAAACATGAGCTGGTATGTGTGCCCAAGCTGTGGGCACCGGCACGAGATCTTCAGCCACGGCGGCGCCGAGGCGGCGGCCAAGCGGCTCGGGGTGCCCTTCCTGGGCGCGATCCCGCTCGAGGAAGGCATTCGCGAAGATGCCGACTCCGGGACGCCGGTGGTTATCTCCAGGCCGGATTCGGGGGGCGCACAGGCTTTCACCCACATCGCCTCGCAGGTGGCCGCCCGCACGTCTATTCAATCCTTCCGCCAGCTGCCCGTGATCAACGTCCGATAAGGGTTCGGGCACCACACCTGCAAGATCCCGACCCGTTTCCACTCAACGTCGACGTCGACCGCGAACGCCAGGTGATGGAGATCGCCTGGGATGACGGCCAACGCAGCACCTACACGGGTGAGCAGCTCAGGTGGGCCTGCCCGTGCGCCGAGTGCCGCGGTGAAGCGGGCGCACCGGGCCGCCTCTCACGCGTCAAGAACCTCGCGGCCGATGAGCTCCGAATCCAGGACGTCAGCTTGATCGGGCAGTACGCCTTGCAGATCGCATTCCAGAGCGGCCACGCTACAGGTCTCTATACCTTCTCGTTGCTGCGAAGGCTCACAGAGGACCATCCAACATCCGGGCCGCCGTGACATAATTCCACCCCGGCCCGTTGTCTTATTAACGTCATTGCAAGAGATGGAACACTCGTCAATACCGGCCTCAGCCTTGAAGCGACCTCGAACCGCCCTGTTCGCGCGCCGTGGCTGGATCGCGCTTGGGATCGCCCTCGCCGTCCTGTTCAGCGCGGCCGGCGGCTACATCGCGTACGCCAACACGCTGCCGACGTCAGTCACCCTCAACGTCAAGGACGGTGCGAAGGACGTCGCCACCGATTCTCAGCTTGTGCTCCGGTTTACACGCCCAGTCGCGTTGAGCACCGTCAAGTCCGCGTTGACGATCACACCATCCACCGACGGGACGTTGACGACCGTCCTCGGGCAGACCGAATTCGAGTGGGCCGCGACCAAACCGCTGACGGAGCTTACGAAGTACACGGTGACCATCAACGCGATCAAAGACCTCGGCCATCACCAGGTGAAGGCCGCCCAGTGGACTTTCACCACGATCATCGTGCCCCGAGTCCTGTCCGTCTCCGCGTCCGGAGGCACACTGCTCGCGGACGGGGCGGAGATCGATCCGACCACGCCGCTGCAGATCAACTTCAACGACGCGATGGACCATGGAACCGTCAGCGTCACCCTCGGCACGAAGATCGTCGACCTCCAATGGGCCGCGGACGACCGTAGCGCGGCGATATCCACCACCGGAATCCCGTCGGGGCCGCTCGTCATCCAGCTCGCGGGTGGAGCGCGAGACCAGACCGGCCATCTACTGCTGGCACCTTTCACGCTGAACACCGGCATCTACTTCCACGACCCCGAGCGCACGACCCCTCTCAAATACCCCGCACTGATCCAGATCCCGAACGATTCGTTTGCGCGCGACCAGAACGGTCTGCAGGCGGCCAGCATCGTTTTCGAGTACCTGGCCGAGGGCGGCATCACGCGGCTCACGGCCATCTTCCAGAACGCCCCAAGCCTGGTCGGCCCGATGCGCTCGAGCCGTTTCATCTCGCTGAAGATCGCTCGCCACTACAAGGGGCTTCTGTTCCAATCCGGCGAGTCGCAGGCCACACGTAGCCGCGCCGCCGGCGATCCCGTTCCACAATTCTTCGACACCATCGGCTACACGTTTCGCACCGGAACCCGCATTGCGCCCGACAACCTGATGATCAGCGGCGGTGCGGTCAGCCGGGCGGAATCGATGTTCGGAATCGGAGCCTTTGCCCTTCTCAAAACACGGCCCACCCTCACAGGCGGCGCCTCGCTCACAAAAGTCGGCGTCCCGGAGCATTACTCGACTTATGCATACGATCCGCTGCTCGGCACGTATCAGAAGACTGAAGAAGGGCACTACTACCGGGACGCCAACTCCCACCAGCCCGTGCGCATCGAGATGCTGATCGTCCTGCACACCTCGGTGCAGCTCCTCAATGTCGGCGACGGCCATGGCGCGCACATACACGACTACAACCTCGACTCGACTGGTCGCGTCGACATCTTCTACAAGGGCCTCCTGTACGCCGGCACATGGAGCTCGACCAGCTCGCATGGACCACTCACCTTCAAGCTCGCCACCGGCCAGGTTCTGAACCTACCGCCCGGACTGGTCTGGATCGACGTCACCTCGTAGGTGATCGCCGTCGATTCGATTAGGCCCGGGCCGCGTCTTTCAACGAAGTCACGTACAACGAAGCCGCGACCGCCGCGGTGGTACCGTCACCGACCGCCGTCGCGATCTGTTTGGTCAGCTGCGCACGCACGTCGCCGACCGCCCATATCCCCTCGATCGACGTTTGCATGTCACGCCCGGTGAGGATGTAGCCGCCTTCGTCGTGATCGATGTGGGTCTTGAAGAGCCCGGAGTTGGGCACGAAGCCGACGAAGATGAAGACCCCACCGACCGGAAGCTCCTTGGCAGCGCCGTGCTGCTCATAGCGGACTGCGTTGACCTTTCCGTTGCCGGCGATCTCCTTCACAGCCGACTCGAGGATGAACTCGATCTTCGGATTGGCACGCGCGCGATCGACCAGGATCGGCTGTGCCCGCAGCTCGTTGCGGCGATGGATGATGTAGACCTTCGAGGCATACCGGGTCAAGAAGTCGCCTTCCTCGACAGCCGCGTCGCCTCCGCCCACGACCGCGAGCTCCTGCCCTTTGAAGAAGGCTCCGTCGCACACTGCGCAGTAGCTGACCCCCCGGCCCCAGAACTCCTTCTCTCCCGGGATCCCGAGGTACCGCGGCAAGCCGCCCGCGGCCATGATCAGCGCCGGAGCCCGCAGCTCCTCGCCGGACTCCAGCCTCACCACCTTGGTGTAGCCCTCGACGGCAATCTCGCTGACCGGCTCGAAGTCGCGGACCTCGAGGCCGAACTTGCGGGCGTGATCGCCCATCTTGGCGGCAAGCTCTGACCCCAGGATCGTCTCGAAGCCTGGGTAATCCTCGACCAGCTCGGTGTTCAGAAGCTGGCCCCCAAGCGGACCCCGGTCGACCAAAACCGCCTTCAGGTTCATCCTGGCCGTGTACAGGCCGGCCGCCAGCCCAGCCGGGCCGCCGCCCACGATGATGACGTCGTAGTCGCTCATTGCACTAATTGGAATTGGCCAAGGAGCGGTCTGTATTCCTAACCGTGCTTGAATAGGGCGCCGAAGCCCCCGCGAGGGCTGTGACAGGTGATGTTGTCAAACGGGCACCCGATGGAGCAGGCGCCGCACTCGATGCAGTTGCCGAAACTGACGAGCGTCTTCTTTTGCTCCTCGCTCCACTCGTAAACACCGGCCGGGCAGAAGTGGGTGCAGTACTTCCCCTCGCACTGGGTGGCGCAGACCTGCTGGTCGACGATCTCTATGTGCGGCCGTCCGGTGTCTTCCTTGTACCTGACAGTGAAGAGCTTGTCGGTGAGCTTCTCCATCGCTGCGCCCCAGTCTAAGACCGGGCGCCGAACCGTTCCCAGACGCGGCACATCAACTTGACCGTGTTGATGTAGTCGGCGGCGCGGATGTTCTCGTTCGGCGCATGGATCCGGTTGTCGGGGCGGCCGACGCCGACCGGCAGGACTGTCGGGATCCCCAGGTCCGCGACGACCGCGTGCATGGGACCGGTGGCCTGCATGAACGGCCAGAGCACAGGCTCGCCGTGCAGGTCGCGGACGCAGTCGATCACGCTCTTCGCCACCTCTGAGTCGGGGTCGGACCTCGCCGGCTTTTCGGCGTCGCTCCAGACGATCTCGACCTTTTCGAAGCCGTGCGAGTCGAGATGCGCCCGCAGCCGGTCGAGGATGTGCGCCGGATCCTGGTTAGGGATGAGCCTGAAGTCGAGCTTGGCCGTCGCCTCGGCCGGGAGCACCGTCTTCGAGCCAGGACCCTGGTAGCCCGTGGTGACGCCCGCGATGTTGCAGGTTGGCGTGAACAGTAGCTGCTCGATCACCTTTCCAGGTTCGGGATCGCGGATCAGGCGGTCGAATCCGATCAGCTTCTGGCGCTGCTCGACCTCAGGGTCGATCTTGGCCATCATGCGACGGTCGGCGTCTGTCGGCTGGACGATGTCGTCATAAAAGCCGTCGATCTTGATGTTCATCTCCTGGTCGCGGAGGCTCGCAAGGGCTTCGATCAGATACATCGCTGCGGATGGATAGATGGACGCGAAGCCCGAGTGCTGGTCGAAGTGCAGAAACCTCACCCGCAGCTCGACGTAGACAAGGCCGCGACAGCCGAACTGCAGAGTTGGCCGGCCCCCTTCGTCGAAGGACGCGCCGGATTCCCACAGACACCCGTCGGCGCTCAACTTGCTTGAATTCCGATGGGCGATCTCCTCAAAGGTCTTGGAGCCGATCTCCTCTTCCCCTTCGACAAGGAAGCGCAGCGTGACGGGGATCTCACCCAGCTGTTTCAGCGTTTCGAGCGCATGGATGCGTGCCATCACGTCTGCTTTGTCGTCGCCGACGCCCCGCGCGAAGATGCAGCCGTCCCTCTCAGCCGGCTCGAACGGTTTCGAGTCCCACAGCTCGATCGGGTCCACCGGCTGGACGTCGTAGTGCTGGTACAGCAGCAGCTTCCGACGGCCGGTGCCCGGCACCTCGGCGTACAGGGCGGGCATCCCCCCCGCTTCCAGCGTCTCGACCCGGTCCGTGTACCGCGACAAACGCTCTGCCAGCCAGTCGCGGGCCGGCTTAACAGCCTCCGCCCCGTGGTTGGAGATGCTGGGAAAGGTACACAGCTCCTTCAATTCTTCGACGAACCGGCGGCTGTGCTTGTCGACGTACGCGTCGACGGCGCTGGTGGAGATCACGGGGCCATTGTTTCACTCACGTAACCTTGTTGTGTGGGCGACAGCGGGGGCGAGTTTCACTTCTCACCGAGGCCCAACCGAGCCACCGAGATCAGGTGGCGCCCATGGTCTGAAAGCGCATTCGAAGAGGCTCGCCGCCTCAACCGTCCAATCCTGCTTTCGATCTCCGCGGTTTGGTGTCACTGGTGTCACGTCATGGACGAGACCACCTACTCTCACACAGGCGTCATCGAGCTCATCAACCGCGAGTACCTTCCCATCCGGGTCGACAACGACGTCCGCCCCGACATCAACCAGCGATACAACATGGGCGGCTGGCCCACGACCGCGTTCCTGACCCCGTCGGGCGACATCCTCACGGGCGCGACGTACATGCCACCGGACCAGATGGCCGACGCCCTGGCGCGGGTGGCCGGCTACTACCGAACGCATGAGCCTGAGATAGCAAGCCAGGTCCTGGAGGCGCGTAAGCGCAACGTCTCCGGAGTCGCGCGCAGCGCGGGCGCGCTTGACGACGCCATCGTCGACTCCGTTCTCGAGGCTGTCCGCAACAGCTACGACCCCGAGTACGGCGGGTTCGGCAGCGCACCCAAGTTCCCTCAGACAGACGCGTTGCTCCTGCTGCTCGAGCAGGCACAGATCCGCTCCGATCCGGAGCTGCGGCAGATCGCGGTGCATTCGCTCGAGCGGATGGCGGGAGGCGGCACGTATGACCACGTCGAAGGCGGTTTCTTCCGCTACTCCACGACCCAGGACTGGAGCGTTCCCCATTTCGAAAAGATGCTGGAAGACCACGCCGGCCTGGTCAGCGCAGTGGCCCTCGCCGGCATGGACGGCGTGCTTGATTCGACCACGGGATACCTCGACACGGTGCTGCGCGACCAGAGGACAGGGGTGTATGCAGGGAGCCAGGATGCCGACGAGCACTACTACTCCCTCGACGCCGGCGAGCGACGACGCGAGCAGTCACCGTACGTCGACCGCCGTGTATATACGTCATGGAATGCCGCCCTGGGCCTCGCCTACCTCGACGCCGCCGTCCGGCGTGACCGCCACGATCTGCATGAGCACGCTGCGAAGCTGCTCGAGCGGCTGTTTGGGGACCGGTACAAGGCCGGCGAGGGCCTTGCACACACCGAGGGCGCGAGCGGGCAGCTCGTCGACCAGGTATGGGGCCTTTGGGCGGCCGTCCGCGCATACCAGGCGGGCCTCGGAGGGCGGTGGCTCCCAATTGCGATCGACATCGCGACCCATCTCGACGAGCGCTACGCCGACTTCGACCTGGGTGGTTACTTCGATCACTCCGGTGGCGACCGGCTTGGCCGCCTGGGCGAGCGGATCAAGCCGCTTGGAGACAACTCGGTGGCGGCGATGGCGTTGGTAGAGCTCGACGTCCTCACCGGGGAGGCCGCCATGCCATATCGCCTGCGAGCGCGGCGAGCGCTGGAGTCGGTAGCGGCTCTGCCGCGGCAGTACGGTCTCATGGCCGCGGTCTTCGCCCGCGCGCTGGATCGCCAGCGACACCAGATAAAGGTGAGCACCGGCAACCCGGAGCTCGCGCGCGCAGCGGTTCTCGCGCACCCATATACGGTGATCGACCCCAACGAAGACAAACGCGCCGTGGTGTGCGTGGGCACCATGTGCCTGGCGCCTGTGTCCACCGCGGCCGCGGTTGGCGAGGCCGTCCAGGAAGCGGCGCAGGCGCGTGCCTGAGAGCCGGCGGCACTTCTCCCGGCGCGTAGACAAAGCTCTCGACGACCCCAACCTGCAGCGAGCTCTGACGAGCGGCCTCACAGGGATACGCAGCCGGCGTGATCTTGCTTTCGAAACCTTCGACTTTGCCAAGGGTCGTGCCGAGCTCAAAGCTCGGCGCCAGGCGAATCTCGACCACCTGCCTGAGCTCGTAGAGCAGTTCAAAGCCAGGCTCGAAGCAGCCGGCGGCACCGTCCACTTCGCGAGCGACGCAGCCGCGGCGCGCGACATCATCGGTCAGATCTGCCTGAACGCAGCGGCCCCGAGCAGTCAGGTTGTCGAGCCCGACGGCAGCGCGCGTCGAATCGTCATCACGAAGTCCAAATCCATGGCCAGCGAAGAGATCGAGCTCAATGCATCGCTCGAATCGCTGGGGATGGAGGTGGTCGAGACTGACCTCGGCGAGCGCATGGTCCAGCTCACGCGTACGCGTCCTTCCCACCTGATCGCGCCCGCCATCCACCTGACCAAGGAAGACGCCGCAGCCGTGTTCGGCACCGAGCCCTCCATCGAGGCCATCCAGCGCCACGCACGCCAGTCGCTGCGCCAGAAGTTCATCGAGGCTACGGTCGGAATCACGGGGGCAAACATGGCAATCGCCGAGACCGGCACCGTCGTCCTCGTCACCAACGAAGGCAACGCCGACCTCACGACGACGCTCCCGCCTGTGCACATCGCGCTGTTCGGCATCGACAAATTGGTCGCGACCATGGAGGACGCCATCGCGGTGCTCCGAATGCTGCCACGAAGCGGTACCGGCCAGGTGATGACCAGCTACGTCAATTGGATTTCAGGACCCTCGAGATCTGCCGACATAGAGCAGTCGCTGACCATCGGCATGCACGGCCCGCGCGAGATGCACTGCGTGATCCTCGACAACGGACGCGAGGAGATGCTCGCAAATCCCATCTTCCGGGACGCGCTCACCTGCATTCGCTGCGGCGCCTGCTCCAACGCGTGCCCGCCGTTCATGGCGGTCGGAGGACACCAGTTCGGATATATCTACACCGGACCTATCGGCCTGGTGCTGACGCCTTTCCACCACGGCCTGGACAAGACCGACCTTCCAAACACCCTGTGCACCCAATGCAATGCCTGCCAGGACATCTGTCCGGTGGACATCCCCCTTCCGAGTCAGATCCTCGAGCACCGCAGACATGGCCGGAAGTCGTTGCGCAAGAAAGCGCTGCTCGGGGTCTGGGCGCGCCCCAAGGTGGCAGACCGTTTGCTGCGAGCGGCTGCCCCGTTTAGCGGGCTGATGCCAGGGACGCCGCGACTCGCGCGCGTGCCGTACCGCGATCGGGTGGACGGATCCGCTCAGGAGGGCGAGCCGCTCACGATCTTCGCCTCCTGCATGGTTGACCGGATGCTGCCGAAGGCCGCTGTCGCGTTACGACAAATCGCAGACACGGCCGGCTACAGGGTTGTGTTTCCCAAGGGTCAGTGGTGCTGCGGGCTGATTGCGGCCAATGCGGGCGATTTCCCCGCCGGCGCCGATCTCCACAGACGCCTGGCCCAAAGCCTTGGAGATTCCAAGGGTCTGATCGTGACGCCTTCCGCGTCGTGCTTCGGAGCCTTCGTCATGGACGCGCCGGCCTGGGGCGCCGCGGTGGACGAGCCTCTGCAGTCTCGCTTCCGGGACTCGACCCGCTTCGCCCTCGACCTGCTGAGCCGGCGTTCCCAGCTTGTGAGCCCGACAGGCACGACCGCGAAGGTGGCCTACCACGACTCTTGCCAGACCCTTCGCCAGCTGGGCCTGAAAACGGAGCCGCGGCGGCTCCTGGAGCTTGCCGGCTATGAGGTCGTCGACCTCCCGGACATCGCCAACTGCTGCGGCTTCGGCGGCACCTTCAGCCTGGACTGGCCACGCGTCGCCGACCGGCTGGTCCAATGGAAGCTGGACGCGATCGAGAAGACAGGCTGTTCGATCGTTGCGTCGGACAACCCTGGATGCCTGATCCACATCGCCACGGCCGCCCGGCGGCGCCGTTTGGACCTGCGCGTGGCACATGTGCTCGAGCTGGTCGCCGAGCGCATGGCGGGTCCGCCCGGTAGGGTTACTCCCTCGTGAGGGTCACGCTCGTCGGGACCGGTCCAGCTGACATCGCCGTCGACGCGCTGGCCGTCCCAATCGCGACCGGCCAGCGTTTGTCGGGGAGCGCGCTGGATCTGGACCGGGCGCTTGGCGGACTGTTGACAGAGGTGCTCGTCAATGCCGAGTTCAAGGGGCGCCTGCACGAGGTCCTGCCTGTGCCGACGAATGGACGGATCGCGGCGCGTCGAGTCCTCCTCTACGGCCTCGGCGCGGCGCACGACCTCGACGGCCAGCGACTCCGCTCTGTTCATCACGAGCTGGTTCGCGCCGCACGCACCTATGGCTACAAGCGCCTGGCCCTGGTGCGCAGCGACCCGCTCAGCCTCGAGAGCTTGCCGGCTGTGGTCGAGGGATGCGTGATGGGCACCTTCGAACGCCGTTCACGCCAGACTGGCGCGGTGCCTGAACGAGGCGAGATCGACGAGCTGGTGCTCACCGGCTTTGGTCAGGATCGAGATAACGAGGTGGTGGCGGCACAGGAAGCGGGCGAGGCAACCAACCACGCGCGCGAGTGGCAGAACGCGCCGGGTAACGAGCTGACGCCGGATGCGCTGGCCCATGAAGCCACGAAGATCGCCCAGCGTCATGGGCTTCAGATCGAAGTGCTCGGGCCCCCAGAGCTGCGCGCCGGTGGCTACAACCTGCTGCTTGGAGTCGCCTCCGGGTCGGCCTTGCCCGCGCGTCTGATCCGCTTGCGACACCGCGGAAAGGAGCTTGGCGGAGAGCCCACGAGCGCGGACGACGCCGTGCTGGCGCTGATCGGCAAAGGCATCACGTTCGACACCGGTGGCATCTCCCTGAAGGATCCGAAGTCGATGAGCCAGATGAAAGCGGACATGGCCGGTGGCGCAGCCGTGCTCGCCGCCATTGATGTCATCGCCGCCCGCAAGCTGCCGCTCGACGTCATGGCGGTGGTAGCAGCCGCCGAGAACATGCCGGGTTCCACAGCACAGCGGCCCGGGGACGTGGTTGTGAGCGCCGACGGCAAGACTGTCGAGATCGTGGACACGGACGCCGAGGGCAGGCTCGTGCTCGCGGACGCGATGGCATACGCGTTGAGGAGTGGCGCCACGCATCTGTTGGACCTCGCCACGCTCACCGGTGCCGCCACGATCGCGATCGGCCACGGCGCGACCGCAGCCGTCAGCAACAACGACGACTTCTGGGATCTGGTGGAAAAGGCAGCTGGACAAGCCGGGGATCGGGTGTGGCGGCTACCCATCTATGCCGACTACCGCGTGCTGCTCCGCAGCCAGATCGCCGACCTCAGAAACGCCGAGTACGGTGAGGCCGGGGCCATACTGGGAGGCATGTTCATAGGAGAGTTCGCCCGCGGCAAGCCGTGGGCTCACCTCGACATCGCCGCCTCGAGCTGGAATACGAACGCGGAGCTCACCACCGTGCCGCGAGGGCCCTCCGGGGCCGGCACACGCCTTTGTATCGAGCTCGCGGAACTCATGGCGGGGACGGCGCGTTAGGTATACGGATGGCAATCCTGGAGACCATCGAGTCCCCCTCCGACCTTCGACGCCTGGACCAGGCGCACCTGACACAGCTCGCCGAAGAGGTGCGCGCTTTCCTGGTCGAGCAGATTTCCCGCTCAGGCGGCCACCTTTCGCCGAACCTCGGCGTGGTCGAGCTCACGTTCGCCCTGCATCGGGTTTTCGACAGCCCAAAGGATGCGATTGTCTGGGACACCGGCCATCAGGCCTACGTGCACAAGATCGTCACGGGACGCGCCCGCGACTTTGCGCGGCTGCGACAGGCGGGTGGGCTTTCCGGATACCCGTCGCGCAAGGAGTCCGAGCACGACCTGGTCGAGAACAGCCACGCGTCGACGTCGCTCAGCTACGCGCTGGGCATCGCGGAAGCCAGGCTTCGTAAGCGGATCGGCGGGCATGTCGTAGCGGTGATCGGCGATGGTGCCCTGACGGGCGGGATGGCTTACGAGGCACTCAACCAGATTGCACACCTTCAACCGCCGAACCTCATCATCGTCATCAACGACAACGGGCGCTCATATGCGCCGACCGTGGGCGGCGTTGCGCGCCACCTGTCGCAGCTGCGCGTCGATCCACGTTACGAGCGCATCAAAGAGGACATATCACGCCTGCTTCGCGACCTGCCACTGGTTGGGTCGACCGCCGATCAGGCCGCATATCGCGTCAAGGAGAGCCTCAAGCAACTTCTCCAGCCCTCGACGATATTCGAAAGTCTCGGGATCAAGTACGCGGGCTTTGTCGACGGTCACGACGAGCCTGCGCTCGAAGAGGTGCTGTCACGCGCCAAGCGCCTGCGGGCGCCGGTCGTAGTGCATGTCGTCACCGAGAAAGGGCACGGATACGGACCCGCTGTTGAAGACGAGGTCGACAAGCTTCACGGCGTCAGCGCGTTTGACCCATTGACCGGTCGCGCCCGCACGACGGAGCTGACATACACGGATGTCTTCGGCGAAGCCCTGATGACGGCGGCGACCAGACGGCCCGAGGTCTGCGCAATCACCGCCGCAATGGCTTCCTCCACCGGCCTCCTGAACTTCGCGAAGGAATTTCCAGACCGGTTCTTTGACGTCGGCATCTGCGAGCAGCACGCGGTGACCTTCGCCGCGGGGCTGGCGATGGCCGGCATGCGTCCGGTCGTCTGCATTTATTCGACGTTCCTTGCCCGGGCTTTCGACCAGACGATCATGGATGTCGCGATGCACAAGCTGCCCGTCGTCTTCGTGATCGATCGTGCGGGCGTCACAGGGCCCGACGGTTCTTCTCACCACGGTGTCTTCGACCTTTCTTATCTTCGTCTCATCCCAAACCTCAAGGTGGCGGCGCCTGCGGACGCCACCGAGCTTTGCGCCCTGTTGGAGACCGCGCTGACATCCGATGGCCCAATCGCCATCCGTTATCCGAAGGGCCCCGTTCCCTCCACTCCGGAGCTGCCTGTGGAGCCCCTCCCCATTGGCAGATGGGAAGAGGTTCGAAAGGGATCGGATGCGGTAATCTTCGCTGTTGGCCGCATGGTCGAGGTCGCCAAAGAGGCGGCGGAGCGCCTCCAGCTTCAGCAGATCTCGTGCGCGGTGGTGAACGGTCGCTGGATCAAGCCCATGGACAGCCGCGTCGTCGATTGGACGCGCAGCCATCCTGTGGTGGTCACTGTCGAAGACAACGTCGGGGCGGGAGGCTTTGGCGGCGCCGTCCTCGAAGCCCTCGCACCACACGGGTTGGCCGGACGCGTCCGTATGCTGGCCCTACCTGACGAGTTCCTTCCCCACGGCAAGGCCTCGGACATCTTGAAGGAGCACGGTCTGGACGCCGCCGGCGTCGCCAAAGCGGTGTACGAAGCGGTCAGGGGAAACATCCGAACCGGTAGCTAGAGCTTCTTTCGGCCCGCGAAACCTTCGCCTATGTGATGCCAGTGCTCGACGCGCTCCTCGCCGAGCTTCCAGCACAGCTCGATGAGCTCGCCATCGCGATAGGACGGAAAGTCGATAAGGCCCTCGAGCGGGCCCTTCAGCTGGATGCCCATGCCATTCAGGTTCGCGACCGCTTTGAGCAGCTCCATCTCGGCGCCGCCGACCGCACCCCTGGTCTGCTGCTGTCGCTCTTGGTCCTGTGCGCCGGCCCCAGGTCGTTTGGATTCGTACTGGGCGATGCGGGCCTGGTCCTCGAGCTCCGGTAGGAGGGCTGAAAGCTCCGCGATCTGCGCGACGATCCTTCGCACGCGAGGCAGCTCGCCGTTCGCCTCCTCAACCGTGTACGTGCGGAGCCTTTGCACGGATAAAAGATAGCCTCCGCGCGCCAAACTGCGCATGTGCAAGGGACGCCATGGCGGGTTGCGGACGCGATCACATGGCTGCGCGTTCTCATGCTGCCGGTCGTCTGGTGGTACGCCATGCTCGGCGAAGGAAGGCTGGTCGCAGCAGGACTCGTAGCGGCCGGCCTGACCGACTTCCTCGATGGTTATGTGGCGCGTCGCCTCGGTCAGGCAACACCGGCGGGAGCGCGGCTCGACCTGAGCGCCGACACGTTGCTTCTGCTGTCGGCGCTGGCCTGGATCGAAATGCTGCACCCCGAGATATTTCGTGAGAACGTCGCGCTGACAGCAGGTGCGCTCATCATTTACCTCGCTTCGGTGGCTACCGGCCTGCTCAAGTTCCGCAGCCTGCCGAACCTGCATCTCCATTCGTCGCGGGTTGGCGGCGGATTCCTCTACGCGTTCGCGACCATCACATTTGCGACCGGACGTTACGATCGGCTGTTGCTGACTCTGGCCGCAGTTGCTTTTATGGTGTCGTGCGCTGAGACGCTCGCGGGCGAGCTGATCTTCTCGGCGGTCAACGAGCGGGTGGGGTCGGTTCTGTTGGTGCGAAGCAGGCGCGCCGATACCAACACGGCCCAGGCCAATGGCAGTGACAGGACGCATCGCTCCCAGGCTCCGACCGCGAAGATGGTTGGAAGCAAGGCCAGTCCGATCAGAAGCACCCCGACCGCCCCAGCTCCGAGGCCGAACGAAATCGGGCCGTAACCACGCCACCCCTCGCGCCGGCCTATCGCAGGCGCGAAAGCAAGTGGGGCGGCGATTAGAGCAACCATTGCGATCGCAGTTGACGCCCGGTGCAGGGTTGACGCGTGCTCAGAGGCCGGATCGAGTGGAACGATCGCCGCAATCACCAGCGCTGTCCCGGCGATGCCGAGCAGAATGCGGCCCGCAAACGCTCGCGGCCCCAACGCCACAGCCAGCCCCAGCAGGGCCAGGCCGACCGCAAAGATCGCCGCGCCGATGGCAACAGCGGCCGGCAGTCCTGGTTCGGCGAGACGGCTGATCGTCCGCCATGAAGGATCGTAACCGGGGGTTACAAGGCCCGCGAGCAGCACGATCGGCACCGCGAGAACCAGCGCACAGACACCGAACGCTCCGCAGACGCGCCGCATCCGGCAACGATAGTCGCAGACTGGGCCGATGGATCAAACAGAGATGAGGCGCCGCGTGGCCGCGAGCTTTGTCGCGCACCTCGCGACCAGCGGAGAGGATGGGCGGCCGCACATCGTTCCGATTTGCTTCGCCCTCGACAGTCAGAGCCTGTACTTTGCCGTCGACTTCAAGCCTAAGCGGACCACGGACCTCAAGCGCTTGCGCAACATCGCCGCGCATCCCGCGGTCTCGATCCTCGTCGATCACTACGAGGACGACTGGGACAAACTGTGGTGGGTGCGCATGGATGGCAATGCCCGGTCGATCAAGGACGCCTACGAGGTGCAGAAAGCCGTCGACCTTCTCGCGCTTCGCTATGGTCAGTACCGCGGCCGCAAAATCGTCGGGCCGGTTGTTGCCGTATCGATCGAGCGCATGAGCGGTTGGTCGGCATCGTGATGTCACGGTCACACAGCGGTCACCTCAGGCTGCGCCTGCTCGACCGGATACAGGAGTGGCGCTGCCGCCAGGCTCGCAGTACCTAGCGGATAGGGGCCGACCAGGCGGCCGCCGACGCTGGCGGTCCACGTCACGGTGTACGAAATCGACGCGTGTAGGACGTAGCCGGCCTGGCTGTGGGCCTGGTACGTATGCGTCACGGAGGAGACCTGTGGGTACGGCTGACCATAGCCGGAGGCGTCCCGATATTGAGCGTTGGTGCCATCGCCGAAATCCCACTGGGTGCCGGTCGGCACGGCGCTGATGACGTATTCGATCCCGTTGTAGCTCTCATCGACCGTCATCACGGCCGGCGTGGGCACGAGCCACAGCCAGGTGTCGAGGCCGACCAGCCCTCGGGGCGCTGGGTTCGCGCGGACATGACCCGCTCGAGCACTCCAGTCGGGCATCGGTGGCGGGACAAGAGGCCCTGCACAGGCGACTCGATCCGCCGTGGCATTCTGCAATTTGTCGAATGCGATCACATGCACGCATGCCGTATCACGAGGCTTCATTCCCAGCTGTGTGACAGTCCTTGGCTGGTTGGTCGATGCGAGCTGCAAAGGGGCCGGAGCTTCGTTGAGCGTGAGCCACGACGCGTAATGGTCGATTCCTGCTGAAAAGAAATCTGGGCCGGCTCCGTCGCCCTGGTCGCCGACGGGGTCCCATGTGAAGCTGACCGAGCTCGGAGTCATGTCTACCACCCTTGGCTGTGGCGGATAAGGCGGCACCGCGTCGACATAGATGTCGACGACCGGGTAGCCGTACTGGTCTGCCATGAATGGAGGCGGCGTGAGACTGCCGTAGGACCCGAGGCCGCATTGGCCGCCGAAGGTCCAGTTGTAGTAAGCGATGTACTCCTTCGCGTGGCCGTGGACGGCCCAGCCGTTGGTGGCGAAGTTCCAGTGATAGTGGTCCGGATAGTTCTCGTGAAGCAGCCTGGTCCAGCCTGACGAGTCACCCGGCGCTCCCCTGAAGTCGCCATAGAAATAGCCGTACCAGTCGTCGTACCCGGGGTTGGGATGAAAGCCATAGAAGGTGTTCTGCTCGGGATTGGTGCCCACGTGTGGATCGTTGGTGACGACGGTGGCGGCCCACATGTCGGAGAAATTCGTGCACCATCCGGGCGGGTCACCATAGCCTGGGCTCCCCCATGCCGAAATTGCCTCAGTCCGCGTGGGGGAAATGGCGAGCAGCAGGCTGATCGGGATGGCTAACAAGCGGTGCATGGCGGTCGACGGTACGCCCGGCCCCCACAGGCTGGGAACCCAGCCCGTTAAGGGCGCTTCATGTGGTATGGAGACTTTGCGTCGAGTGCGTGAGCGCTACGGAACGTGGATCACTCGATCGATCTCACCAATGCCCTCGTACACGATTCGCAAGGTGTAGTCGCCTGCTGATGAAGCAGATCGAGGCCACCAGAAGTGAAGATGCACACCTTCTAAGTCATGCGAATAGTCGGCGCCGCCGCCTCCGGTCACGTCCATGCTTCCACCCTGCCCGACGAGGTCGACAGTGAACAGCGGCCTTTCTTTGCCTTTACCCGGAACCGTCTTGCCAAGGTCCGTCATGGACATGCCCGTCACCTCGATGTCGACCGCAATGGTTGCCGGTGTAGAAACAACTGAAGTGAAGCGAAAAGTGCCGCCGTCAATGCGCCCCGATGCCGGCAACGCAAGGACTGTTCCCTCGTCGACTCCGATGACTGCAGGCAGCGTCCAGGAACCGGCCATGTTCGGTCCGGGCGCCGCATCCTGGCAAAAGGCAGAAGACGGGCACGCCCTTTCGACACTGGTCACCTTCAGTGTCACGCGTGCACCAGTTAGGGCGTCGGGCCACGCCAACGCATCGAACTGCGCTATCACTTCACCCGTACGGGAGTCACCCTGGCCCGACGACGTGGAGTACGTGCGGCCGAACTGATCGGTGAGATTGGCGCTGAAGCCGAGCGGGAGGATGGCCGGTTCGCTACGAAGCAGCAGCACCGTGCGGGTCGAGTCGGCATAGGCGCCGATCAACTCCAGCTTGAATCCCGACGATTCGGATACGGCGCCCACTGCCGTGACCCGATCGCCCGCGCCGACGAGTCCGGCGTCGCGAAGAAGGTCGCCGGCAACCGGCGCGCCGGCCAGGGTGGCATCGGCGTTGGGGACGAAGTAGAGGACGCAAGCGGCGATCATCAACGTGGCGACTCCAATCGCGATGAGGCGTGCGGGCATGCGCCGCTGGCGACTTCCCTGGCGCGACAAGACGCGTGCTGTAACTCGGCCCGCGTCTGGCCCATCGAACGTGAGGTCGGTCAGACGCTGCTCGAGAGAATCGGTAGTCGTCAAGGGGTCACCTCCAGTCGGGCGCGCAGACGCGCGAGCGCTCGACGTATTGCTTTGCCTGCCGAATCGGGATTCAATCCCACCGCCGCCCCTACCTCGGCTGTATCAAGACCCACGCCGTACCGCAGCGCGAGAACCGTCCGGTCCCGGTGGGGAAGGAGCCGGATCTGTGCGTGAAGGTCGGCGTCTCGCAGCCGGGCCAGGACAGCCGCCTCCACCGACTCCGACTCGCGCGGAGCGGCGAGCATCAGCCTTTCGAGGAGCCCCCGCGCTCGTTCGCGACGCCGAACCGAATCGCGCGCCGCATTAACGACGATCCGCCAAAGCCACGCTTCAGGCGTTCCCTTGACCGGGTCGAACGATCCAACGGCGCGAACAGCGCGGAGCAGGGCCTCTTGCGCCAGGTCGTCGGCGTCCGAAGCATCGCCGGCGACCATGGCCGCGAACCGGCACACGCTCGGCGCGTAGCGACGGCAGAGCTCCTCCGCTGTGAGTGCTCCGGCGGCGGTCTCGATGCGGGTCAGGGCTACCTCCATCCACCTCTGAATACGAACGCCGTGCCAAATACCGGACAGCCATCTTCACATCGGCCGCCGTTGTGGGTCCTACCCCACCCGCGCGCCTTGCGCTCATCCTCCCAGCAGAGTAGGGAGACTGAACGGTCCGGCTTGTCGCCGGACCTAGAATCGGTCCGTGCGCGAGCAGCGGAAGGTCGTCACTGTCCTGTTCGCCGACGTCGTGGGCTCCACGGCGCTGGCCGACGCAACTGACCCGGAGGTCGTGCGCGCCCGGATGGCCCGCCACTTTCAGCGGATCGCGGAGGTCTCGGAGGCGCACGGAGGCACCGTTGAGAAATTCGCCGGTGACGCGGCGATGGTCGTGTTCGGAGTGCCCGCCGTCCACGATGACGACGCCGAGCGGGCTGTCCGCGCCGCCCTCGAGATCCGCGACGGCGCAACGGACCTGCCCGTGCGCGTCGGCGTCAACACCGGCGAGGCTGTGACGGCCCCACGAGAGGATCGCCAGTTCATGGTGAGTGGCGACGCGGTCAACGTCGCCGCGCGGCTGCAGCAGGGCGCGGAGCCGGGTGAGGTCGTGGTCGGCCCGTTGACGCAGCAGCTCACGCGCAACGTCATCGAGTACGCGCCTCGAGACCCGGTCTCCGCCAAGGGCAAGTCCGAACCGCTGGTCGCTTTTCGTGCCGTCCGGCCGCGCTCGCAGGTCCCTGAACAGGCGCGTGGCGTTGAAGGCCTGCAGGCCGCGCTCGTAGGCCGGGACCGCGAGCTGCGCCTGCTGCTGGATACCTTCGCGAGGACAGCGAGCGACCGCCGTCCCCACCTCTTCACGCTGGTCGGATCTGCAGGGGTCGGGAAGTCACGCCTCGTCAGCGAAGCCCTAGCCACATTGGCCAATTCAGGGGCACGGCTGCTGCGAGGACGTTGCCTGCCGTACGGGAGGGGAGTGACTTACTGGCCCATCATCGAGATGCTCAGACCTGACACCGGAATCACTCGGGCGGACGAGCATGGTGCCGCGCTGGCGAAGCTTGACCGGTGGCTGGGTGAGCTCCTGGCCGGAGATGCGCAGCTGCCGGCCATCCGGGCTCGGCTGGCGGTGATGTTGGGACTGCTGCCGCCCTCTATCGGAATGCCCGACACGGCGGCCGAGCGCGTCGACAAGGAGATTGGGTGGGGCATCCGCCATTACCTTGACGCGGTCGCGCGGGGCGGCCCCCTGATTCTGGTAGTCGACGACCTGCAGTGGGCGGAGCCACCGGTTGTCGAGACGTTCGAGCAGCTCGCGGAACGATCGTCCGACGTACCCATGATGCTGATCTGCATCGCCCGACCGGAGTTCCTTGAGGGCAGGCGCGACTGGGCCGCCGGCAAGCCGAATTCCACCACGATCACGCTGGACCCTCTCACCCGTGACGAGACCGGGACCCTCATCTCGCGCCTGCTCGAGATCGAAGCCCTACCTGCCGACCTTCGGGGGGAGATCATCGAACGCTCGGCCGGCACTCCGCTGTTCTGCGAGGAGTTCATCCAGATGCTCATCGACGAGGGCCGCCTGATCCGCGACGGCGCAAGCTGGCGAGCGACAGGACCCATGCGTGAGATCCGCGTGCCGCACAGCATTCAGGCGGTGCTCGCGGCGCGTCTCGACAGTCTGCCGGACGGTGAGAAGAGCATTCTGCAAGCCGCGAGCATCGTCGGCGAGCGATTCGAGGTTTCGCAGATCGAGGACATGACCGGCGGGGCCGACCCCGAAAACGGCCTGGAGTCCCTGCGCCGCAAGGGCCTCGTGACAGGTGGCGATGGAACAGATGAGATGAGCTTCCGCCACATCCTCATACGCGACGCGGCATACGCGTCGCTCCCGAAATCGGAACGAGCGGCCCTGCACGATCGCTTCGGAATCACCCTGGAGCGAGAGGCCGGCGACCCCCAGCCCTTGACCGAGATCCTAGGGCACCACGCCGAACGAGCGCTCACGATATCGGTCGAGCTCGGGATAGATGGAGACCTGCTAGAGCATCGCGCTCGCCGCGCGCTCGATTGGTCGCTCGCATCCGCCGACCGGGCCTCCACACGGCGCGACTTGACGACTCTCGACGCCGCCCTCCACAACGCGCGCGACGCAGTCGCCCACATGCCGGACGGAGGCGGTCTCGAGTCCCGTGCGCGGCTGGCTCTCCTAGAGGCGGAGCGTTTGGTGATCACGGCCGACTACCCCGCTGCAGCGCGAGCCACGGCTGCTGCAGCGGACCTTGCCGAGGAAGCGGGCTTACCGGCTGTGGTGGCGAAGGCCCGACTCAGCGAAGCCTGGATCGCGAACTGGGCGGGGATGCAGGAGATAGACGAATTCGACCGCACCGTCGAGCGTGCTGTCGACGCCTGCCGGAAAGCGGGCGACATCGCCGGTGAGATCGAGGCTCGGCATATCGGTACCAACCACCAGTGGGCGCTGGGTCGCCTTGGCGAATTCATCGAGATCAACGAAGGGCTCCTCGCGCAAGCGCGATCGATTGGAGATTCCGCCCATGCGGCGGCAATCCTCGTGCGGCTCGCGCCCGCCTACGGCATGCTGGGTGATCAGCCGGCGGCAGAACGCGTACTCGCCGAAGCGGAGAGCCTCGCCACAACCCTCGGCTTCAGAAACATCGGCCTTGGGGCGTTGATGCAACGGGCAAACAGGTCCACCGTAATGGGTGACCTCGACGCCAGCGAGAGAGTCCATAGGGAGTTCCTCGCCGCCGCCGCGGACGAGGGGGCTGTCCAGTACCATGTCGCCGCGCTGCGCCATCTGGCGCGCGTGCTGCTTTACCAACACCGTGCTGACGAAGCCGCCACGGCACTGGACCGCGCCATCGAACTGAGCGAGACAACAGGCGAGCGATGGAACCGGAGCGAGATCTTGGGCCTGCGGGCACGAGCAGCACTACTTACTGGTGACCTTGACGCAGCCGAGGGCTTTATCAGCCGGGCGCTTAGCTCGCTCCGAGGCAACGACGTCACAGCAATCTCTGAGGTCCAAAATCACCTCGGCATGATCCGGGCAGCCCAAGGTCGCCAGCCGGAGGCTGAGGAGGCGCAGCGACGGAGTCTCGACGCGATCGCCCAGACCGACTACAACTGGCTGAAGACACAACCCACGCTGGCGCTCGCCGGGTTGCTCGCCGAGCGAGGAGCCGTGGCAGAAGCCATGCCGCTTTTTGAGGAACGCGTTCGCTGGGTGCGCGAGCAGAAGACCCACCTTTGGGATGCACAGATCGATGAGCTGCGGAGCATGATCGCAGCCAAGACCGGCGTCTAGCCGGAAGGCGCGACAGGCCGCCACCGGTCCGGCGGCAAGTCGAGCTGGTCGACGATCCACCACCTGCCGTCCGCACACTGAAATCGCGCCCACCACTGCCGAATCGTCGCGGCCCAGGGCGGTTGCGGCTGATCAGCGGCCACGACGCGGTGCTGTGCGATCACCTGGAGCACCGCCTCGCCGGCATGCGGATCCCAAAAGACCAGAGCCCTCGTGGCGTTTTGCTCTTCCTCGCGGAGTCCACGCCATGCCATTACCTGGACCTGCGCCTCAAGCGCCTGTAGGGCGCGGCCACGAAATGGAGCGGCGAGTCTGGACGTCCGTGGGCTGTCGAACGCCGAACGCCTGACCTCGTCGCCCCGCAGCATCAGCTGCTCAGCGCCCATGCGACTCAAGTCCGCTGGCCGGTGATCGGCGGCCGGAACGCCGCCGGAGCAAGCCGAAAAGGCAACCGTCGCAAGCACGGCAAGACCCCATTTCCCTCGACGGTCGAACGTGCGGGTGGCGGCGTCAAGACGGCAGATGGCCATCGGACAGTAGCCGGGCACGACCCGGTTTTCAGCCAAGGCCGTTAATATTTGGTACTTGACGAGATGCGACGTCTCGTCTAGTGTCGTTGCAGTGGCGGCGCGGACGAGGGAACGCATTCTCAGGAAGGCGCCGGACGTGCTCGCCACGGGAGAAAAGCCGACAGTGGCGCAGTTTGCCGAGGCCGCCGGTGTGTCCCGAGCCAGCTTTTACCGTGCTTTCGAGTCGCGCGGGGCCTTGCTGGAGGCACTGGCTGTGCAGCCCGAGCGCGCGGCCCCCGAGCGCATCCTCGAGGTGGCACTGGACATGGTCGGCGCTCACGGCCTGGCTGCCCTCTCGATGGACGAGCTGGCGGCTCGAGCCGGCGTCTCGCGCGCCACTCTTTATCGCCTGTTTCCGGGGAAGCCCGCGCTGTTCACAAGCCTGATCAAGGCTTACTCGCCACTCGAACCGGTGAGCAGTCTTGTGCTGGCGATGCAGGATCAGCCGCCCGCAGTCGTGATGCCCGAGATCGCCCGGACTGTTTATCGCACCGTCTATGGGTCAGGTGAAACGCGGCTGGGCATGCTGCGGGCCGTCTTCTTCGAGGTCAGCTCACTCTCGCCGGACGCCGAAGAGTCCGCTCGAGAGGCGATGCGCACGATTATCGGATCGGTCGGCGCCTACGTGATGACCCAGATGACGAACGGCAGGCTCCGCCCGATGTCACCGCTGCTGGCGCTGCAGTCCTTCGTCGGTCCGATCTTCTTTCACGTGATGACCAGACCTCTGGTGGAGCGCGTCCTTGGTGTTGACATCGACGGAGAGCAGGCCGTGACCGAGCTGGCCGAGAGCTGGCTGCGTTCGATGACGCCTGATGAGGAGAGCCGATGAGTGAGGCGTTTGCGGTCGACGTCGACAACGTCGTCAAGTCTTTCGAGACCATGCGAGCACTGGATGGTCTGACCCTGCGGGTCAAGCAGGGCGAGATCTACGGCTTGCTCGGACCGAACGGCGCGGGCAAGACCACGCTCATCCGGGCAATTGTCGGGCTGGTGGCGCCCGACTCCGGAACGGTGACGGTGCTCGGACACCGGATGCCTGACCTCAATGTCCTGGGCCAGGTCGGCTACATGACCCAGCAGGCAGCGCTGTACCCGGACCTTTCCGTGGAGGAGAACGTGCGCTTCTTCGCAGCGATCAGCGGTGCTGACAGCAACGTGACCGAGGTGCTCAAAACGGTGGAGCTCGAAAACAGGCGCAACTCGGTCGTGGCCACGCTCAGCGGCGGAATGCGGCAACGGTGCTCGCTCGCGTGCGCGCTCGTCCATCGGCCGCGTCTGCTCCTGCTCGACGAACCAACTGTCGGCGTCGACCCACAGCTGCGTGTTCAGTTCTGGGGCCACTTCCGGGAGATGGCCGAGGCCGGCACCACCATCCTCGTCTCCAGCCACGTGATGGATGAAGCCGAGCGGTGCCAGCGACTGGGACTCATCCGCTTTGGAAAGTTGCTCGCCGAGGGGGCGCCTGATGAAGTCCGCTCCCAGGCAGGCACCAACAATCTCGAAGAGGCGTTCCTGAAGCTCTCGGGGAGGGAATCGGTATGAGCGGGCACCGGATCGTCGCGATCACCAGCCGGCTCCTTCACCAGTTCCGTCGCGATCGTCGAACGCTGGCCCTGCTGTTCGTAGCCCCGATCGTGATCCTCGGGTTGCTCGGCTACCTCATCCGTGGTTCCTCTTCGGCGCCCAACGTTGGCATCGCCAACCAGGACCAGGGCCCGCTCGGCGCCACGATCGCGAGCTCGCTCGAGCATTCGACCAAGATCAATGCATCGCCTATCAATGCAGCTGACGGCGATGCCAAGCTAAAGGATGGATCGCTGGCCGCAAACATAGTCTTACCGGCGGACTTCAGCCAGCTCGCCCAGCAAGGAACCATCGCGCCGGAGATTCACCTGGAGGGTTCCCAGCCGGGGCTGCAGGCGCCTGTTTTGCAAGCGGTACAGGACGCCCTCGCCGCGATCGCGGCCTCCTCACCGTCAGCGATCAAATTCCAACCGAAGGTCACCTACCTGTACGGCGGCCCCGGTCTGGACCAGCTGGACTACTTCGGCGCAGCCTTCATCGGCTTGATCCTGTTCTTCCTGGTGTTCGTGGTCACCATCGTCGCGTTCCTGCGCGAGCGCTCGCAGGGCACGCTCGAGCGATTGATGGCGAGCCCGCTGAGGCGAGGCGAAATCGTCATCGGCTACATGATCGGATTCACGATTCTCGCGCTCGTCCAGGCGGTGGAGGTGCTTGTTTTCTCGCTCTATGTGCTCAAGGTCCACAACCAGGGCAATGTCGGGTTGATCTTCGGGCTCGAGGTTTTGATGGCCATCAGCGCCGTCAACCTGGGCATCTTCCTCAGCATGTTCGCGCGCACGGAGTTCCAGGCCGTGCAGTTCATACCGCTGGTGATCGTGCCGCAGGTCTTGCTGTCTGGCATCCTCTTCCCCGTCTCGACAGAGCCGAAGCCCCTGCAGTACCTCTCAGATGTGCTGCCCTTGACATACGCGGTCAACGGCCTACGGGACGTGATGCTCAAGGGCGCGGACCTGACCTGGCCGACCATGCAGCTGGACGTTGGCGTGGTCGCGGGCTTCTGCGTGCTTGTGATCGTGGCGGGCATCGGCACTCTGCGGCGGCGGATCGCCTGAACGCCGGCTTCCGTAAGCTGCAGTCATGCTCCTGGTCTGCTCGCATCGATGTGGTGGCCGGCTTTTCCGCGCGCTGTTCGCCGAGGTCGAGCTGGACTCAGGCGGCGCCTACCAGGACCATCGGATCGCGCAGCCCGGCTACATATGCCTGAACTGCGGGTCGCCTGCGATTGACCTGAGCGAGGTCCCCGCCGAGATGCAGGCAGAGGCGGAGGCGGACGTGGG
>JALZAL010000113.1 GCA_030948325.1 Candidatus Dormiibacterota bacterium
TCGGTCAACGCATTGGTGATCCCGGTAGACACGCCTGTTCACTTCTTACTCACCGCCGACGGCCCTATGAATACCCTATGGATTCCTCAGCTGAGCGGACAGATTTACGCGATGCCCGGTATGCAGACGCAGCTAAATATTCAAGCGTCTGAGGAGGGGACCTACAGCGGTCTTTCCGCCAACCTCAGTGGCAAGGGGTTCTCAGGCATGCGCTTCAAGACGACGGTGGTCTCGAATGCTGCGTTTCAAACGTGGATAGGTGCGACGCGGGCGTCACCTGAGGTGCTGGATCGAAGCTCCTACGCGCAGCTGCAAGCGCCCTCCATCGACGTGCCCCCAGCCTACTTCCGTCTAGCAGATCAGGAGATCTTTCCATTCATCATCGACCAGTACATGACGGTCCCTTCCTCGCCGTCCCCGATGGGGGGATCGTCGCCGTGATGCTGAGCGCTTCGGGCGTGATAGGCCGATTGACCTGGGCGGCCTTTACCCACGACCCCATCACCACCGTTGCGGTCCTCTCAACTCTCGTCGGCGTCGCCGGCATCTTCGGCCTGCTGACGGTGAAGAGGAGATGGGGGTGGCTCTGGCACGGCTGGTTGACAACCGTGGATCCCAAGCGCCTGGGAGTCATGTACATCATCGTGGCTTTGCTCATGCTCGTCCGGAGCGGCTTTGACGTGCTCCTGATGCGACTCCAGCAGGCGACCGCAAGCGGCCCCGGCGAAGGGGCCATCCCGGCCACCATGTTCCAAGAGTTGTTTTCTGCACATGGAACGCTAATGGTGTTCTTCGTCGGCATGGGCCTGATGTTCGGCCTCATCAACCTGGTCGTGCCACTCCAGATCGGCGCACGTGAGGTCGCCTTCCCATTTCTGAACGCCGCCAGCTTTTGGCTATTCGCGGGGGGTATGGCTCTGATCAACACCTCCCTCGGCATCGGCTCCTTCTCGGCTGCGGGTTGGCTCGCCTACCCCCCGTTGTCGGAATTGGGACTGAGTCCAGGCGTCGGAGTCGACTACTGGATCTGGAGCATTCAGATAGCTGGAATCGGCAGTCTCCTCGCCGGTATCAATTTCCTGGTCACGATCTTGCGGAACCGCTGCCCAGGGATGACGCTCATGAGGATGCCGATGTTCGTTTGGAGTGTGCTCTGCAGCATGGTGCTTGTGGTTCTTGCCTTCCCGGTGCTCACAGTCACCCTGGCCCTGCTGTCCCTCGACCGAACGATCGGAACGCACTTCTTCACGGCAGATCGCGGCGGCAACCTGATGATGTACGTGAACCTCATATGGGCGTGGGGACATCCCGAGGTGTACATCCTGATCCTCCCAGTTTTCGGCATTTTCTCGGAGATCGTCGCCACGTTCTCTCGCAAACCCCTGTTCGGCTATACGTCGATGGTCATCGCGTTGATCTCGATCACGATTTTGTCCTTTAGCGTCTGGGTGCACCATTTTTTCACGATGGGCGCGGGTGCCGATGTGAACGCAGTATTCGGCATCATGACCATGGTGATCGCGATTCCGACTGGTGTGAAGATTTTCAACTGGCTGGCTACCATGTTCCGCGGGCGGATAGTCATGGCGTCGCCGATGTACTGGTTCATGGGCTTCGTCGGTCTGTTCACAGTGGGGGGAGTCGCCGGGGTCATGTTGTCAGTACCGGCTGCCGATTTCCAGCTGCATAACAGCCTCTTCCTCGTCGCGCATTTCCACACGATGTTGGTGAGCGGCGTCCTGTTCGGGGACTTCGCAGGCATCATCTATTGGTTCCCCAAGATCTTCGGCTTCCATCTCAACGAGCGGGTATGGAAGGCTTCGTTCTGGTGCTGGTTCATCGGTTTCCTGACCGTCTTCGTCCCGCTGTACATTCTCGGGTTCCTTGGGGCGACGAGGCGTACCAGCGATTACTTGGCCTCGACCGGCTGGCAGCCGCTGTTTATCGTGGCCGGGCTCGGTGCCGTGATCATCGCAGCCGGCGTCCTACTCAACATCGTCGGGTTCGTAGTGAGCGTGCGTCGCCGGCACGGGCATTTGGACATAACCGGAGACCCGTGGAATGGGCGGACGCTGGAATGGTCGACGACTTCTCCGCCGCCGCCGTATAACTTCGCCGTCATCCCGGTGGTCCATGGCAGGGATCCCTTCTGGGCGGCGAAGCAGGAGGGCGTTTCGGAAGATCCTGAGAGCCTGTACCGCGACGTCAGGATGCCCAAGCGAACATCGGCTGGCCTCATGGTTGGAGGCCTCGCTTTCCTGTTTGCCTTCGGCACGGTCTGGCACATCTACTGGCTGACAGGGTTGGCTATGGTGGCTCTGCTTGCCATGGTGGTCATTCGCACAACCGCGGTGGATGAAAGCTCGTACCTGCTACCCGGCTCTGACATCGCCACGATGGAGAGTGCCGCTAAGCGTCGGGCTCTGTCGACTTGAACATCCCAACCCTGGCGAGGAGGCGGACGATGGCGGAGGACGCCGATCGAGATGCGACCGCAGCACTCGGCTTCTGGATTTACATCTTGGCCGACTGCATTCTGTTCGCCGCCCTGTTCGCGACATTCGCGGTGCTTCGCGGCAATCGTGCTGGCGGCCCTGCGATCGGACAGGTGTTCCATCCGCCGTATGTGCTGATCGAAACCTTGATCCTGCTGGCCAGCAGTTTCACATGCGGCCTCGGTTGGCTCGCCGTCACCGCGGGGCACCGTGGCCATGGCTTGAGTTGGTTTGGGGTCACTTGGGGGCTCGGACTCGGCTTCATCTCCTTGGAGTTTCATGATTTTGTGGGCCTGGTCTCGAGCGGCAGAGACTGGAGCCGGAGTGGAGCGCTGTCATCCTACTTCACCCTGGTGGGGACGCACGGAATCCACATTGTGATTGGACTTCTCTGGCTCGCGGTCCTCATGGCTCGCACCTGGCGGCAAGGCCTTGATCGGGCGCAGGTGCGTCGGTTCACTTACTTCGCCGTCTTCTGGCACTTTCTCGACATCATCTGGATTTTTATCTTCACGATCGTCTACATGGTCGGGTTAACCCAGCTTTGAGCAATCTGTTTTCAGCGACTGGGGAGCCCTCGCAGCGGGCGCATGCAGGCGCCCGCTCATACTTGATCGGCCTGATTGTTTCACTTGCGCTCACCCTGGCTGCCTACACGTTGGCCACAGTTCACATCCTTAATCCAGCGTCCGCGCTGGCAGTTCTCATCTTCCTCGCCCTGCTGCAGTTCGCAGTGCAGGTGCTCACATTTCTTCACCTCGGTAGCGAAGCCCAGCCGCGCTGGAAGCTGTATGCGCTGGCCTCGATGGTGGGCATAGTGTTGGTCATTGTGTCCGGCTCGCTTTGGGTCATGAGCAACCTCAATACACGGACAACCATGGACCAGCAAATCCAGTACATGACAAGTCAGGGTGGCCCGTAGCAGACGGATGGGCACACCGCAAAGGGTATGACGGTCGCAATAAGCATGCAGGAGGCTTGAACGTGAAAAAGATTGCGGCGGAGTTGCTTATTGAGCGATTGATCGAGTGGGAAGTAGACACTGTCTTCGGGCTCCCGGGCGATGGGATCAACGGATTGACTGAGGCACTTCGCCGGCACCAGGACCGCATCAAGTTCGTCCTCGTCCACCACGAGGAGGCGGCGGCCTTCATGGCGACCGGTTATGCAAAGAGCACCGGTCGCCTGGGTGTCTGTCTCGCCACCTCAGGGCCGGGCGGAATCCACCTGCTTAACGGTCTCTATGACGCCAAGCTGGATCACCAGCCCGTGCTCGCGCTGACCGGCATGCAGGAGCTCCAGGTGCTGGGCACCGGCTACCAGCAGGAGGTCCATCTGGAGAAGCTGTTCGAGGATGTCGCCGAGTACAACGTGATGGTCCACACACCGGTCCAGATCCCGACCCTGGTCGATCTCGCCGTGAGGCACGCCATGGCGCACCGGACCGTCTCGCACATCACCTTCCCGAATGACGTCCAGCTCCTGGATGCCGACACCGCCGCGCCGGGAGGTCCGGCGCCCGCCCGCGCTCCCAGCACCTCCCCGATCTACATCATGGCGCCGGCGCTGCCGAGGGAGTCTGATCTGAGACGCGCGGCAGCGGTGCTCAACGAGGGCAAGAAGGTCGTGATCCTTGCCGGGGCCGGCGCCATCGGCGCGGCCGACGAGCTGCGTCAGGCCGCGGACGCACTGGGTGCGCCGATCGTGAAGACACTTTCCGGTAAGGGCAGCTTCCCGGACGACGATCCGCTCTCCATCGGCGGCCTCGGCTTGCTCGGAACCCTCCCGGCGGAAAACGCGATGGAGGAGTGCGACACCCTCTTCATGATCGGCACCAACTTTCCCTATACCAAGCACCTTCCGGAGAGCGCCCGCACCGTGCAGATCGAGATCAGCCCAGTCCGGGCCGGGAACCGGGTGCCGACCGAAGTTCCGCTGGTGGGAGGTGCGAAGGAGACCCTCGCGGCTCTGATCCCGATGCTGACCCGGAACGCCGAGCGTGGCTTTCTGGAGGACCGCCAGAAGGAAATGAAGGACTGGTGGGAGCGGATGGCCGCGATCGCGGACGGCTCCCGCGATCCGATACAGCCCCAGTATCTGATGAGCCTGATCAACGAGCACGCAGCGGACGACGCGATCCTGTCCTCCGACTCGGGCACCATCGCGACCTGGTCTGCCCGCCACTGGATCGTCCGCGGCGATCGCCGCTTCATGCTGTCGGGCAACCTCGCCACCATGGCTCCGGGACTGCCCTACACGATCGCCGCCCAGCACGCATTTCCCGGCCGCCAGTGCATTGCCTTTGTCGGCGACGGCGGGTTCGCGATGCTGATGGCCGAGCTCCTGACCGCCATCCGCCATGAGCTGCCGGTCAAGGTCTTCATCAACAACAACCACTGTTACGGCCAGATCCTCTGGGAGCAGATGGTGCTCGGCTATCCCGAGTTCGGTGTGCGCCACAGCGGCATTGCCAACTTCGCGGCCTTTGCGGAGGCCAACGGCGCCAAGGCGTTTCGGGTCGAACATCCGGAGGATCTCGAAGCGGCAGTCAAAGGCGCTTTGCAGCATCCCGGCCCTGCGCTGGTCGACTGCCTGACCAATCCCGACGAGCCTCCGATGCCGGCGAAGGTGACCTACGAGATGGCGAAAGGCTTCGCCGAGGCGTTTCTGCACGGCCAGCCGC
>JALZAL010000233.1 GCA_030948325.1 Candidatus Dormiibacterota bacterium
CGGTAGCTGGATTGACGCTCACTGCCAGGCGCGGCCACGGCTGCCGCGAGCTCGCCTGCTGAGCCAATCCGACGACCGTGGCCGGGGCGGTTGCTGTGGGGGTCGCCGTCGGCACGCAGAGGACTCCCGCAAAAGCACCAGTCGAGTCGTAGACGTAGTAGCCGGTCTGTCCTGGCGGGCAAGCCGGCTGAAAGCCCGTGCCTGGCTTGGGTACAACCCCGTTGCTGGCCTGCGGCGGCCCTCCAGGGATGACAAGCGTGTTATCCGGTACCGGGCTGTATGTGAAGGTGAGTCCGGAGCTCGGGATCGGCGCGCTCTCCGGTCGAAAAGTATCGGAACTCGCTCCCGCGGCTATCCCCGGGCTGCCGAACCCAGCCGTCCCTTGAGAAACAACGGGCCCTGATGGGGTGGGCCCAATGTTCACGGATGTTTGACCTGGGTCGACCGGCTCCGCATAAGCCGGGAGCGCCGCGGCAAACGCGAGCATCGCAGCGGCGCCAACGAGTTGATAGATGCGCTTCACTGGCTTTCCTGCGGGGTCGCCTGAACAAGTGCATCTGCGATCAAGTAGTGACCACCAACTTTCGTTAGCCAGAACCGTGAGCTAAACCGAACCTTCTGCGATCTGACGGGCGCGGTGGCGATCTTTGGAACGTAGGTGATGGTGCCACTGCCCTTCTCCTCAACCATCCAGACGATGGAAGGGTCGTTGGGGTCCGCGAGTCGGCCGACGACAACTGAATCGAGCTTAACGTTCTCTCGCTCGAACACATGTCCCGAATTGTTTTGATCTATCAGCGCAGAGATCCGTTCCCGGGCGCGCCCAATTGCCGCATCAGAAATAGTTGATGCGTCCCCCTTTTCAAGAGCGCGGAGCTCGGCTTGGCCGTCCTTGAGGAGGTCAGCCCTCACCTGGCTGGCCTCGCTCACGCTGATCAAGTCGCCCTTATCCCCGGTACCCCAAGGGTTCTGGACGTACCCGGCCGGCGGGTAGGGGTGCAGAAGCGGCACGTTCAGGTATCGCAACTCACCAAGGCGTCCGCTGATAGCCAAGCCGATAAAGACGGCCCATAGGGCGAGGATGATTCCCGCGGCAACAAGGAGCCGCGTCCAACTGCCTAAAACGAACCCGCGCACGCGGTGCGCCCCCTCCATCCGCTGGCCCCTCTGAGAATCCCGCCGACCGGTTAGGTGTGGCAATTGTAAATTCCCCTCAACGCTGGGTCAACTCCTATACCCGCCAACCGTAGGGGAAGGCCCTGCGCCGGCCGTGCGCTAGCGTGCGCTAGCAGCCATCCTGCCGTATTCAAACAGGCCCCTACAGCGTGCGAAATCGTGCGCCAGCGTGCGTTTTCGCTGATTCCTCGGCCTGTGACCTGGACAGTGGTGGGCTCGGGGCGACCAAGTCGCTATGGAGCAGGGCGATCGACTCCCGCGCGCCACGAGACGCGGAGGCAAGGCGGCGTGAACCCGGCTTCGCTAGGGTGGGTGTTGAGCTCTAGCTCAACTATGCCCGCAAGTCGGGGCGCGGTCAGGTCCGCCAACGAAAAGTGGCGGCTCCCAAGCCACATGTAGAGCCTCAAAAGCTTTTTTCGCACGGGTCCGCACAAAAGGCTTCGCAGCCTCGCGGTCTCTCGCTTCGGAACTGCTCGCCAGGACGCACGCCTGCGCACGGCCAGCGCGCGGGCCCCTCATAGCCTTCCCCTGCGATCAAAAGAAGTCCAAGGAGGACCGGATGTTTACTAGCCAAGTCGCGTTCCGGCAAGAGTTCCAAGAGACGCTGGCCTCGTTGACACTGAACCAATGGTTTGACGAGATCCGCGGCGAGCAGCCCGCCCTGGTCGATTTTGCGAACCCGATCGCGCTTCGCGAATTCCTTCGCTCTCCGAATAGTCCGGAGCCGCGCGTGCGAGAGATCTGGAGAGCCCTCATTCGCGCCACGCAAGCCCGCCGAACCCCGGAGGCCATCACCTTTGTTCTTGGTCTCCTGCAACCTGCGCTTGGAGCCTTCGTCGATAAGGCGCTGACCGAGGCGGCACTGACCAAGAACTCCGCCGGCGAGCCGATGGAGGCTGAGGATGTCTGGCAGCAAGTTGTCGCAAGCGCTCTGCGTGCTCTGGCAAATGCTAGGCTTCCGAGCCGCGCTGTCGTCTTTGCCGGACTGTTGATCGATATCCGCCAGCCGTTTCGCTCCTGGGTGCGGGCTCAGCTTGACACCGTAAAACACGAAGCCCCGTTGCTGGATTCGCCATACGACGCAACCTTCGATGGCCTGCACGACCTCGCGGCTGAGGCATCCGTTCTGACCGACTGGTGTCGCGCGGCGCGGATCAGCAAGAAGGATGCCGAGCTAATTTTTCAGACTCGCGTTGCCGGATTCCGCCTCAGCAAGCTCGCGCCAGCCCAGTCGCCACGCTATTACCGATTACGGAAACGACGCGGCCGTGCGGAAAGCCGTCTGAAGGCTTGGCTGGTTAGCGCCTACCCGAAGGACCTCGGTACAGCACGCAACGTCGATGTCCCAAACCACCTCAAAAACTGCGCCCTATAGGGGGTGATGCGAGGACAGATGCCGTTGACCGGACTCGGTGTCCATCCATGCCACGCCGTTGTACCCGCTGCCGCGAGATCCGGCGCCCCGGCTCTGTCCTTGCAGCCTCGTCCAGTCACACCCGTGGAGGTGGAAGCCAGTTGAGCCTTGCAGCCGATTCCCATGCCGACCCGAAGAGCATCGTGCAGCACCTCAAAGCAGATCACGTCCTGCCAGATGATGCAGTCGACGTCATGGATCACCGAGGAGTCGACCTGCGCGACTTTCACAAACAAGAGCACGACAATGACGCGGCACTCGGTCTCTCTGGCTCGAGTGGGCTATCTAGATGATCGAGCTAGACGAGGACGAGGACGTCGAGGACACCCTGAGCCTCATCGCTACGACCTCGATCATCTACGAGCACGACGTGGCCGCGTTACATGCACGAAGGATTGCTCGGGAACACCGCCAGCCCGGGTCTTGCGCACATGCGACGGTCTAACCCGGCCGTGCACGTCGGGTTCCGCGTTGGAATCCGGGTTAGCACCCGAGTTCTCCTTCTTGCCGTGCTCGTCGTCGCGCTGACGAGCCGCCCGGTCTATGCGGCCACTCCGGACCTGACGACGGTGCTGAACAACCTGCGCCTCTGGATCACTGGAGTGCTGGCGACCCTCGCCACGCTGTTTCTCAGCATCGGCGGCCTGATGTATCTGACTGCGGCTGGCAATCCGCGGAGGGTCGAGCAGGCAAAAGAGGCGATCCGGTCGTCCATGATTGGCTTCGTCTTCGCCGGGCTCGCTC
>JALZAL010000114.1 GCA_030948325.1 Candidatus Dormiibacterota bacterium
ATCCTGCTCTTCATCCTGCGGGCGGTCAGTGGCAATCGCGTTCGCGCTAGATGAGTAGACTGGCGCGCCGTCGAGGCCAGCGTCCAAGGAGCAGATGAACTCGCCCCCCCTTGCATGACCGGCTCACTTGAACGGCAGATGTGGATCGAGATACGTGCTTAGGCAGTCGACAAGGTCGGATCCCCCCAGAGCAGGGTGTCGCGAGGCTGGCAACCGGCACTCTCCCCAGACTTGCTCGCCAGCATCAGGGCAGTTGGCAGCCGTACTTGCATGGGCCTAAGACGGGTGCTGGCAAGAATCACGTCAGGTTCACGCAGAGAGTGTCGTGGCTCTGATTCCGTTGGCTCCGGCGCTGGTGTGCGGCCTTCTGGCGCGGCGACTTTGCCCTCACATTGCGACTTGGCTCCATCGACCAGCGATGACCTGGAGCCCTCCGTCGCGCTGTATCGATATTGATAGGCGCGCTATGAGATGACAGAGCTCATCAATTGTGTTTGCCTCGCGAGCCGTTTGGTCATCATGACTCCGGGGTAGAGGAGGTAAGGGTGTCATGACAGCCCAGACGTTGGTTTGGGTGGTGATCGCGTTGATCGTGGTCGTCGCCCTGGCTGCCGCTGTGTTCGTGATTTCGAGGCGGCGGCGTAGCCAGCAGCTAAAGGATAGCTTCGGTCCCGAATACGACCGCACCGTACGGACTGCCGGCGGCAGTCAAGCCGCGGAGACTGAGCTTGAGAGCCGCAAGCAACGACGACAGCAGTTCGAGATCCGGCCACTCTCTGCGCAGATCGCTGCCGACTATGCAGAGCGATGGAAGCAAGTCCAGGTGCACTTCGTGGACGCGCCGGCCGACGCTCTACGGGAGGCGGATGTCTTGCTCTCTGAAGTGATGCGCGAACGAGGCTACCCAGTGGAGGACTTCGAGCAGCGAGCAGCAGACATCTCGGTGGATCACCCGGCTCTAGTTGAGAACTATCGTGCTGGCCATGCCATCGCGGTAGGGGACTCGCAGGGCAAGGCCAATACGGAAGACCTTCGTCAGGCGTTTCGGCACTACCGCGCGCTGTTTGAGGACCTGCTCGGAGGGCATGAAGCACAGCCGTCAGGACATGAGAGCGTCGATGAGCCGGGTTCTGGCCGGCGGGAGGTTAACCGATGACGCAGGAGCACGATCGTCCCATGACTACAGAGGACCTTGCACGGGCTGGAGAGCGAGAGTCGGCCCGAGAGAGTGGGGCCTCCCCTCGAGACGACTCAGCCGGTAGGCAAGAGGACCGCGGACCAGAGCTGAACCCGGAAGCCAGCGGTACTGGGGACCAGCGCAGCCTCGGCGAGCAAACCTCGACCGCTGAAGGACCGCGGTCGGGTGCAGAGGAGGATCGGACGAGCCAAGGCGAAGGGGCACCTGCCGAGCAACGCTCCTCGCCGCGCGAGGAGCAGATCGTCGATGACCAGCACCAGGGAGCCTCGCGCGAGTCTCCACGTTTAGCGGCCTCAGAACCCCAGACCGGCTCATCAGCCGGCAGCGTTCCCGAGGGCGGGACGGATGTTGCCGAGGCGGAAACCTCACTCATCGAAGCCCAAGAGGCCAACGAGTATCGAAGTCGTTGGAACGATATTCAGGGGGGCTTCGTGGACGAGCCGCGTGAGACGCTCGCCAAGGCTGACCAACTGGTCGCCGAAGTGATTCAGCAACTCACCAGAACATTCGCTGACGAGCGCGGTCGGTTTGAAGAACGATGGACACGCGGCGCCGACGTGTCGACGGAAGACCTCCGGCTCGCGTTCCGGCGCTATCGCTCCTTCTTCAACGGTCTTCTTCGATGAGGAGGGTTTTGTCCAGCCTCTGAATTAACGGATGCTGGCAGATCGGTAGGCGAGCTCAGTGGGCTGGCTGATTACCAGCCCGCTGAGTTGCGCACGATCGGCGGCCGGAGGCATGGCCGGCGATTTGGCGAAAGGGGGGTTCGGACCCATGCCTGACTCAGCCAACGGCTCGGGCATCCTGTGGGAGCGGACGGTTAGCGAGACGCGAATCCTCGTCCCGCAAGTTCTGGAGGTCATACATCCCCCCAGGCAGCTCCCGCCACGTGAGGCGTGGACTTTACCGGCGTCCGCGTCCGCGATACCAGAAGCCGCCGCCACCGAGGAGCAGGAGGATCACCACGATGACGATGATGAGGGTGGTGGTACTCATGGTCCTGGACTATACACCTGGCACGCCCAAACCAGTCCCTACGAGAAGGTCGTGGTTATCGATCGCCTCCGGATGACGGAGTTGGTCGGGATGCGCACTTGCGCATGTCCTCTGGTGACATCGAGTACCGGTTTGGCTACGACAACGTCGGTCGCATCGGTCGCGCGGCTGGACGCTGGACCTGGGGTCAGTTCTCTCCGCACATCCCCCGTTGATCTCGGCCTCATAGGCGACGTCTGCGTCAGCCTCGGGCCGGCGGCTTCAGTTATTAGACCAGCGTCCTAAGGGCACCCCCAAAATGTTGGGAGTGGGCGCCATCAACGGTGTTCTTCCGGGTGGCATCCTCCTCGTCATCATCATGATCGCCGTCCTGGACGGCAGCGACGACACCGCTCAGGAGTTGCGCAGCCTGGTTGCGGCCGGTGAGAAGCGACACCGCTTGGCTGTCCTGTTCGGCTGCCTGGCCGCGCTCGCCGGCGCGCTGCTCTCACTCGCGATTGCAGACAAGCTGGTGAGCCTCTACGCCAGGGGCATCGTCGAAGTCCAGCCTTCGATCCAGTTCGGGGCAGCCGTTGGGATAGGAGCAGCCACTTGGATCGTCGTGGCCAGCCTGACAGGGCTGCCACTCTCGACCACGACCGCCGTGGCCGGCGGCCTTCTCGGCGCCGCAGCCTTCAGCAGTCACGCCCGGGTGCACTGGGAAGTGATCCTACTCCGGGTCGTGCTGCCGCTGGTGGGCACCGTGATGGTGAGCCACTTCGCCGGTCGGCTCCTTCGCGGCCGCCCGTCAAAGGGTCCGCCGATGAGGCTGCCAGCCTTGTTCAGGCGGGTCGAAGCAAGGCCCGCGCATTGGGTGGCGAGCTGGGCGAAGGCGCTCTCGCGCGGCCTCAACGATGCGCCTAAGATCGTGGCCCTCGGCACCTTCGGGCTAGTGCCAAACTTGGTCAAGCTGCCGTACCTGATCGGCGGCGTCGGCGTGGCCCTTGCTTTGGGCGGGCTGGTCGGAGGCCTCTGGCTTACACGTCACCCCGGCGCCGAACTCGACTCGATCCGTCATGGCCACGCCGCCCGGTCCAAGCTGTACACAGCCGCGATTACCGGGGCGGCCTCAGTTGTCGGACTGCCGGTGTCGGTCCGCCACCTCGGGGACGCTTCGATGCACGGCGTCAAGTTCTCGGAGCTGGCGCTATCTTGGCTAGCGGCGCCGGCCGCCGCGGCGTGCGTGGCGGCGGTAGTGCTGGCTCTTATCTCGCGGCTGGGTTGAACCCCTCGGCCGTGCGAAGCACTCGCTGGATTGGGGGCGAGCCAGCCGAGATCTGCGATGCCTATCGAACCCTGGTTCGGCTGACCAGGTTCGGTCTGAAGGTCCTCAGGCGATACTCAACGTAATGTGCGGTTGGCTGGCTCATTCCAGGGGCTGCCCAAGCCCGATGCTGACCGCTATCCCACCGATGCCGGAGATTCTCACTGGAAGTTCACTCAGCTGACCGTCTCTCTTGACGACGTCAAGCGGAACTTCCGCCGATATGATCTCTTTGATAGTGCCGAGCCGGGGGTTTAGGAAAGGACTGCTCCCGCAGGCCAGGCCGGTTTGCGATCGGAGCCGTAGCCTCCGGGCCGTTATGGCGTCGCCATTGCGTTCCCAGCCGTCCTGATGAGAAGTGCATATACCAGTGCACACGAAGCAGCCCGGTCGGCCTGGTGGGGGGTGCCCTCGCGCCGCGCCCGAGCCGCTTTCCGTCAGGAGTAGGAGCTCCTGCCCCGTTTAGCTGTGGCGATATGGTGTCACTTGGCCCGGACTGTCAATGGTCAGAAGGTACGAATGGCTCCGCTGTCGGCCTGCGCTCGATCATGACCTGCCACGACGACGCCGGTACCGGTATCGCTGGAACAGATACTGGCGTTGGTTGGGGCGGCGAGATCGCCACAGGAGTCGCAACATCAGCAGTAGAAGTGGGCCTAGGATTAGTGGAAGTCGGTATGGGAATCGTGACAACATTGTCAGGAGTTGGAACAGCCTGCCGCTTCGGCGTTCACGGCAGGCGCGCCCCACATTCCAGCGAGCGCCCCGGCGGAGAGCCCTAGCACCACGCCCGTGGCGCCCAGTCTGTCAGCTCTCAGCCGGTTGTTCCGGAATCTATGCACTATTTGGGAACGTGGTCGCCGGGTGGATACCGCACGTAGGCTGCGATGGTGGCCTGTTCGACTGCCTTTCGTTCGCGTCGTTGTAGTTGGCCGGGCCTACCTCCGCCGTCGCTGGGCGTACGGCACTGCCACCGGGATCAGGATTGCCAATGTGACTAAAACCAGGGCGTAGAAGCTCAGGCTGGAGTCCTTGGTGTTGACCCAGTGGATGATCTCCAGGACCAGCGCGATCACAGCGATTACGAGACCGATCACGTGTTTTGCCTCCTCAGTAGACCTTGACGGTGCCGGCCAGCCTCGCGTTGCTTCTGGTCGATTAGGCGGTACAGGACCCTGGAAGGACCGGCGCCTGAGCCCGTGGCGTCGGAACCTCCCGGTGTCGTTTCGGGCGGCCGAGCGAGCCGCGGCGCAAGTCCTTGCAGTCAGTCAGGTTGACGTCACCGCCCCGCCTGCTGCGGCCGGCGGCGGCGCGCTCAAATGCTGAAGCCCAGAGCTATGGCGCCGAGGCTGCTGATGCCACCGATCAGTATCAGTTCCCACGGAAACCTGTCAGGCTGTGGCGGTCCGCTACCGGTGACCGGTGGCTTCGGATGCGCTGACGGGCTAGCTGTGGGGCTCGATGCGGTGCAGTTAGCGGGCTTGGTGATTTGATTGGTGTCCAACGTCACCGCGCCGTTCCGTGCCAGGGCTCGGCCGGGCAGGATGTTTGCTCCAGTCGTCAGGCTGATGCTGGTAAGAGCAAGCAGGTTGCCCTGAAACTGAGTGCCCGTCCCAAGCGTTGCCGAACTTCCGACCTGCCACCAGATCGAGCAGGGCG
>JALZAL010000247.1 GCA_030948325.1 Candidatus Dormiibacterota bacterium
AGCGAGAGGTGTGCCGAGGACGATGCCGGCGTTCAGCGAGTTCGCCCAAAAGGTCATGGCCGCGCTCCCGCTGGAGCCGCCTCCGCGATGCCGGGATTGCGAACGAAGCGCGGGCGGAAGGCGAGCACCGCGTCGCCTACCAGAAGGAACACGATGATCAGGGCCTGGATGATAGTGGCGATCGGTTGAGCCACGCCCGTCGTCTGCAGCGCGTAGCTGCCGACCACCAGCACGGCGAAGAGGAAAGCTGCAAGAACTACCCCCAGCAGCCGTCCTCGTGCGAGGAAGGCGATCAGCACGCCCGAGTAGCCGTAGTTGACCGAGATCCCCTCCTGCAGGCGGTTGGTCACGCCCGTGAGCTCGATCGCTCCGGCCAGCCCCGCGATCGCCCCCGAGATAGCCAGCACGATGACCAACCGGCGGCTGATCTTCAGTCCCAGGTACTCCGCGGCACGAGGGTTGCCGCCCGAAACGCGCACTGAGAATCCCCATGGGGTGTGATCCATCAGCCACCACGCGCCGATGGCCACAAGGATCGCGAGCAAGATGCCGATGTGCACACCTGCCCCCGGGATGAGCGGAAGGATGGCGCTGTCGGGCAGAGCGCGCGAATAGGCGAAGCCGAACGCCTTCGGATCGGCCCACGGGCCAAAGATCAGGTAGTCCATGAACAGGATGGCGATGTAGTTCATGAACAGCGTCACGATGATCTCGTTAAGCCCGATTAGAGCCCGGGGTACAGCGGCAATCGCAGCCCATGCCGCGCCGCCAACGCAGCCGGCGAGCATCATCCCGACCAGAAGCAGCCCCCCTGGCAGCATCGTGGCGTACAGACCGACGCCGGTAGCAGCGATCGCGCCCACGATGAGTTGCCCCTCGCCACCTATGTTCCAAAGGCCGACCCGCAGAGCAGTCGCCACCGCCAAACCGGTCAGCACCAGCGGGGTCGCTTTGACCAGCGTGCTTCGCAGCCCGTCAGTCGAGCCAAGCGAGCCGTCCCACATGGACGTGTAGGCGTCAACGGGGTCATGACCGCCGAGGGCCATGACGATCCCTCCGACCAGCAGCCCGCCGGCCACGGCCACCACTGGCACTGCGATCCGGATTACTAGCGGTGCGCCCATCCTGCGCTCGAGGTGCATCCAGGTCGCCATCAAGCCGCGCCCGCGCCCCCCATGCGCAACCCAATCTCGGCTCGGTCAAACTTGCCGCCCACATACTCGGCGACGATCGCGCCCTTGAACATCACGAGCACGCGATCGGATAGATCGAGGACCTCATCCAGGTCCTCGCTGATGAGCATCACCCCCGCGCCGCGGTCGCGGTGCCCCACCAGCTGCTCGCGCACCATCGCAGCTGACGCCACGTCGAGTCCGCGGGTGGGCTGGGCCGCGATGATGAGGTCCGGCTCCTCGGACAGCTCGCGCGCGAGCAGCACCCGCTGAAGTCCGCCGCCCGAGAGCTCCGCCACCGGCGAAGCGGGCCGGTTGGTCGGGATGTTGAAGGCTGCGATTAGGCGCCTGGCGAGCGCGCTGATGCGGCCTGTCCAGAGCCAGAGCGGATGGCTCATCGACCGGCTCCTGTACTGCCTGAACGCCAGGTTGTCGGCGATGGACATGGTGCCCACCAGCCCGCGGTTGAGCCGGTCTTCGGGGATGTACGCGAGGGCGTCCGCCGAGCACGTCCGCCGGCCTGAGACCGGCTTGACGATCCCCGCGGCGACCTCGGCCAGCGCCGTCTGGCCGTTTCCACTTATGCCGGCAATGCCGACTATCTCGTTGCGACGAACAGCGATATCGACCTCGTCCAGCGCCTTCACGCCACGCCCTTCGACGGTGACCGACTTCAGCTCGAGCAGCGATTCGCCGACGGCACGGGACCTGCCTTCGACCACACGGTCGGCGTCTCCGGCTCCGACCATCAGCACACTCATCTGATGCTGGTCGAGACCGGTGACGCCGCGGTCGGCGACGACCCTGCCGTCGCGAAGGATCGTGACCTGGTCGGCCACTTCGCTCACTTCCCTCAGCCGATGCGTGATGAAGATGATTGACTTACCGTTGGCGGCCAGCTGGCGCATCGACCTGAAAAGGTCGGATGCCTGTTGTGGACTGAGCACAGCCGTTGGCTCGTCGAGGATGAGGATGTCGAGCCCGCGATAGAGAAGCTTGAGGATCGCGACCTGCTGCAGCTCCCCGACGCTCAGGGTCCATGTCGGCGCACATGGATCCAGGCCGAAACCGGCCGCGCGAGCGCGTGCCGCCACATCTTTCTCCGCCTTGCGGCCGCCCGATGCGCTCGTGCCTAGCACGACGTTCTCGGTGACCGTGAATCGCGGTACGAGCCTGAAGTCTTGGTGTACCACTCCAATCCCCGCCTGCAAGGCCGCGCGGGGCGAGCCAGGGGAGAGCTTGTGGCCGCGCACGACGACATGTCCTGCATCGGGGCGGTATTGGCCGCACAGGATCGAGATCAGGGTCGTCTTGCCGGCTCCATTCTCACCCAGCAGTGCGCGAATCTCCCCTGCGCCAACGCTTAGATCGACATGATCGTTCGCGAAGCGGTCACCGAACGACTTGGTGATCCCTTTCGCTTCGAGTACCGGAACCGGCGCGTCGGGGGCGGCCTCCTGATTGGAAGCCGGCCCCGTTGCGCTTTGATTCGTCAGCACGAGATCCGGCCGGCGCTATTGGCTGACCTTGCCGTCGACTCCTTTCACGAAGAAGTTGGTCTTGGTGTAGATGTCCGCAGTGGTCCACGTCGTGCCCGACGCGATCTGCAGCTTCCCGGCGTTGTCGTAGATCGGCCCGGTGAAGACCTTGATCGTCCCGCTCTTCAAGTCGGCGATCGCCTGCTGAAACTTGGTCGCAACGGCAGCGGGGACGCTCGAGTTCAGGGGGCCGACCGCGATGAGTCCTGACTCGAGGTCGCCCGAGTAGTCCGCGGCTTTCCACGTGCCGTTCTGTAAAGCCGTCACCTGGTCTTCGGCGTATTTGCTCCAGTCGTAGTACGTGCCGGTGAGGTAGGCGGTGGGCGAGATGTCGTGCGTGTCCGCTTCTGACCCGATGCTGTAGATCTTCGCCGCGGCGGATGCCAGCAGTGTCGCGGTCGAGTCCTCGTGCTGCGCGGTGACGTCGGCGCCGGCCTGGATTAGCGAGTTGGCCGCCTCCGTCTCCTTGGGTGGGTCGTACCAGGTGTTGGTGACGCTGATCTTCACGATCGCGGTGGGGTTCACCGACCGCACGCCCAGCGCAAAGCCGTTCACGCCCGCAACGACCGATGGGATCGTGTGCGCGACCACGAAGCCGATTTTGCCGGTCTTCGTCATGAGTCCGGCCGCGACGCCCGTTGCGTAGCGAGCCTCCCATAGGTTGCCGTACACGGTCGACACGTTGTCGAGGGGCGCCTGAGTGTTGGGGCCGATCCCGATGAACTTCACATCGGGATGCTTCTTCGCCTCCTGCGTCGTGAACGCCTGGTACCCGAACGCCGTCGCGAAGATCATCTTGTTGCCCTTGCGGATCAGGTCTTCATAAACCGGGATCACGTCCGCGCTCTCGGCGATTGGGCCGACCGCGGTCGTCTGGACGCCGAGCTTGGTCTCGAGATCCTGGCGGGCGCGGTCCCACTGAAGCGTCCAGCCGGAACCGTTGACTGGGTCGACCCAGATGAATGCGACCTTTAGCTTGGTGCTGGTAGGAGGCGTCGAGCTGCCCCCGCACGCACCGACCGCGAACGTTATCGCCGCGGCTAGAGCGAGGATCCTGGCCAGTTTCATGCTTCCGCCTCCCTTTCCACACCTAGGCCGAGTACCGGCGCCGGAATGGGTGATTCTATGCACGCTACGGTGGGCGTGTAAAGCCAGCACCCCGATCGCACGATGGAGGCCAATCGATTGGTACGATCCGCGGCCATGACCGGAAGCGTCCTGTTTCAGCCGGGCCGTGTCGGACCGGTTCTCACCGCGAATCGAATCGTGCGAGCGGGCACATCCGAAACCGCTGCGGCTGACTCTGGGGAGATCACCGACCAGCTCGTAGGCATCTATGAGACGCTGGCTCAAAACCGAGTCGGCTTGATCCTCAGCGGTCACATGTTCTGCCACTTACGGGGCCGGTACGCAGCTCGCCAGGTGGGCATCCACGAAGACCGCATGGTGCCTGGGCTCATGCGTCTGGTCGACGCCGTGCATCGCCACGGCGGCAAGGTCTTCGCACAGCTCGCCCACGCCGGCAGCCAGTCGCGCGTAGCCGACAACCGGCCGCTCGCACCTTTACCGCTCCCCAACGCGCTCACCGGGCGGATGGTGGATGCGGCCACCCAGGATGAGATCCAGGAGGCGATCGCGGCCTTCGCCTCGGGCGCGGCGCGAGCCGTGGAGGCCGGCTTCGACGGCGTGCACATCCATGGCGCCAACGGATATCTGATCAGCGAGTTCTCCTCGCCACTGACCAACAAGCGAACGGACCGGTGGGGAGGGTCGGCCGAGGGCCGCGACATGTTCTTCGTGGAGGTCCTGAAGGCGGTTCGCAGGGCAGTCCCGTCGAACATGGCGGTGACCGCCAAGCTCGGTCTTGAGGACGCGGTGCCTGGAGGCATGCAGCTTTCAGAGGGTGTTCGCCGCGGCGAGATCCTGGCCGCAGCAGGCGCTGACGCGATCGAGGTGTCGTGCAACGCGATGCGGCTGCCAAGCGACTCGGCAAAGCAGTACGTGGGGGTCGGACCGGCGAGGGCGCTGGGCGACCTGTTGCTGCATCGCCTGCTGTCGGCTCCGCACCCGGAGGCCTACTTTCTGGAGTCCGCCAGGCAGCTCAGGCGGCGGATTTCTAAGCCGATCATCCTGGTCGGCGGTATGCGCACCCCCACGACGATGGAAGGGATCGTCGAACGCGGCGATGCTGATTTTGTCGCCCTCGCCAGGCCGTTTATTCGCGAGCCCGACCTCGTCGTGAAGCTTGCCGAGGGACGCCGCGGATCAGTTGATTGCACATCGTGCAATCTCTGCCTCATTCACGAGTCGCACCATTCTCTGCGTTGCTGGCGCGTGCCCCGGCGCAGGCTTTTGGAGCACGCCCTGTATCGCATGCGCGGAGGATTCCGCGAAGCACACCGACCGCACACCGCATAGCGAGGTACTTTCGGCCTCCTACCGCTGCGGCTGCAGAGCGACGGCATCCATCTCAACGAGCGCGGCCGGCACCACAAATGCCGAAACTTCGACCAGGGTGCTAGCGGGTCGGCTCTCGCCAAAGAAGCGACGGCGCACGGTGTTGACGGCTGCCCGATCCTCGATGTGCCGAAGGAAGACGGTGACCTTGACGACGTCTTCGAAGCCGGCACCTGCTTTGTCGAGCACCGCCTTGATGTTCTCGTGCACGCGCTCAGCCTGGGCGACGACATCGTCGCCGCCGATCAGCGCACCAGACGCGTCGATCGGGAGCATTCCTGAGATCCAGATCCATCCGTCGGCGATCACCGCGTCGGTGTAATGGCTGATGGGCTCCGGCAGCTGTTCGGGGACTCTCAGCCGCTGCAGTGGGGTCATGGCGGCCTCCTCAGAAAATGGGATGGACCTTTCTTGACACACTTACCGGGCGTAGATATAGTCCGACCGAGTAATTGTCGGACAAATTACCGTCTTCGGTCCAAGGGGTATAGGGATGAACAACCGGTCGCACAGGTTTGCCGTGCGAGTCGCTCTGGCAGCAGTGGCGCTGATGTTGCTCGGGGCCTGTGGCTCCAGTGCCCAGCCCGCGACTCCGAAGAGCTACAGCGGCACGCTCACGTTCGCCAGCTTCAACCCGTTCACGGGCCCTGATGCCAGCTTCGGTCCTGAGATGGCCGCGGGCTGCATACCTGCCGCCAATACGATCAACCAGGCGGGTGGGGTGCTCGGCCACCAGGCGCAGTGCATAACAGTCGATACGCGTGGGGACCCTGCCGACGCTGTGCCCGCGGCCACCAAGATGATCGCCACCACCACGAACCTGGTCGGGATGAACGGACCCAGCTCCGACGAGGCGCTGGCCACTGTACCGATCATCGACCGCGCCCATATCCCGATGTTCGCTGACTCGGGACAAGCTGCATTCGACAAGACCAGCTACAAATACTTCTACCGCCTCACCCCACCCGACGACGCCGCCGGCGTGGCGATGGCCGTGTACGCATACCGGAAGGGCTACCGCCGCGGTGCTGCCGTGTTCGGTAACGATCTCAGCTCGCAAGGCAACGTGCCCAACCTGCTGACTGCGTTCAAAAAGCTAGGTGGCACCATCGTCTCGACCCAGACCCTCACGCTGGACCAGAGCTCCTATCGCACCGAGGTCACAGCCCTCGTGGCGGCCAACCCCGATGTGATCTTCACAGAGGCAAGCCCGCAGACCAACGCCGCCTACCTCAGCCAGCTGCAACAGCTGCATGGGTTGATTCCGGTAATCGGGACGCAGCCGACTGTCCAACCGCCTTGGGCTAAAGCAGTGGGCGGGGCCATCGGGAAGGCCAACCTCGTGAAGTACTTCGCCGGAGCTCAGCCATTCTCGGCGTCCCAGGGTCCGGCGTGGCAGGTCTACAACACCGCGCTGCTGGCGTCCGGCTCGGCGGTTCCGCAGCCCGACCAGTGGAGCCAGGATCCATACACGGAGACCGATTACGACGCCATCGTGATCATGGCGCTCGCCATGCTCGTGGCGAAAACGCCCGACCCGAGCTTCTACAACTCGTTCATCCCCGCAGTCGTGAGCAACGCGCCGGGAGCGACCGAGGTCCACTCATATAAGGAGGGCATGGACGCCATCGCGGCCGGCAAGAAGATCAACTACGTCGGCGCGGGCGGTCCGATCGTCTTCGACCAATACCACAACTCCACAGGAGCATTCGAGCTGGTCGGTTATTCGATCGACGGAACGAATCCGCAGCTCGATGTCGTCAGTGCGGCAGATATCGCGAAGCTGCGCGCATGACCGTGCGGCGCCAGCCAGCCACCTGAACACGCCGCATTCAGCCGCCGGCGCACGCGAGTTTTGTAAGAGGTTGACGTGCAGCAGTTGATTCCGGCCGTGGGATTCGGGCTGATCACCGCCTCGATCCTGGCGATCGCAGCGGTCGGCTTCACGCTGCAGTTCAGTGTCACCAACATCCTGAACCTCGCGTACGGGGACATCATGACCGCGTGCGCTTTTGCGGCATACATCGCCAATCACGCCGGGGTGAACATATGGGTCTGCTTGATCGTGGCGGCGTTGTTCGGGGCCTTTTTTTCGATGCTCCTCAACCGATTCGTGTACTTCGGATTCGTTCGAAGAGGGACAAAGCTGTTCGGCATGATCATCGTCACGATCGCGATGAGCCTGATCATTCAGAACTTGCTTCTGGCGATCTTCCGGCCGACGTTCTTCAGCTACCAGGCCTCCCAGGGGCCTTCGTACCATCTCGGCTTGATGGTGTTCACCGCCAGCCAGCTCGCGATCATGGGGATCGCGGTCGTCGCGATGCTGTGCGTCCATCTCCTTCTGACGCAGACAAAGCTTGGAAAGGCGATGCGCGCCACCGCGACCAATCCAGCCCTGGCACGCAGCTGCGGCATCGCCACTGACCAGGTCATCGACGTCGCGTGGCTGGTCTCGGGAGCAATGTGCGGCGTGGCCGGGGTAGCACTGGTCTTGAACACGGCGACCTTCAGCGAAGGGACCGGAGCGGGCTTTCTCGTCCCGATCATCGCCGCCGCGGTCCTTGGTGGAATCGGCCAGCCCTATGGCGCCATGCTCGGCGCAGTCACGATCGGCCTCGCCGGCGAGATGTCCGCCGCGCTCATCAGCCCTTCATATAAGGGCGTCGCGGCCTTCGCCATTCTGATCGTCGTGCTCCTGGTCAGGCCGCAGGGAATCCTTTCCGAGATCGCGGCTGCTAAGGAGGTGGCGGCATGAGCGACGTCATGCAGTTCTACGCGTCGCTGCTCTTGATCTACCTGTTCGTCGACATCATCGGAGTGCTCGGCCTGAATCTTCAGTTCGGCGTTGCAGGAATCATCAACTTCGCCTACATCGTCTTTGTCGGTGTCGGCGCCTATACAGCCGCGGTGCTATCGCTCGGTCCCGACTATCCGGGCAACTTCCAGCACTACGTGTTCGGAGCCAGCTGGCCTTTCCCACTGCCCATCCTTGCCGCCGGCGTAACCTCTGGCCTTCTATCGCTGGTCGTCGGTGTGATCAGCCTGCGGCGGCTCCGCAGCGACTATCAGGCGATGGTCATGCTCGTCCTTTCGCTGATCGCCACCCTGGTCGCCTCAAACGCCACATGGCTGGTCAATGGGCCGGCCGGCCTGGCCAATGTTCCGCAGCCGCTCTTCGACCAGCTAGGCCTCTCGCAGCTCGACTACCAGTGGGTCTACGTCGGATGGACAGGTCTCGTGACCGTGGTCGTCTTCCTTTTCGTCAGGGGCATCACCAACTCGCCGCTCGGTCGGACCCTGAGGGCGATGCGCGATAACGAACGAGCGGCCGCGGCCCTTGGCAAGAACGTGACATCGCTCCGGCTGATGGTCTTCGTCGTCGGTGGTGTCATCGCAGGGATCAGCGGCGCCCTGTTCGTGGAGTTCATTCAGGCGTGGTCGCCGGGCTCGTGGCTTTACCAGGAAACATTCGTCTTCCTGGCGGCGATTCTGGTCGGCGGCGCCGCGAACAACTGGGGTGTCATGGTCGGCACTCTGCTCGTCCCGGTCGGATTCCTGGAGGCGACGCGATACCTGCCGCCCATCTGGTACCCCGGCTTCATCGAAGCGATGCAGTGGGTCTGTGTCGGTGTGCTCATTCTCCTGTTCCTCTGGTTCCGCCCCAACGGTCTGTTTCCCGAGAAGCCCGGTCGGTTTCGGCCTCGACATGCGGGCAGCCCGGCGCCGCTGCCGGCGGCACGTTCCGAGCAGCGCGGATGACATCCCAACCGGAGCCGATTCTTTCTGTCCGCGACGTGAGTCGCGACTTCGGCGGTGTCAAAGCTGTTGACGGAGCCACCTTCGAAGCGCTTCGCGGCCGGATCACCGGCCTCATCGGACCCAATGGCGCCGGCAAATCCACCCTGATGGGGATCGTCGGAGGGGCGATCAAACCCGTGTCGGGCACCGTTGCGTTCGACGGCCATGACGTGACCGGCATGGCCTCGCACCGCATCGCGCGGCTGGGCATGATCAGAACCTTCCAGCTCTCGGCCGAGTTCTCGAAGTTGACGGTGCTCGAAAACCTGCTGGTCGCCGGGCCTGGCCAAAAAGGCGACTCCCTGGTCGGCGCCGAGCTCGGCCGACTCTACTGGGGTGCGGCTGAGGACGCCCTCGTCGACAGCGCCCGCCGGGTCCTCGACCGTTTTGGAATGAGCGCCAAGGAGAATGAACCGGCGGCGAATCTCAGCGGAGGGCAGAAGCGGCTTCTGGAGATAATGCGTGCCCTGATGGCGCAGCCGAAGATGCTGCTGCTCGACGAGCCGTTTGCGGGCGTCAACCCGACGCTCGCGCGTGAGATCGAGCAGTACCTCCTCGACCTCCGCGACGAAGGCTTGTCGATGATCATGGTCGAGCACGAGCTCAGCGTTGTGGAACGGCTTTGTGATCCGGTCGTGGTGATGGCCCAGGGCAAGGTCATCTCCGAAGGTTCGATGAGTGACGTCGGCTCCCGGCAGGAAGTCCTGGATGCCTATCTTGTCGGGTAGCGAGAACGGTCGGCCGAAGGCTCACCTGCTGATCGAGAATCTGAGCGCCGGATATGGTGGCGCGCCCATCGTCAACGGCGCCTCGGCGAGCGTTGGGTTGGGCGAGATCGTCACGATCGTCGGGCCCAACGGAGCCGGCAAGAGCACCTTCCTGAAGGCGATCGTGGGCATGATCCCGGCAATGAGCGGGCGCGTCATGCTCGGAGATGAGGACGTCACCAACATGCGCGCGAACGACCTCGCGAAGCGCGGCCTCGGCTACGTGCCGCAGGTCAACGACGTGTTCGACACGCTGAGCGTCACCGACAACCTGGAGATGGGGGGGTACCTGCTGGCGAGCACGGAGGTTCCCAGGCGCGTCGAGGCCGTGCTGGAGGTCTTTCCCGCATTGAAGAAGATGCTCAAGCGAACGGCCAGCAAGCTCAGCGGTGGCGAGCGGAAGATGCTCGCGATGGCGCGAGTCCTGATGCTTGAGCCACGGATGCTGGTGCTCGACGAGCCCACATCCAACCTGAGCGCGGACCGCTCACGAGTGTTGCTCGAGGACCATGTGAGCCGCCTCGGCAAGACCGGCACGGCCGTGCTCATCGTCGAGCAGAAGGCGCTCGCGGCCCTGACTGTCTCGGACTGGGCGTACGTGATGGCGGGAGGATCGGTGAGGGTCTCGTCCGCCGCCAAGGATTTGCTGGCCAGAGCTGATATCGGCGAGGTCTTCCTTGGCCGAACCACCGACCAGGTGGAAGCGCCGAAGGCATCGGGGGGAGCAGGTTGAAGGGAGGAGCTGAGATGGGAACCGTCAACAGCAAGTGCATCCTGGACGTTGTGATGCCGCCCAAAAGCGGCAAGGCTGTGGAGTTGAAGAAGGGACAGCACATCCGCATCACCGACGTCGAGGGCAAGCAGGTGTGCGATGTGGCGGTCTTCAACATGGAGAACCTTCGGGAAAAGCTCTCCACCTCCTACTCGCGAACCCGGTACCCGATGAAGGTGACGGGAGACTACATCCCGCGCGATCACCTGACCGAAGGCGACACGCTCATGTCCACGCTCTGCCGTCCGATGATGACCATCGTCAAAGAGACAGCCAGGGTCAAGGGCGTGCACGACACGCATCACAGAATGTGCAACAAGTACCTGTACGAATCGAACGGGTACGGCCCCCGCGACGGATGCCAGGAGCAGATCGCCGCCGCGGTGGCACCGTACGGCATCGCGTCTGAGGATCTGCCTGACACCTTCGATCTGAACATGAACTTCGTCCATGACTGCACCAACCATCGGTGGTGGATCAAGGAACCGGTGAACGAGCCAGGCGACTACGTCGAGATGAGGGCCGAGATGGAAGTCCTCGTCGGGCTCTCGAACTGCCCGCTCGATGTGATGGTGCCATGCAATGCCTTCAAATGCACGCCGCTTCGCGTGCAGGTGTTCGAGGCCTAGAGGGGAAATGGATCTTCAGCTCACCGACAAGGTGGCCTTCGTGACTGGCGCCAGCAAAGGCATAGGTCGAGCGGTCGCAGAGCAGCTTGCAGGCGAGGGAGCCGATGTCGTCATTACAGCGCGGACGACCGGACCCCTGGAGCGAGCCGCCACAGAGATCGCCGGCAGGACGGGCCGGAAAGTCGTGGCTCTCGCCGGCGATATGAGCAAGCCCGAGGACGTGGACCGATGCGTCAAGGAGACGCTGCGCCAATTCGGCCACATCGACATCCTCGTCACGTGCGCCGGAAGCTCACCAGGAGGGCTGCTCGAAGAGCTCACCGAAGAGCACTGGTTCTCCAGCCTGAACTTGAAGTTCATGGGCTACGTCCGCTCTGTGCGCGCGGTCATTCCTCACATGCGGGAGCGGGGCGAGGGCGCGATCGTGATGGTGGTAGGCAATGACGGCCTCAAGCCGAGCTATTGGGAGATGACCGCCGGCGTCGCGAACGCGGCCGACATCAACTTCGCGTCATCAGTGGCCGAGCAGTATGGACGCTATGGCGTCCGGATCAACACTGTCAACCCCGGACCCGTCAACACGGATCGTTGGGATGGCCTGGAGAAAGCTTTCGCTCGCGACAAGAAGGTCGACCAGGCCCGCGCGCATGAGCTCGCGGTCTCGTCAATCCCTTTGCGACGGATCTGTGAGCCGCAAGAGGTGGCTTCGCTGGTCACATTTCTCGTTTCCCCAAAGGCCTACTTCATAAATGGCGCGCACATCCCAATCGACGGCGCCCAGCGTAAAGCGCTCATGGACGTCTGATTGGGCGCCGTCACGCAGGTCCACATCCCGGCCGGCGAGGGTCGTGCTTTTCGAGTGCCTAAGGGCGCGCTGCTCGAGATAATCGACGTCGAAGGCCAGCAGGTCGCCGACTTCATATCGATCATCGAGGACGATCCCAAGGAGTGGCTGTCGGCCACTCACACGCGCTCGACACTCCTTCGCCTGAACTTGAACGCCGGCGATCGTCTCCAGACGAACTGGCGGCGTGAGATGTACGAGGTGATCAGCGACGACGTGGGTATGCACGACCTGATCACTTCGATGTGCGACAGCCGGAGGTACAAGCTCGACTACGGCGTTGACGACCATCGAAGCTGCAGGAGCAACTTCCTCGAGGCGCTATCGCCGTGGCACTACGAGGAGTGGCAGATCCCCGACGTGATCAACATCTTCCAGAACGCGCCGATTCGCCCCGACAGGACCTTTGGGAACGAGATCCCCACCAGCAAGCCAGGTGACAAGATCGTGATGCGCGCCCTGCTCGACGGCATCGTCGCGGCCATCTCGGCGTGCCCACAGGACCTGAACCCCTGCAATGGCTTCCACCCGAGCCCGATCGCGGCGCGGATCATCAGCTAGCTCCGAGAGCCGCGACGTTGCGTGCCCGCACCGCCGACGGGGTCGAGCTCTATTACGAGGAGGAGGGGAGTGGATCGCCTCTGCTCTTCATACACGAGTTCGCCGGAGACCACCGAAGCTGGGAACCGCAGAGGCGCCGCTTCGCCGGTTCCTACAGATGCATCACGTACGCTGCGCGCGGTTACCCACCATCACAGGTGCCCACGGATCCGGCGGCTTACACTCAGGCCCGCGCCGTCGAGGACGCCATCTCGGTCCTGGATGCGGCGGGGGCAGATCTTGCCCACGTGATCGGACTTTCGATGGGCGGCTTTGCGACGCTGCACCTGGTCCTTCGCCATCCGGAGCGCGTTCGCTCGGCGGTCATTGCCGGCGTCGGTTACGGGTCCCAGCCCGAAAGGCGTGAGCAGTTTCGCAAGGAGAGCTACGCAATCGCGGACGCATTCGAGTCCCAGGGCTCGGCCAAGGTGGCCGCGGGCTACGCCGTCGGGCCGGCGCGCGTGCAGCTTCAGAACAAGAACCCAACCGCGTGGCAGGAGTTCGCCGGTGCGCTCGCGCAGCACGACCCTGTCGGCGCGGCCCTCACCATGCGCGGGGTGCAGGCCGGTCGTCCTTCGCTCTACGAGCTTCAGGACGAGCTGCGCGCCATCAGCACGCCAGTCCTGGTTGTCGCGGGCGATGAAGACGAAGGGAGCCTCGAGCCTTCGCTCATGTTGAAGCGAGTGATCCCATCGTCGGGCCTGGTGATCATGCCTCGCACCGGCCACACGGCCAACCTCGAGGACCCCGACGTCTTCAACGATGCCGTCGCTCGCTTCCTCGCTGCCGTCGATTCCGGAGAGTGGCGTGGACGCGACCCTCGCGCGGTTTCGGGCTCGATCACGGGGATCTTGCCGCCCGGGGCCTGACTGGAGACCGGCTAGCGTTCGACCGCACCCGGCCGGGCGGCCGCCAGCCCGCTTACAAGCTGCGCGCCGCAGACCGCGATCGTGACCGCAAGTGGCAGTTCCCATCCGCCGCTCACCGAGTGCAGCAACCCGGCGACGAGCGGGCCAAGCGCTGAGATCATGTAGCCGAACCCCTGGGCCATGCTGGACAGCCGCGCCGCGATCACCGCGTCGTGTGCGCGCGAGGCAATCAGGAGAAGGGTGACGCTGAAGGTGCCGCTGGTACCGACGCCCAAGAGTGTGGCCCAGACCAGCGAGAGTTGGTTTGGAACCAGGACCACGCCTACCAGTCCGACCGCCGTGAGAGCTGTGGTGACGAGCACGACAAGCCGGGCGTTGCCCGTGCGCTCCGCGAGCAGCGGCGCCGCGAGGTTTCCCAAAATCCCCAGTGCCGCCATCACCCCGAGCACTGCGCCTGCGGCTGTGGGACTGGAGCCACGGTCGCGATAAATGGTGGGCAGCCAGGACAGCAGGGTGTAGTACAGGGCGGATTGCAGGCCGAAGAACAGCATGATCTGCCATGCCTGAAAATCCCGCAGCAGCCCGATGTCCGCCCCCGCCGCGCGATTTCCCGGAAGCGCTGCGCGAATCTGCGGCAGCCACACCCCGAAGGCGATCGCCGCCGGCACCGCCCAAACTGCCAGGGCCAGGGCGACGTTCCCTCCGGTCACGCTCACCAGCGGCACAGTAAAACCTGCGGCCAGGGAGGCTCCGACGGATAGCGACATCGTGTACGCGGCCGTCATCTCACTCATGTGCCTGGGGAACCGCCGGCGCAGCACGCTCGGCATCATCACGTTCATCACCGCAACGGCGAGGCCGCAGAGGATTGTGCCCGCGAAAAGAGAGAAGCTCGGCCACCACGGCCTCAATGCAAGGCCGGCGCAGAGGGCTGCACACATCAGAAGCAGGCCCCGTTCTTCCCCGAGGCGTGCCGACAACGGAGGCCCGGCGAACGCGGCGAGGCTGAAGCAGATCACCGGGATGGTCACCAGGAGCGACCGGCCGAAGTCGCTCAACGGAAGGTCGCGCAGAACCGGAGGAATCTCCCCAACCGCGATGCGGAGGTTGAAGGCGAGCAGGACGATGCCCGCAGCCGTGAGTCGCTTCAGCGCGCGTTCGCTCTTATCAGCGACAGGATGCGTTCGGGGGTGAAGGGGAGCGTGATATCCACCATCGACAGCGCGTCGGCAATCGCGTTCGACACGGCAGCCGTGGAGCCGATGGTGCCGCCCTCGCCCACGCCTTTGGTTCCGAGCTCGTGCACCGTCGACGGCGTGGCCAGGTGCGTGATCTCGAGGACCGGCACCTCCCCGGCAGTCGGGATGAGGTAGTCCATGAAGCTGCCGCTGAGGAGCTGGCCATCGGATGAATACGTGATCTCCTCAAGCAGCGCAGCTCCGACGCCCTGCGCGACCCCGCCGGCCACCTGCCCATCGACGATCATCGGGTTGATGACATTGCCGCAGTCCTCAGCGATGACGTAACGGCCGATCTCGACCGCCCCGCTTCCCGGATCCACCTCCACAAGGCAGACGTGCGTGCCGTATGGGTGGGAGGCCTGCACCGGATCGTAGGTGACGGAGACGTCGAGGGTGTGCCCGCCGTTCTCAGAGGGGTCCGCGGCGGCGAGCTGCCCCAGCGTGATGCCGGCCGGCGCGCCGTCGACCAGGATCGCGTTGACGCCGATCGCCAGCCGTTCGACCGGCTGGTCCAGCCGCCACGACGCCGCCTCGAGAATTTCCTGGCGCAGCTGCTTCGACGCGCGGTGGGTGCTCGTTGCGGCGGTGACGGCGCTGCGGCTCTGGAAGGAGCCGGTGCCGCGGCCGACCTTCGATGTGTCGGTCTGTTCAACGATGACGCGTTCGGCATCGATTCCCAGCTCTGACGCAGCGACTTGCGCGAGCGTCGTTTGAACGCCCTGGCCGATCTCGGGGCAGCTCGTCTGCAAACGGATGCTGCCGGCCCCGTCGACCCAGACACGCGCGGTGTCCGTGCCGGGAATGCCGACCATGCCGCGGCCCTGGAACGTCGCCGAGCCTCCGCCTGTGAACTCGACATAAGAGCCCAACCCGATGCCGATCAGCCGGCCGGACGCTCGTGCGCTCGCTTGCTGCTCGCGGGCTCGATCGTAGTCGAAGGCGCTCAGGGCGGCTTCGAGGCCGGCCGGAAAATCGCCCGACTCGTAGGGATGACCTGTGACAGCGGTGTAGGGCATCTGGCCGGCGGACACGAGGTTGCGCCGCCGGACGTCCGCAGGGTCGAGGCCGAGCCGAGCTGCGATGAGGTCCATCAGCCGCTCATGCGTGAGCACGGCAGTGACCATGCCCACACCGCGATAAGGACCCTCGGGGCACTTGTTGGTCGCGATCGCGTATGAGTCGTAGTCGTAATCGCGGATGTCGTAGGGGCCGGGGATGAGGCCGGCGCACGTCATCGGGTCGAGGAGCGGCCCGTGGGGCCTGATGCCGTATGCCCCGATGCTCGACAGCACTGTCGCGCGTAATCCCAGCACACGTCCGTCTTGACGCACGGCAGCGGCGAAGCGCACGGTCTGGTCGCGGGCGTGGTTCGCCGCTTGGAGGTGCTCGGAGCGGTCCTCGATCCACTTGACCGTCCTCTGCAGCCGCATCGCGATCCATGACATGAGGATGTCCTCGGTGTATACGTGGGCCTTCAGGCCGAATCCGCCGCCGACGTCCGACGCGACGACGCGTACGCGCTTTTCATCGAGGTTGAGGGTCTCCGCTATCGCGTCCGCTACGAGATGCGGCGCCTGGGTCGAGCTCCAGAGGATGATGCCGCCCGATCCGTCTGGAGTGGCGACCACACCGCGGCCCTCCATTGGCGCAGCGGACACGCGCGGGTGCACGACCTCGCCCTCCACCACCAGGTCGGCTTCAGCAAAGGCCTTCGCGACGTCGCCGAACGTGCGATGTCCCAGGAAGTACTGGTTTTTCGGTACCGAGTCGTGCACCAGCTGCGCGCCGTCGGCCATCGCGTCCTCGAGCGTGGCCACGGCCGCAAGGGGATCGAGGTCCGCCTCGATGAGCTCCAGGGCGTCCTCGGCTTCGTACCTGCTGCCGGCGACGACCGCAGCGATGATCTCGCCTACGAAGCGAGCGCGGTCGGACGCTATGACCGGCCGTTCCGGCGCAATCGCCCCAGGGGTGGTGAGATGGACGCGCATGGGATCGCACGAACCCAGGAGGTCGACGCCGGCGAACGCCGCGACGACACCGGGCGCCTGGCGTGCAGCCGACAGGTCGACGTTGAGGATGCGCGCGCTCGCCAGGGGACTCCTGAGCAAGGCGACGTGGAGATGGCCCTCAGGCTTCAGATCGTCGATGAACGCGGCCCGGCCGCGGAGCAGCGCGTCGTCCTCGAGGCGCGGCAGACTCGTCCCGATCTGCCCGGCGGCCACCTTCATGCTCACGCAGCTCCCAGTCTTGACAGTGCGGTCAATTAGTAATACAAATCACCGACATCGGCAAGCGGGTAATTCGGCGCGAGATGGTGGTGGAAGCGGTGGGGGGCACGTCGCTCGCGTTCCGCGCCCGCGAGGCCATCCTGCAGTCAATCCTCGAGCGTCGTTTCGAGGACAGCCGGTTGCCGCCGGAGAACGAGCTTGCCGAGATGCTCGGCGTGAGCCGCACGACGGTTCGTTCGGCCCTACAGTCCCTGGAGCAGCACGGCGTGCTCACACGCAGCCCTCGCCGCGGAACGCAGGTGCACGGCCGCATGAGCCCGTCGATGGTCGGTCTCCAGCGCCTCATCGGTTTCACCCGAATGCTCGAGGAACAGGGCTACCGCGTGGAGACGGTGACCGAGGCGAGGATCCCCATCACGTCGCCGGACGAGGTGCTGCAGGCGCTTGGCGGCTCAAAAGGAACCCCGGTCTACGAGATCGACCGCCTCTTCGTTGCCAGCGGCAAACCTGCGATCTGGGCCATCAACTACATCCGGATTGATCTTTTCTCCGAACCTCCCAGCGAGGAACAGCTCGCGCAGTCGCCTTTCGACATGGGCAATCTGCTGGTTGGCGGTCCCGTCGACCACGCCCTGGTGGAGATCGTCCCGTGCAAGGCGTCGAAGGAGGTCGTGAAGCAGCTGGCTCTGAAGGCGGGGGAGGCATACCTGCTTTTAAAGGAGCTGCACTTCTCGGCGTCAGACGAAGTTCTCGGCTTCAGCCAGATCCATGTGAACGACCACTTCGTGCGATTCCGCCTCCACCGCGGGGGCGATGGGAGGTGACCAAGGCGCCCACTGCGATCGATCCGACCGTCGTGAATGGCATTGGTGCTTCGCCGCTGCGCAAGGAGGATTGGCCGCTGGTTCGGGGCGAGGGCACGTTCATCGCCGATTTCAAGCGGCCAGGCATGGCGCACGCCTTCGTCGTCCGCAGCCCTCTGGCGCACGCGAGCTTCACCACCGTCGATTGCAAAGCCGCACTTGCCGCGCCGGGCGTCCTCGATGTGATCACCGCCGCAGATCTGCCGGACCGCGGCCGTCCAATCCCGACGCGTCAGTTCAGCGACGAGGGGTCCAACCGCTTCCTGCAGCGTCCGCTGGCGGATGGGGTCGTCCGCTATTCGGGAGAGCCGGTGGCTGTGGTCATCGCTGACACGCGATATCGCGCCGAAGATGCAGCGGAGCTCATCAATGTCGACTACATCCCGCTCGACGTGGTGCTCGACGCTGACGAGGCGGCGCAGCCGAATGCCACGCTGCTGCAGCCCCACGCCGGGACCAACGTGGCCGGCCACGTGGTCGTCGAGATGGGTGCGCTCGACGAAGCATTCAGCGCCGCAGACCTTGTCGTCAGCGAGACGTTCAGCATCCAGCGCCATGCCGCCGTGCCTCTCGAAACGAGGGGCCTTCTCGCCGAGTACGACCCGACCACCGAATCGCTCACCGTCTGGGGAGCGGCCAAGATCCCCCATGTCAACCGGACGATCCTCACGCGACTGCTGGGCTGGAGCGACGAGCGCAGGGTGCGGTTGGTCGAGCTGCATGTAGGTGGCGGGTTCGGCGCGCGCGGGGAGTTTTACCCGGAGGATTACCTCATCCCGTTCGCGGCGATCCGCGTCGGGAAGCCGATCCAGTGGGTCGAGGACCGCGAGGAGAACCTGCGCGCGACCAACCACTCGCGTGAGCAGTCGCACCGCGCCGAGATCGCGCTGAGGAAGGACGGGACGTTCATGGGGCTCAGGGACAGCCTGGTCAACAACACGGGCGCCTACGTGCGCACGCATGGCATGACCGTTCCTGCGCTGAGCGTATCGATGCTGCCAGGCCCGTACAGATGGCCCTCGTACCGTGGCGAGTTCCGAAGCGTCGTCACGAACAAGACCCCTGGCGGCACGTATCGCTCGCCCGGGCGCTTCGAGATCAACTTCGTGCGTGAGCGCCTGATCGACATGGCGGCCCACCAGCTCGACATCGACCCCATAGAGCTTCGCCGTCGAAACCTGATCGACCGCGCGAGCTTCCCGCACGAGGTCGGCACCCTGTACGACGGGCATCCTGTGATTTACGACAGCGGCGATTACGAGCTCCTGCTCGACAAGGCGCTGGCCGAGTTCGATTACGAAGGTTGGAAGCGCTGGCGCCTTCAGCCCGCCTCTGGCGGCCTGAGGCGCGGTCTCGGCATCGGCTACTTCGTCGAGAAGGCCGGACCGGCGGAGCGCGAGTACGCACGGGTGGAGCTGAACGAAAAGGGCGAAGTGATCGTCTACACGGGCTCCGTGTCGGTGGGCCAAGGAGTGGAGACAATCCTGGCTCAGGTCTGCGTGAGCCACCTCGGCCTGCCGTACGAAAACGTCACCGTGGTGCACGGCGACACCGCGGTCATCCCCGAGGGTATGGGGGCCTTTGGCAGCCGGGCCACGATGCTGGGTGGCGCGGCGGTGATGAGAGCGTCGGCGCAGCTCAAGAAACGGATCCTGGATTCCGCGGCCGAGGAGCTCGAGGCGGCGCCGGGCGATCTGGTTCTGACGCCGGCGGGCGTTTCGGTGATCGGCGCGCCATCGCGCACCGTGTCGCTGAGCAAGCTGCTGAGCGCGCAGGGTGGCGTGATCACCCAGGAGGACCGCTTCGTTTGCGATCTGCTCGGCTTTCCTTACGGCATTCACTTCGCCGCCGTCGAGGTGGATCCCGCATCAGGAGCGATTCACATTCATCGGTACGCGGTGGCGTACGACATCGGACGCTGCATCAATCCCGTGCTCGTCAAAGGTCAGATCTCGGGTGGTTTCGCGCAGGGTGTCGGCGGCGCGATGCTGGAAGAATTCAGCTTCGATATGAGCGGCCAGCCGCTGGCAGCGAGCTTCATGGACTATTTGCTGCCGACGTCTCAGGAGGTGCCCGACGTGCAGATGCTGATCACCGAGGATGCGCCATCGCCTCTCAACCCCCTGGGCGTCAAGGGGGCGGGCGAGGGCGGGACGGCAGCGGTCGGTGCGGCCATCGCGAACGCGGTTTCGGACGCGCTGGGACGCGAGGTCACGCGTCTGCCTCTCAGCCCGCAGCGTGTCGTGGAGCTGGCGGGCAAGTGAAGCCGGCACAGTTCGAGTACGACGATCCTGGGACGCTGGAAGAAGCCCTGGAGTTGCTCGCCCGGCACGGCGACGAGTGCAAGGTGCTGGCCGGCGGGCAGAGCCTGGTGCCACTGATGAACTTCCGACTGGCGCGACCGGCCAGGCTGATCGATATCAACGGGATCGAGTCGCTCAGCTACATCAAGCGCGACAACGGACGCCTGGTGATCGGTGCGATGACGCGCCATGCTCACCTGGAGCATTCGAAGGAGGTCGCAGAGATGTTGCCGCTGCTCACGGAGGCGGTGGCATGGGTGGGCCACAGTCAAATCCGCAATCGCGGGACGGTCGGCGGATCGGTGGCGCACGCGGACCCGGCCGCAGAGCTGCCTGCTGCGTTCGCAGCCCTCGACGCGAGCTTTCTCGTCATCTCCAAGCGTGGAGCCCGGACCGTCAGCTGGGCCGAGTTCTTCGTCTCCGAGTTCACAACGACGCTCGCGCCGGACGAGCTGGTGACCGCCGTGGATGTTCCGTCACCGGAGGCCGGCACCGGTATGGCTTTCGTTGAGTACGCGCGCCGGCACGGCGACTTTGCGCTCGGCGGCGCTGCCGTGACCGTCAAGCTCGACCGCCAGGGGCGCTGCGAGAAGGCGACCATTGCTCTGTTGTCGGCAGGGCCCGCACCCGTCAGGGCAGAGGGCGCGGAGATGCAGCTAAGGGGGTCGAAGCTCGACGACTCATCCATCCGTGCGGCTTCTGCGGAGGCGGTGAAGGGCTTGCATCCCACCTCGGACCTTCACGGCAGCACCGAGTATCGAGTCGCCCTGCTCGGAACCATGACCGAACGGGCGCTCTCGACGGCGGCACATCGTGCCAGGAGAATCGCCTCATGAGCCGGCGAATCGCGATTGAGATCAACGGGCGAACAGTCGAGGGGGAAGTCGAGCCGCGCCTGCTGCTCGCTGACTTTCTCCGTGACAACGCCGGCCTGACCGGGACCCATCTGGGCTGCGAGCATGGAGTGTGCGGCGCGTGCACCGTGCAGCTGGACGGCCAGCCGGTGCGATCCTGCCTCATGTTCGCCGTGCAGGCGCACGAGCGCCGGATCGCGACGGTGGAGGGCATGGCGCCCAGTGACGACACGCTGCATCCGCTGCAGCAGGCGTTCCACGAATGTCATGCGCTGCAGTGCGGTTTCTGTACGCCGGGGATACTCATGACGATGGACGCATTTTTGCGTGACGAGCCCGATCCGACCCCGGAGCGAATACGAAGCGTGCTCGCCGGCAACCTTTGCCGGTGCACCGGCTACCAGAACATCATCACAGCAGTTCGTCTCGCAGCCGATCGGATGCAGAAAAGGGGTGACACATCAACCGAGCCGTACTCCTGACGTGCTGATCGACATCCACTCGCATTACATGCCGAAGGAGCTGGCGCGCGCGCTCGAGCGGCGCTCCAGGGCCCCGCGGATCTTTCAGCGCGACGGCAAACCGTTTGTGGAGTACGGCGCCGGATCGATCACGCCGCTGACACCCGTTTTTTCCGACCCCGAGCTGATCATCGAACGAATGGACGAGGCCGGCATCGACCACGCGGTCCTCAGCGTGACGATCCCGGGCGTTGACTGCCTCGATGCGGATGCCGGGGTGGAGGTGGCGGACGCTTCCAACTACGAGACTGCTGAGATCGTGGCACAGCACCCTGATCGGTTCAGCGGACTGGCGACGGTGCCGCTGCAAGCCCCGGATCAAGCCGTAGAAGTTCTCCGGCGCGCTCTGGCCGTCGGCCTGAAAGGCGCGATGATCTACTCGAACGTGGCGGGCGGTCATCTGGACGAGCCGTCGCGGCGGGTGTTCTTCGACACCGCTGGATCGCTTGGAGTCCCGATCATGCTGCATCCGACCTACCCGTTGTGCGCGCCTTCGGTCATGAAGGGCGGGATGATCGAGATCGCGGGTTTCCTTTTCGACACCACCACGGCTGCGCTACGGCTGGTTTTCGACGGCCTGTACGACCGCCATCCGGATTTCAAGTTCATCGTGCCGCACGCCGGCAGCCTCATTCCCTATTTCGTGGGCCGCATCGACCATTTCGGCCGTGCGCGCCCCGGATCGACCGGGAACATCAAGGGGGAGGCGGGTCAACACATCCGAAAGTTCTATGTCGATTCCGTGTGCGAATGGGCGCCGGCACTCCGCTTCTGCTGCGACTTCTTTGGGGTGGATCGGATCATGCACGGCTCCGACCACCCGTTTTGGCCAATGCCCTTCGGACCGCGGCTGCTGGATGAGCTGGAGCTGGGCGCCGAAGACCGCGCGAAGATCGACCACGAGAACGCTGCGCGCGTGTTCCAGATCCAGGTGTCTGCGCGAGGCGTCGGCTGACAGTGGCCAGGCTGCCGTACCTGGAGGCTGGGGCGTCGGCTGCGGTCGACGAGCTGTACGCGCAGATCGGGCGCATGGGCCGGCCAGTGCTCAATTTCTACAAAGTGCTGGCCAACCAGCCTCCTGCGCTCGGGGCGTTCCTCGAGATGTCGCGGTACGTGCGGGCGGGTTCGAGCCTTGACCCCGGGCTGCGGGAGCTGGCCATCCTTGCGACTGCACATGAGCTGAGCCAGTCCTACGAGCTGGTGCATCACTCAGAGGCCGCGAGGCAGGCCGGCGTCGAAGCGCAAAAGGTCACAATGGTCGCGAACGGTGGCTCGCTCGAGCTTCTGACGCCGCCCGAGCGCTGCGCTGTGGAGTTCGCGCGACAGGCCGCGCAAACACGCTCGTGCGACGACGAGAAGTTTCGAGAATTGCAGTCGCTGTTCTCCTCATCGGAGATCGTCGACTTGGTGGTGACGACGGCGTGGTATCACCTCTGCGCAGTGATATTGGGCTCGCTGCGGGTGGAGCTGGAAGAGGCGACCCGATGATCGCGCGGCGAGAGGCAGAGGGTTGGACGCTGATCCGCCAGATGGACCACGCAGCGCACTGTGGCGTCCTGGCGAAGGCGTGGCGGGAGGGCCCATTCGGTGCGGATTCGGTGTCCGTGGCTCTCGAGTACGCGGCCGGATTTCATGACCTGGGCTGGACTCAGATCGACAAGAGTCCGGAAATCGACACGAACGGCCAACCGTGCAACTTCACCCAGATCGACGAGGTGCGGCACACCGAGTTTTACTCGGGAGCGGTGCGGACGATCGCCGCCACAGATCCCTACGCCGCATACCTGGTGAGCCTGCATGCGTCGGGCCTGTACAGCCGCCGTTATGGCTGGGCAGGGTTGAAGCCGGTGGATTGGACTGCGATCGGCCCGCGAGGCCTGGCACTGCTGTCAGGCGAACGGGAGTTCCGGGCGCAGCTGTTCGCGTCGATCGCCCCGCAGGATCTGGAGTTCGAGGCAGTCTGGCGCAACTACATGCTGCTGGAAACCCTCGACTACCTTTCGCTGCTGACCTGCCTTGGTTTCGAGAGCTCGGCATGCGGGCCGGTGCCGACCATCAGCGGGCGATGGGAGCAACTCTCGATCAGGCGCCTGGGGCCTTCCGAGGTTGAGGTGACGCCATTCCCATTTCCGGGCGAGCGGCTGGAGGTCGAGGTCGAGGCCGTCCACCTGGAACGCCCAAGCTTCAGCTCCGCCGAAGAGCTTCGCGCCCAGCTTCGGTCAACCACCCCAGGGCGGCGCCGAACCGCCTACCTCTCTCCCGACGCCGCCTCGTAAGGCCACGGGCCTGGTCAGGTCAGGTGAGCTCGCAGACGAATCGAGGCCGGCGATCGAAAAGTTGCGGTCTTTGTTACGGACAATCCGCGATCGTGACGTGGTCAGGCGGGAGGGGTGCCGTCGCGAGACCGCTCCTTCCGCTCGACGTGTGTTTGCGCCTGCTCGTTGACCGCGGCTGTCACCCGTTGTTCGTCATCGGGCGCATTCGCAGCACTTTGTCAAAGCCCAGCAGCGACATTCCGATGCGCATGACCTGTGGCAGCTCCGATCGCACGGACGCACCATCGAGCACCACAGGATCAACCAGCTGGTACGCGGTGGCCCGATATCGGACCACGCATTCACCAGCGGCCAGAACGTTGCGCGCCCACCCGGAGTCCTCTCCGAAGGCGAGCCCGAGCCAGAAGAATCCTCCGCGTGGCACAGCGGTTATCGGAGTCGCGTACACGTGACCCGACCGGTGACCTCGATGTTGAAGTGCCGCATATATCGGAAACCACCGGCCGCCCGCGACTCGCATGATGTGCGGGTTGAGGACCCGCGTCAGGGGTCGGATGATCCTGTCGCGGAAAGTTGAGACCTCAGGCAGGCTTACCGATACTGTCTTTTGCATGACCTTCTCCTCAGCTTTGTTGCAAACCAGAACAGGGCGCAAATGCAGTATATTCCATCAAGTGATTGATTAAGGTTAAGGAAGCCCCCAAGCGGGGGCGCCCGAAGGCGACCCCCGAAGGCGAGCCTCGGCGCCACGAGCTCGTGCTGGCCGCCTACCGTCGCGTGGCCGAAACCGGCTTCGAAGGATTGAGGACGCGCGATGTCGCCTCAGAGGTAGGAGTCAACATCGCCACGCTCCACTACTACTTCCGCACGAAGGAGGCGTTGATCCGCGCCGTCGTCGACCACGCCATGGGCCGTTTCCGCACCACCCTGGAGCCAGGCGGCTCGCCTGGTGGTGCCCTGGAGGCTCACTTCCGCGGCGTGCGCCGGCTGTTCCGTGACAAGCCTGAGCTGTTCGCGGTGATGGGTGAGCTCGCACAGCGCTCCGCTCGAGACCCTGTGATCGCGGCGATCTTCAAGGAGACCAACGACGCCTGGCATGCCACCCTTCGTGGGCTGCTGCGACAGGCTCAGGCGAAGGGCGTCCTGCACGCCGGCGTCGACCCGGACGCCACCGCCGCGCTCGTGACGGCGACGTTCAGGGGGATGTTCATGTTGCCGTCTACGACCACCACCCCTCAGCGCATCGAGCAGTCACTGACACAGCTGGAGCAGTTCCTGGGGATCAACAGGCGCGGACGGTAACCGAACGAAACCGGGCCGACCCTCTCAGGCAGTGAAGCTAGACGATCGCGTGATGCCGTCCCGGGGTCGGGTCGAGTACGGTAGTTGAGCTACGTCAACGATCAGGCCGAGCGAACCCGCCACCCTCGATCGGCTGCGTGGCCTTTGCCTCGCGTTCCCCGGGGTCACCGAACGGCTCAGCCATGGGGAGGCGGCCTGGTTTGCCGGCGGCAAGCTGTTCGTGACCATGGCCGACCATCACCACGACGATCGCATGGGGCTGTGGTGCGCAGCGCCTGACGGCGCCCAGGAGATGTTGCTGAAAGCAGCTCCCGAACGCTTGTACCGCCCGCCCTATGTCGGCGGTCGGGGTTGGTTAGGCGTTTACCTGGATGTCGAGGTCGACTGGGACGAGGTCGGCTTGGTCGTCTACCGCGCCTATCGACATGTGACCCCCAAGCGTCTGCTCGCCGAGCTTGAGGCCCGCGGTACCCCTTAGGAGTCTGAGTGCCGCGCTCGGCTACCGGAGCTGGAACTCATCGTTGCGCAGGATCGGTACCCGCTTGCCGTTCCTCTCGACTCCGTCGACGTCCACCTCGGGACCGCCGACCATGAAATCGGTGTGGACGGCCGACACGTTCATGCCGGCGGCGCGATCGCTCTCATCGACGGCGAACGCGAAGCCGCTTCCAAAGGCGATGTGGCAGGTCGCGTTCTCATCGAACAGCGTGTTGAAGAAGGTGATCCCAAGCTTCCCGACCTCGGAAGCACCATCCACGAGCGCCAGCTCACCCAGGCGGGCGGCGCCCTCGTCTGTGGCCACCTGCGCGCGGATGACGTCGGCGCCGGCGCTCGCCTCGACCTCCATGATGCGACCCTCCCTGAAAACAAGCTCCAGGTCGCGCACAACGGTACCGCCCACCTGAAGTGGTCGCGTGGACCGTAGCCGGCCTTCCGCTCTTCGCCGGTCGGGCGTGGTGAATACCTCTTCGGTGGGAAGGTTTGGCACGTGCTGCACGCCAAATGCGGTGCGGAAGTTGGCGCACATCCACCGCGACCCTGGCAGCAGACCGACCGTCAGGTCGGTGCCGGGTCCGCGGTATTGAATTGCGTCGAAGTGGCGCTCCTCCACAGCCGAAGCGACGGTAGCCAGCCGCTCGATGTGCGCAGTCCACCGGGCAACCGGGTCTGGGGTATCGAGGCGCACGACCCTCTCAATTGCCCGCCATAGCCGTTCCACATCAGGCTCGCCGAAGACCTGCTCCGCCCATTTCGCGTTTGGCATGGCCACGATGGTCCAGTTGACCTGCCGGCCGTCGACCAGCTCGCTGAAATGCTCGTGCAGCGCGATCGGGTTCAGCTTTCCGACTCGGGTCTGGTCGAGGTCGCTGAGCAGATTCGGCTCGGGATCGCCTGTGATGCCGATGATTGCACCCCCGCGTGCGCCGATGTCCTTCATCATCGCCAGGTCACCGGCCGGCGTGAGGGTGAGCGACTCCTCGGGCCCGAGCTCGATCAGGGCGCGGTCGAAGTGCTGATCGCTGTAGTTCGGTTGGACTGTTACCGCGCCGGCCCGATATGCGGCGCGTGCGATCTCTCTGGCGAGGGGCGCGTGCTCGACGCGGCACCTGATCAGGACCGGCTGGCCCGGCTGCACGTTGGCGCCGACCTCCACCGTCAGGCGGGCCAATCGCTCGAGTCGATCGTGTTCTTCCATCATGGCTCCGGGATTGAAAATAGCAACGGGGACCTCCATATGTTGACCACGCCGGCGGCGCGGCGCAGCTAAAGTCAGGTTGCCCATCCGGCGTGCAGAACACAGGTATGGCTCGGTCAGGGGGATGACGGCAGCAGACCAGCGCCTTCCGGCGCGCAACAGATAGGAGATGTGCTGATGGCCACGACAAGTCGTGCGGACGCGGTATGGAGCGGCGATCTGACAACCGGCGGCGGTCGAGTGAAGCCCGCCAGCGGGGCGTTCGCCGAGCTGCCGGTGACGTGGGCCAGCCGAGCGGAGAGCCAGCCCGGAAAGACGAGCCCTGAGGAGCTGATAGCGGCAGCTCATGCGGCCTGCTTCTCAATGGCTTTCTCCAATGGCCTGTCGAAAGCGGGGCACAAGGTGGAGGAGCTGAACACGACCGCCGAGGTGGACTTCGTTCCAGGCACCGGCATCACCAGCGTCACGCTCACGGTGCGTGGCCGTATCGGCGGCATCGAAGAGGCCGAGTTCCAACAGCTCGCGGAGGCCGCCAAAGAGGGCTGCCCGGTCTCGAAGGCTCTCAGCGGCAACGTCGAACTGAAGTTGGAGGCACGGCTGGAAAGCTAGGAGATCAGGACTTGGCCGCGCCTGTCACACCGGGAAAATCGACGATGCCCGACAGGCGCAGCTCGCGCAGCTGTTCGTCCAGCCATTTGCGCGGATCGTCGACGGCCTTGTTGCCGTCGAGGCTGTCCCAACACTTGCCGCTGAGATCGCGACCCAATAGAAGCAGGCAGCCGGGCTGGGTCCTCTTCTGCCACGCCTTCATGACCGGGCGGATGGAGATCCTGCGCGGCGGCGCGTGCTCCGGAAGAATCAGCTCGCCCGCGTAGAGATCATCCCCCGCCTGGACGATGACCGCCCCCGCCACGAGCCTTCCACCGAGGTTCTCCACATCCAGCTCAATCGCCTTACCGGGGGGCGGGGGAGTCGTGAACTTGAGATAGGGCGCCGGTCGAACCGTGTCTTCCCAGCGCTTGTTGGCGAGCTCTGCGGCGTGCCTCGCGGCGCGGTCCGCCCGGGTGGCGAAAACAGCGGCGCAAAGGGCAAGGAGCGCCGTCGTGACACCCAACCCCAGCAACACATGTTCCGTGTTCACACGCCCTTTCGCTTGACGGTTGAATCGTCGCAATCTGGTGGCAAGGCGAAGCCATCCGCGCGGGTGGCGATCGGTCGGGGGAAGCGACATGGCGAGGGGGTCATAGGCGCGGCGTATGCTGGGAGGCGATGGAAAAGGCGACATTTGCAGGTGGCTGCTTCTGGGGAATCGAGCACCTCTTCAACGAGATCCCCGGTGTGATCGATGCCGTTTCGGGTTACATCGGCGGCACGCGGGACAATCCCACCTACGAGCAGGTGTGCAGCGGCCGGACCGGTCACGCGGAGGCGGTGGAAGTCATCTACGACCCCGCCAGGGTGACCTACGACGAGCTGTTGAATGCTTTCTGGAACATGCATGACCCGACGACCCTCAACCGGCAGGGTCCCGACCATGGTCACCAATACCGCTCGGCGATCTTCTTCCATGACGCCGAGCAGGAGAGTGCGGCACGGAAGTCGGCCGCCCAGGCGCGGCGCTACTTCGATCGGCCGATCGTGACCGAGATCGTTCCAGCACCACAGTTCTGGCCGGCCGAGGATTACCACCAGCGGTACTTCGACAAGCATCCGGGGCATGCCTCGTGCCATTGGGTGCGCGGCTGGGTGCCGGCGGAGGAAACAGCGCCCGAAGCGGGTCACGCGACAACCAGCGCCTAGCGCCCTATCCTGTAACCCGCTCTGCTGCATCGGGGACCAATCGGTCACCTGCAGCGGCGACCGAGGTAAGGCCCTTTGCAGTGTGACCATTGCGCGCAAGACGTCCCGGATGGCGTCTTTTGCACGCGCTGCGGCGCACACCAGGGCACCACCCAGGAGTCCGGAAACGCGAAGCTGCGGGAGCATCGATACGCCGCGCACCCTGCCGAGCATGTGGCACAGCCATCAGTCATCACGACGCTCTTCCCGCATCTCGGGCACCACAAGGTCCACGAGTTCCGCTGGGCTTTCATCGCGGGAATCGCCGGCGTCCTGGCGCTGTACCTGGCGGGTCTGATCACCGCGGCGATCCTGGTCTCAGCCTTTCTGGTCCCTGTCCTCTACCTCATCTACCTCTATGAGGCACAGGTCTACCGCGACGCCCCGGCGACCATCTTGGGATTCACGCTGGGAGGCGGAATCATCGTCGGGATCGTGGTGACGCTGTTGAGCCGGGTGATCTACAACCCGTTCGACTACTCGGTGAACCCGCTGGGCAATGCGGGGATCAGCATCGGCGCTCTCCTGATCGTCGGTCTCATCATGCCCGTGGTCCAGGAGGTCTTGAAAGCGGTCCCCGCCTACTTCCTACCTAACCGGGCCGACTTTCCCGAGACTGTCGACGGCCTGGTCTTCGGAGTCGCCGCCGGCCTTGGATTCAGCCTGGCCGAGGCGCTGATCGGATTCTCCGGTGCGCTGACCAGCCTGCCGGCACACGTTCCGCCCGGAAACTGGATCTACGACCTGACTACTCTGGCGGTCCTCCAGCCACTTCTCCAGGGGAGCGCGACGGGGATGGTCGTCGCGACCGTCTGGCGCTACCGCAGGGGACGCCTGGCCGGCCGGGAGATCGGCGGCGTCGCCATGGCGTTGATCGCGCACATCGCATTCGCGGCGGGCACGCTTGTGTTGAAGGATTCGGCCGTCAACCCACTGGCCATTCTCATCTGGCAGGCGGTCGTGGTCGGCGCGCTGCTGATTTACATCCGCTATCTCCTGCACCATGCACTGCTTGAGGAGGCAGCGCACATGGGGTTTGCCGAGACCGTGTGCCCCAACTGCCACACCCACATCGTGGCGTCGGGCTTCTGCCCTAACTGCGGCATGGCCCTGACCGCCGCTCCACACTCCATCAAGAGGAGCCCCCGTCCTCGACAGGATTCAGCCGCCACCCGGTCTGGGGGAGCGTAGATGGCCGTCACCTGCGCCAGGTGCGGCACCCAGAACCCTGATGGCAACCAGTTCTGCCAAACGTGCGGGACGCCGCTGGCGGTGGCTCCGGCGCAGCCGGCCCCTGGCGCCAATCCTTTTCCGCCGCCGCCTGCATCGGTGATGCAGGGCCCTCCTCCAGGGCCCCCGCCCGCCGGCCTATATCAGAGCCCTTATTACGCGCCGAGCGCCGCCGGCCCACAGCCTCCCGTGCATCGGACACCCTGGATGCTGATCATCAGCGCGATCGTCGTGCTTGTGCTGCTCATGGCCGGATGCGGGACCGCGATCGCGGTGCTGAGCAACCGGGGAGCCCAGGGCAGCTCAGCCGGCATACTGCCCAGCCCGAGCCCCGCGGGTACCACGACGCCGACGACTGCTCCAGCAGCCGCAGGCCCGACTGCATCCAACAACGGGGTGACCATGAGCGTGCCTCGAGGCTGGACTGTTGTGAACAAGGACAACGAGAGCGTTACGATCACCAACCCAAACGGTGACGGCTCGGTGACCGTAGGAAGCGGACCGTCGAACCCGCCACAGACGGCTCAGCAGAACAAGGAAACGGTCGAAAGGTTGTTCCAGGGCAAGTACCCGGATACTAGGAGCTGTCCTGGGAGCAAGACCGCTGCCGGTACCTTCAACGGCCGTTCGGGAATCTCCTGGGAGCTGTGCTTTACGTACGTCGCGGCCGGCCAGAGCATCCCGGCCGCCGCGCCGTTGTTCGCGGGCGCGAACTCCAACGGCAGCGTCTACTACTTAGTCTTCCTGCTCACGAGCCAATCGAACGTCAAGGCCTTCCTCACCGAGGCGGCCCCGATCCTGAAGAGCATCCAGTGGAAGCTCACTTAGCCGTTTTCTAAGGGTCGCGGGAGGTCGCGCTCCAAGCGCAGCCGGCAAGGGTATCGCAGATTGTGTTAACCCCGGACTGTATATCTTGGTGCGAATGTTCGCTCGGTGGGGCCGTTTCGTCTACCGCCGGCGCTGGGCCGTGCTTGTCGTATCGGCGGTTTTGCTTGGCCTGTCGGTGGCCGGGATCCTGACGGGCGGCACGCTGGCGGGCAATGGAGGATTTGGGGCCAATCTTGCGGCCGGCCAGGCGGCGAAGCTCATCAGCAGGGAGATCCAGCCCACGCAGGTCGCCACAGGCTCGAGCTTCGAGCTGATCTTCAGCAGCGACACCCTGAAGGCAACGGACTCGGCCTTTCGCTCCGCTGTCGAGCAGGTGGCGGCGACCTTGCATGGAGACGGACGGGTGACCGGCGTCGAGACGCCTTACAACGTTCCGGCGGGGGCCCAATTGAGCTATATCTCGAACGACTCGCACAAGGTGCTGGTGGTCGTCAGATTGAAGGACGACTCCCCTAAAGCGCAGGTGTACCTGCCCGAGGTGCTCGCGGAAGTCAGCCCCGGTCCGCTGACGGTGCTGGCAACGGGCCAGGTGCCCCTCAATCAGGCGTTCAACACCACCCTGGAGAAGGACCTGCAGCGGGCCGAGTACGTTGCACTACCGATCACGCTGCTGCTCCTGGTGCTGATCTTCGCCTCCATCGTCGCTGCGCTTCTCCCCATCAGCGTTGGTGTGCTGGCGATCGTCGGCGGTGTCGGTGGGACGCTCTTCCTGGCCCGCTTCACAGACGTCTCCCAGTACGCGATCAACGTCGTCACCCTGATCGGGCTCGGAGTTGCGATCGACTACTCCCTGTTCATCGTCAATCGCTTCCGTGACGAGCTCGAGCAAGGAGCTTCTCGCGAGGACGCAATCGCAACGTCCATGTCGACTGCCGGCCGCGCGATCACCTTCTCGGGCGTCACCGTGGCTGTCGGCCTCTCGGCAATGCTCTTCTACCAGGGCACCTTCCTGGCTTCGATGGGCGCCGCGGGAGCGATCGTGGTCGCTGTCGCCGTCGTCTACGGGCTCACTTTCCTGCCCGCGCTCCTTTCGGTGATGGGACCGAGGGTCGATCGCTTGCGCCTACCATTCATGGGCCGCCGCAAACCTGCCGGGACCGGAGCCTGGCACTCAATGGCGGTTTGGGTGATGCGACGGCCATGGGTCGTCCTGGTGCCGGCGCTCGCCATCCTCCTTCTCGCGGGAACGCCGTTCTTGCAGCTGCGCCTTGCCAACGGCGACGTCGACCAGCTACCCCCCTCGAACCAGGCCCGCCAGGGATACGACACGCTCATTCGGGACTTCCCCGGCCAGGACCAGACGTTCATCGAGGCCGCGGTCTACTACCCAGGCGGCAGTCCGCTCACCACCGACCATGTCGGCGCCATCTATGACCTGAGTCGACGCCTGGCTGCTCTGCCGAACGTGTTGCACGTCCAGAGCATCGTCAACGTCGACAACGTCGACCCCGCCCTCAGCCGAGCCGACTATCAGCGTCTCTACTCAGGACCTTCTGCGCAGCTGCCGACCGCACTGCAACAGGCGCTTCTGTTCGGCGCGGGTCAGCACCTGGCGCTCATCTCCGTGGTCACCAACAAGCAGTACACGAGCGATGCGGCACGAGCAATAGTGACCGCAATACGCGCTGAGAGCGTCCCTGGCGGCCAGGTGCTCGCCACAGGTTCGACGGCGTTCGACCTCGACATCGTCAACTACATCCTCGAGCGGACACCGATCGCGGTCGGCTCCGTGCTGGTGGTCACGTACGTCATCCTCTTCCTGCTGACAGGTTCGGTCGTCCTTCCCCTGAAGGCCGTCCTCACCAACCTGTTCTCGATCTCCGCGTCATTCGGCGCAATGGTCTGGATCTTCCAACAAGGCCATCTGAGCCAGCTGCTCGGCTTCACTCCGCAGTCGATTGATCCGAGCATCCCGGTGATCCTGTTCAGCATCGTGTTCGGTATGTCGATGGACTACGAGGTGCTGCTGATCACCCGAATCCAGGAGGAGTACCGGCGAACGGGCGACAACCAGGCTGGCGTCGCCGTGGGGCTGGAGAAGAGCGGCCGTCTGATCACCGGCGCCGCGGCGATCATGTGTGCGGTATTCCTCGCCTTCGGCATGGCCGATGTGGTGATCATCAAGGCCATCGGCGTCGGGCTCGCGATCGCCATCGCGGTGGATGCCACCATCGTGCGCATCCTCATCGTGCCGTCGGTGATGCGGATTCTCGGCCGCGCCAACTGGTGGGCGCCGAAGCCGCTCGCGATGCTCCATCGCCGGATCGGCGCAGGCGAGGTGCGGCCGGCGTCTGAAGCGGCATAAAAAATAGGGAGCGCGCGCGGCGCGCTCCCCACTTACTTGGGGGGGAAGTAGTCAGGTCGAAATCAGCCTGCCGCCGCTCGAACGTCGAGGCGATCCATCAATGGGATCCTCCTGTGACGGCTATCCCCGAGCCGGCCTGGACGCTCGCGGGCGGCGCCTGGGCGAAGCCTTCGTCGGTCGCCGGGGGTGGCTGCAGGTCGGTGCCCGTCGGAGCCTTTCCGGTCGAAGCCGAGGCACCGGCCGAGCCGGGGATCGTGGCCGCGCTGACGACGGCGATGACGCCGACGCTTGCGACGGCCGCGATGGCCACAGCGACTGTCACGTCGCGCAGCTTTCGGATCGCCTCGTCACGCATGCCGGCCACGTTGGCCGGCCCGGACACACCTTCCACGAGAACGATGATTGCAGCTCACCCTAAACCGAACCTCAGAGAAAGCTGGGAACTTGCTTAGAGTCTGAAGCCGCCCGCGGTAGCGCGCCGGTGTCTCTCAGGGCGCGAGTGGCAGCTCGACCTCGAACGTCGCGCCTCCGCCTTCCGTCTGGGTCACCCTGACTTGCCCGCCATGTGCGGCAACGACCGCGCTCACGATCGAAAGGCCGAGGCCGGCGCCCCCTCGGTCGCGGCTCCGGCCGGGGTCCGCTCGATAGAACGGTTCGAAGATCCGCTCGAGGTCCTGCGGCGCAAGTCCCGGCCCGTGATCCGCGACCGATATTCGTCCGATCCCGTCGTCAGTCGCCACCGCGACCTCGATCGGGGTCTGCTGGGGCGTGTGAACCATCGCATTTCGGACCAGGTTGCCGAGTACCTGCCGGAGGCGGGTGTCGTCGCCCTCGACGATGACGGGACCGTTCGCGATGAGACTGATCTGACGCTGCGGGGCGACGACGCGGGCATCACCGACGGCATCGGTGGCGATGGCCCGCAGGTCGACCGCCTCCCTCGCGAGCGGGCGGCCCTGGTCCAGGCGAGCCAGCACGAGCAGGTCGTCCACCAGCCCGGTCATCCGGATGGACTCCTCCTCGATTCGGCGCCGTGCAGCCTCGGAGTCCCTTGGTGATTCGGCTGCGCCCCGCCGGAGCATCTCGGCGTAACCGCGGATCGATGTGAGCGGGGTGCGAAGCTCATGCGAGGCATCCGCAATCACGCGGCGGAGCCGTTGGTTGGACGCTGTGCGCTCGGCAAACGCGGCTTCGATCTGGCTCAACATCCCGTTCAGCGCCAGCCCGAGGCGGCCAATCTCCGTGCTCGGTGTGGCCGGCTCGACGCGGCGCGTCAGGTCGCCGGCTGCGATGTCCTGCGCCACCGCGCCCATCTTTTCCAGAGGCCGCAGGCTGATGCGGATGATTAAGAAAGCGAGGAGGGCGGTCGCGGCCACAACCGCCAGGCTGATGAAGAGCTCGAGGAGCAATAAAGCGCTGAGCGTGGACTGCGTTTCTGTCAGGGGAACGGCAAACACCACGAGGTGGTCGGGGAAGGAGTTCTCAGGCCAGTTCGTCACCCGGTAGCGGGACACGCCGCCGGTGCCTTCTACCGTGTACGGCGTGCTGGGTGTGT
>JALZAL010000260.1 GCA_030948325.1 Candidatus Dormiibacterota bacterium
GCCACATTCTGAACTGACCGCCTTCGCTCCCCGTTCGCGCGTACCCGATCAGGCGTGCTGCCGCCGCCGCTCGACCACGTTCGCGATACTACTTTCGCGGTGGGCGGGATACTACTCGCGCTCGCGAGTCGGCGGGCCCGGCGCGCCCCTTGCGCGGGCCGGCGTGCGGACGTGGAACCGAGCGACGCGGGCCGATACGGATCTCGATGCTGTCCGCCTCGGGCGATATACTAGGCAGGCCGCGTTTTTCGCGGGGGTAGCTCAGTCGGCAGAGCGCAACTTTCCCAAAGTTGAGGTCGCGGGTTCGAATCCCGTCCCCCGCTCCGATTGAAAAGCCCTCCAGAGGTGCCCTGGAAGGCCTGTCGAGGCTCGTATACCACAATTCCTACCACAGTTGGCGCACGCCGAACCTTTCGCTAGACCGCTGGGTTCGCCTTAGCCTCGCGCAGCCAATCATCCACGCAGCCAGCGGCCTCGCGCTGAGCGCCATCGGAGCCGTGCTGGTAATAGAGGGTCATGGAGGGCTGGTTGTGGCCGACCATTCGCATCGCTACGTGCTGCGGGACGCCTTGCTCGCCGAGGAGGCTGGCAAAGTCGTGCCGCAGCCCGTGAAAGTCGACGCCGGACTTGGCCCCCGCCTTTGCATTGGGGTCCTTTGGCGGTTTGATCCCCGCCTGCCGGCATGCAGCATCGAAGGACCGACTTATGTTTCGTGGCTCCAAGAGCGTATCTACTCGGGAGACGAAGACGAACGCCTCCGGTGTGCCAGGGTTGTCTGCGCCCAGCCAGGTTTGTCCGGCGTGCAGCCTCTCCGCCTGCACGCACGTCCTCAGTCGTCGAAGTGCGTCCAGCACAAGTCGCGCCACGTAAACGATCCGCTCTCCCGTTTTCGACTTCGCACCGTCCCGCACTACCAGTCCTTGATGTGTCAGTCGGTTCACGCGCCGACGGATGTGGAGCTGACCCTCGTCCATGGCCACATCGCGCCACTGGAGTCCCATGGCCTCTGCCTTACGCAGCGCTGCCCCGACACCCACGAGCACGAAGGCGGCCAGTCGAGGGTCAGGTTCGGCGGCGGCCAGCAGGCGCCGAACTCGGTCTGGGTTTGGAGCCTCTCGCCTTTGTCGCTGGACGGCCGGCATCTCGACCAGGGAGGCGACGTTCCGTGCAACGTGGCCACGTCGCTCAGCCAGGGTTAGCGCGGTCCGTAGACGGGTCAAGCAATCACGCCGCGTGCTTGCACCAACCCCGCCGGCCGAGAGGTCGCGTAGCCAGCGCTCGATGCGCTCAGGAGTCAGCTTGGTCAGGAGGACGGCCCCGAGCGCAGGCAGGATGTGCAGGCGAACAAGGACCTCGTAGCTCTGGCGTGTGGTGGGTTCCCGCTGGCTCACGACCGTTTGCATCCAGTTGTCCAGCCAAGCCCCACGCGTCCACGTCCCTGCCGCGCTCAGGTCGAGCCCACGCTCTTGCTGGCGTTGCACGTTCCGGAGCTTCATAAGAAGTTCTTTCTGTGTCTTGGCGTACAGGGATTTGCGTGCTCCTCCTTGCAGCGCGATGCGAGCCTCCCACGTCCCACCGGCGCGCTTGCGCACCATTCCCTCCCCATTGGCGCGCCTGCCACGCCTTACGCGTTGCGCCAGCCGCGCCCCACTGGTATTCGTGACGACCGACGGATCGTGTCCTGGCGGAGCCGCTGCCGAACGATCAGATGGGCTGCTCATAGAAAGCCACCTCTCTGCGGTTTGTGTTGGTGCGCTGCGGTGCCGGCCGCGCCCGAGCGCCACGATTTAAACACCCCGAGCACCTTGGCAAGAGGCCCCACTGGTTGAGTGCTGGTTTGTTTATGAGGCATGTCCGGCGGGGGGCGTAGGGCTTCACACATTCAACTTCTTCTTCGTGCTGGAATTGGCTGGTTTGGTGTTCGCGGTCGCCCAGGCTAAGAACGTGTCACGGGCGTGTTGCTCATAGCCAGCTAGTGAGACGCCGAGTGCCATAAGGTTGTGCGTCGAGAACGCAGCGTCAACCAACGCCTCGGCTTCGTCCCAGCCGGGCCCCGACCGGGCAGCCGGGGGCCAGTTCGTCGTAGGCTCGGCTGACCCGCTCCAAGGCGATCTGGATGAGAGCATCGGCGAGTGGCCCGTCCCACCGCTTTCTGATTTCAACGATTACTGCAGGCTTGTTGTCGAGCAGCTGGCGGACAAGGGCTTCGGCGCGCCTTGCTCCGTTGACCACGAGCTTGTCCCCATCCACCCTGATCCGTAAGCCGGCCGCGTCGGCCTGCTTGACCAGCGTTAGCGCGTCCATGTCACGTCCTCATCCTGGTCGCTGGTGTCCACCCAGGGCGGCGCATTCGGTACTAGCACCGCGGGTGAGCTTCGTGAAGTTCGTGAGCCATTTTCCAAGGAATCGATAGACGAAGAATGATCAGGGGGAAGATCTCCGGTATAGCTTCACGAAACTCACCAAACTCACGGAGCCCGATACCGACCCAGTAGTCGCCCTTACCCCATGTTCAGTTCCGAACCCCGCTCCCTCAATTTCGTTGAGAACTGGCGTTTCTTGAGTGTGTGCTCGCCGTTCTCTTCGCACCAGGAGTGATAGATCTGGTACAGCTGGTATACGGTGATGGAGGCGGAGGGACTCTGGACGCAGCGGTCGGCAAGAAACGCCGCCAGCACGTCCATCTCCTGTCGATAACCACTGGTTGCCTGACGGACCTCCTCTGGCGCACGAAGTCCGTCGCGGTGCCATTCCAGGCATCCCTGAACCGCCCACGCTAGGATGCCCGGCAACTCTGCTCGGAGCTTGCGCGGCAGGTCCTTGTCGACCTCCTCGTCTGAAATGCGAACGTCGAATCCGGTCGTGACCGGATTCCGGCTCGTTCGCGCCGAGAGGTGTAACCCTGAAGACCAACGCTGCTCGGACTTCTGTGCCCCCCTAGTTCGGCTAGTTCCGAAACATATGAATTGGTGGTGGAGGGCGCACAGCCAGGATTCCTCAATTGGGCGAGCGTACGTGGACCTGTTGAAGGAGGAATCCATAAAAGCGGTCGCCACCAACCGGGCCGTGCCTTCCGCAAAGGCCGTGCTCGCCCGACCGGTGGTTCCGTGAGGCGTCCAGTCGATCTCGCGTGCCTCGACGGGGCCGCCTGCGACTGACGCGCCGATGAACGCTCTGTTGCGAGTCGAGTACTGGTAGACGATGTCCCCTGGCTGGACATGAAGGATCAGGTCGTAGGACCACTACTGGGCCCGATTCTCCCGCGATTGTGGGCACTTCAAGTCGGTTCCAGGATCTGGGCGGTCCGTGATCTCACACCAGTATCGCTCGTCCAGATCGGCTTCCCACCAGTCAGCCACAACGTACCTCAGCGTATTGCATGTTATTGCCGGAGTCGTAGTCGTGGCCGCCGGTAGTAGAAGGTGACGGTTGGTTACCCATCGTGTTGGGCATCGGCTCCCAACCCTGCTCATTCACCATCGCTTCTCGTGCTGGCCCGGAACCGACAAGCTGATACTCGTACCAGCTGGATGAGGTCGCTACACCGCCTACGGA
>JALZAL010000123.1 GCA_030948325.1 Candidatus Dormiibacterota bacterium
CTCCAGAGCAGCGGATCGTCCCCCAACATGGAGCGTTGCGCTCCGCATTTGTTGAGCCATACCGTTGCACCAACGTGCTTTTCCAGGGCATCACGCTCCGACAAGCACAGTTCTGGCAGCTGCATCCGACGCTCTGCAGTAACGTGACCGTGGACTCGGTCACAACCGGCGCCACCGCCAACCTCAATACGGACGGCTGCAACCCGGAGTCATGCGATCACGTGGTCATCAAGAGGTGCGCGTTCGACGCGGCCGATGACTGCATCGCGATCAAGTCCGGGCGTGATGAGGATGGGCGCCGCGTCAACGTTCCATCACAGAACATTGTGATTTTCTCCTGCAGGCTCCGCGGTCCGTCAGGCGGCCTCGCCTTTGGCAGCGAGATGACCGGAGGCATTCGCAATGTATATGCGTACGACCTTCAGACCGATGCAGCTGGAGTCCAATACATGTTTCATGTCAAATCGAACACGAAGCGAGGCGGATTCGCTGAGCGACTTCGTCTGGATACCGTCAGAGCCGACAGGCTGAGTGGCGGATGGGCACTGGCGCAGATGGACTACAACGGCCAAAACGGTGACCACAGCCCCGTGTTCAGAGACTGGAGCATCGGGAACGCCAGCGGAGACTCGGACCCGTGGGTTCTCCACCTGAGCGGGCGTCCAGACAGTCCAATTCGAGGCGTGGAGGTGCACCAAAGCGTGTTCACGAACATCGGCGACCCCATCAATCAGTTCAGCAACGTCTCTGAGATCCAGCTCAATGATGTAAGCGTCAACGGGCGCCGGGTCCTGGCCTGATCCAGGCCTTAGGCGGATGGTTGGATCCGAGCACAGTCGGCGCCCGGAACATCTTGGAAACGCAACGAATCTAGTTACGTGGCGGGCCGCACGCTCCGTAACGCGAACCGCGAGCCGACGATAGACGGCGAGGCGATAGCGCGCACTCGCGCGTCGTACGCGCGAATTCGATTTGGCTGCTGCTTTCGGCTAGGCTGATTGGCGAAGCGTTCGGCCGGAAGCTGAAAGAAGGAAGGAAAAGAGCGACGAGCATGGCTATCAACGAGAAGAAGCCGACCCGCGAGGAGCTCACCGAGCAGGGCGAGGCGCTTTCGAACCGCCTCTTCGGGGCGACTCTAGGAGCGCTCGACGTCATGAGCGTCTACCTCGGTTGGCGACTGGGCCTTTACACGGCCCTGGACGAGAGCGCCACCGCTTCCCAGCTTGCTGGGCGGGCTGGGATCGCGGAGCGCTACGCCCGTGAGTGGCTGGAGCAGCAGGCCGTGACCGGGCTACTCCAGGTGGACGATCCCGCCAAGAGTGCCGAGGAGAGGAGTTACACACTTCCGCCCGGCTACCGGGTTGCCCTCACCGACGCCGAGAGTCCCTTCTACGTCACTCCCGCCGCGCAAACCCTTGCCGTTCTAATGCGCGCCCTTCCCGCCGTCGAGCAAGCCTTCCGCACCGGGGCCGGCGTGCCCTGGTCCAGCTACGGCCGCGAAGCTCTGGAGTCCCAGGGTGATCTCAACCGCGCCTGGCTACTCAGCTCTTTGGGCAGCGATTACTTGCCGAAGATCGGCGACATCTACTCACGACTGCTGGCCGATCCTCCCGCGCGAGTGGCCGACGTGGCCTGCGGGCTGGGCTGGGCGGCGATCGCCCTGGCACTGGCCTTCCCGAAGATCGAGATTGACGCCTTCGACGCTGACGAAGAGTCGATCGCGATGGCCCGCAAGTTCGCTGCCGAGAAGGGCGTCTTCGACCGGATCAGGTTCCGGGTCGCAGATGCCGCCCAGATCTCGTCAGGGGGTCCCTACGATATGGCCCTGGTGGTCGAGGCCGTCCACGACCTCTCCCAGCCGGTGGAGGTGCTGGAAGCGGTGCGAAAGAGCCTGGCGCCGACCGGGAGCCTGATCGTCGCCGATGAGCGCGTGGCCGAGACATTCACAGCTCCCGGCGACGAGGTCGAGCGTTTCATGTACGCGGCGAGCATCTTCTGCTGCCTCCCAACAGGCCTGTCAGACAAACCCTCGGAGGCGACCGGTACCGTCATGCGGCCGTCGACGCTGAAGGCCTACGCCAACCGCGCGGGCTTCAGTCGCTTCGAGGTTCTCGACCTCGAGCACCCCCTGCTGCGTTTCTACCGGATGCGGCCGTAGCCGAAACGCACGGCCTGGTACTGCTGCTCGAGCTGTCCAGCGGCGAAGGCGCTGCGCTCTTCCTCGACTCGACCGACGAGGAGCACCCGCCTTACTGCATCGTGTTGATGATGCGTTCGACCTGCTTGACGTGCTGCAGTTCATGGC
>JALZAL010000334.1 GCA_030948325.1 Candidatus Dormiibacterota bacterium
TCCCCCTCCTGTGCGGGCGGAGCTGCGTGAAGCGGTCGAGACGATGCCCAATCACGTTCGCGAGCCACTTCGGGACGCCGGCTACGTGCAGGACACCCTCGACAGCCTCTTCGAGATCCAGGAGCGCCTCTTCCGCTGGCGCTTCCCGGACTGGGACGACACCGAGCCGGACGACTTCGACTACGCCAGCTGAGCCAAGCTAGGGTCTAAGTCGAGGCGAAGGTCAGCACCAGGTCGGTGCCGTAGGCGGTCAGGAAGCCGAGCAGCATTCCCCAGGCGAAGCCAGGCGGCGTGCTGAGCTTTCGGCCGAGGTTGAAGAGCTCGTTGACGACGTAGAGCAGCGCCCCGGCGGCAATCGCCAGGAACGCAACGTACAGGTAGTCTGAGCTCGCCAGGTACCCAATCCAGGTGCCGACAAAGGTAGGGCCGCCGCCAATCAGGCCGGCCACTCCGAGGAAGCCCCACGAGGCCGGCTTGGCGTCCGTAGTCATCGGGGCGGCGATCCCGAAGCCCTCGGTGACGTTGTGGAGCGCGAAGCCGACGACGAGGATCCCGGCGAAGGCGATGGCGCCGGTGTGCGCGGACTGGCCGATGGCGAGTCCTTCCGACATGTTGTGGAGACCGAGGCCGGTGGCGATGGCCAGGGACAATGACCGTGGGCTGGGGGTGTGCGCGCCATGCCTCAGGCGCCCGAACAGTGCGCGGTTGAAATAGACAAGGCCGAGCAGGCCTGCGGCGACACCCGCGGCGAAGACGGCGACCATGATCGCGAACGGCCCGCTGTCAGCATGCCGGGCAGTGGCCAGGGCGACCTCGACTTTGCTTCCGGCGTGGCTCAAGATGTCCCAGAGAAGAAAGACGAGGATCCCTGTCGCGAACGCGTTCAGGAAGCCCTGAACATACTTCGGCAAGCCACGAAGGCGGGCCACCGGCAGGCCGAGGAAGATGGTGGCGCCGGCGAGGGCCCCAAGTAAAACCGCTGTCGCTTGGCTCATAGTGGGCTCACAGGATTAGTACGTGCAAAAGTCGCGATTAGATAAGTCTAACGCCGGTTCGAGAGCCCCTTCGGAGGTGGTGTCGCACTACCTCGAGGCCATCTACTACATGTGGTCGGAAGGTGAGCCGCTACGCAGCGCGCGCCTTGCCGATTGGCTGGCTGTAAGCCGGCCCACCGTCACAGTGGCCTTGCGCCGGATGACCCGGTACGGCATGGTGCGCTTGAACGGCCGCAAAGAGATTGAGCTGACGTCTGCGGGACGCCGCGCGGCTGAGGCCATCGTGAGGCGCCACCGAATCATGGAGCGCTGGCTTACCGACGGTCTTGGCCTGGACTGGATCACCGCTGATGAGGAGGCCGCTCGTCTGGAGCACGCTGTTTCGGAGGTGGTCGAGCGGCGCCTGTACGAGGTGCTTGGAAAGCCCACCACGTGCCCGCATGGCAATCCCATCCCGGGTTACTCGAAATCCTCGCCGAGAGAGGTCAGGCTGGCGACTCTGAAGCTGGGCTCCCGAGCTGTTGTCTCGCGTGTGTCAGAGGTCGCCGAGCGAGAGGCTCCGACACTGCTCATGTACCTGCACGAGCGGGGCCTGACTCCTGGACGCGAGCTCGCGGTGACCGAGGTTGACGGTGTTGGCCGCACGATCCGCGTCCGCGTGCGCAAGCGCGCAGTCACGCTGAGCCATGACACCGCCGCCAAGTTGTGGGTCGTTCCTTCATGAGAGAACGGGACGACAGCTGTCGGTTGATTCGAGTCTCAGGCGGCGGGCTGAGCCACCGGCTGGCCGCAGAAGGCGCAGCGCCGAGCCTCGAGCGGAATTTCGCTTAGGCATTCTGGGCACTTCTTGGTCGTCGGGGCAGGCTCCTTGCGAGTGCGGGCCATCAGGGCCGTGTATGGAGCGACGACAAAGAAGTAGATGACCGCCGCCACGATCAGGAAGGCGATCGCTGCGTTTAGAAAGTCCCCGTAAAGAAACTTGCTGTTGTTGATGGTGAAGGAGAGCGACGAGAAGTTGGGCTGGCCGCCGATGGCTCCGATCAACGGGGTGACGAGATCTTTGACAAAAGAATTGACCACCGCCGTGAAAGCCACACCGACCACCACGGCGACCGCAAGGTCGACCACATTGCCCCGCTCCAGGAAAGGCCTGAAACCTCTCACGGCCCAACTCCTCCTTCGGTCGACCTAGCCCGGAGACACCGTCAGGACGACCTTACCGAACTGCTCGCTGGTGTCAACGCGCGTCAGGGCATCCTGCACCTGATCCAGCGGATAAACCTTGTCTACGACCGGGCGAAGGCCGGCGGCGATCGCTTTCAAGACCGCATCGAACTCACCCGCGTTGCCCATGGTTGATCCAAGCAAGTCCGCCTGACGGAAGAAAAGCCGGGGCATCGTGATCTCGGCTTTGACCCCCGAGGTAGAGCCGCAGGTGACAATCCGCCCGCCCATGGCAAGCGAGCGCATGGACTCATCGAGGGTCGCGGGACCGACGTGCTCGAAGACGACGTCCACGCCGTCCTTGGTCACCTCCCGGACGCCCTTGCTGAATGCTGAGGAATCGAAAACAGCTTCCGCGCCGAGCTCAGCAGCCCGAGTTCGCTTCTCCTCCGAGCGGCTGGTCGCGAAAACGCGCGCCCCGAGGTGCTTGGCGATGCGGATGGCCGCCACAGCCACGCCCGCCCCGGCGCCGACGACAAGCACCGTCTCACCGGCTTGCAGCCTGGCTCGCGTCGTCAGCATCCGCCACGCGGTCAGGAAGGTGAGAGGAAACGCTGCCGCCTCCTCCCATGAGAGGTCCTTCGGCTTGGGGAAAACGTTGCGTGCGTCGATGTGGATCAGCTCGCAAGCTGCGCCATCCGAATGCTCGCCGAGCACGCCAAAGCGCGCGCATTTGACGTTCTCGCCTGCGCGGCACCACTCGCATTCCCAGCAGCACAGGGTGGGGAACAGGACAACTTCGTCACCGGGCTTCCACGACGGATCGGAAGATGCGTGGACCACCCCGGCACAGTCACCCGCGATCACTCGCGGTGGCGTGACCCGTTGTGCGCCGTGGGCGAGCCAGAGATCGAGGTGGTTGATCGAAGCCGCTCGGATTGCGATGGCGACCGCACCCGGTTGCGGAGCCGTGCGGGGACGTTCGCGGATTCGAACGCCGGCCGGACCGATCGGCTCCTCGTAGACCGCCGCCCGCCCCTGGCTCAGAACTTCCATACGACCGCCTCGACAGGGACCATTTGCGAAACTTAACCAGATTCGCGGAACGAGTCGTGGGCCCGCCCGTAGACTGATGCCTCCCTCTCAAGGGCTATGCGCATCCTGGTCTCGATCCTCACTCTGCTGACGCTTCAGCTGCAAGCAGTGCCTGCCCTGGCGGCCGAGGCGCATGTTCCAGGCCAGGCCCCTGGCCATTACGTGCGCTGGAGCTACCCGAGCCAGGTGACCTACGGCCCGATCGAGGACGGCCAGGGAAACATTGGAGCAGCGCCGTCACCGGGTGCCTTCCTCACCTTGCCGTTCATGGGCCCCCACTACATCACCTCGATCTTCGATCACTGCTCGCCGGACTACGGGACGAATGGCAGAACGTGTCGGTTCGACGGCACCGTTGCCTCAGCCAAGGTTGGCGGCCCGGACCCCAATTTCGATGCCGGCTACGCATTGACACCGGGCAGCCAGGACTACCTCTATTACGACGGTCACGACGGCTACGACTACGGGCTCTACTACGAACCCGTGGCAGCGGCCGCGGATGGCGTGGTGATCCTTTCAGGGTGGGCCGTGCCCTCATGCCACAGCTGCCTCAGCGGGCTGACCATCGAGATCAGCCACGGCAACGGGCTGCTCTCTTACTACGGCCACCTGTCTCAGCTGAACGTGTCGGTCGGCCAGCAGGTCCGCCGCGGGCAGGTGGTCGCGCTCTCAGGCAGCAGCGGCACCGCGACCGGGCCTCATCTGCATTTCGGCGTCTACTACACCAACGGCGGAGGACCCGTCGACCCATACGGCTGGTCGGGGTCCTACCC
>JALZAL010000336.1 GCA_030948325.1 Candidatus Dormiibacterota bacterium
GCGAGCTGGTGAAGGAGTACACGGAGACGTTCGCCAATCCTTACATCGCCGCCGAGCGTGGCTATATCGACGACGTGATCGAGCCCGGCCGAACCCGGGGCACGCTGATCCGCGCGCTGAAGATCGCACAGCGCAAAGAGCGGCGGCGCAACCCGCGCTGGCACGGCAACATCCCGTTATAGGCTCGAACTAGACTTTCGACGTGCCTCGCCAGGATGCCCAAGGTCGCTGGATCTCCGACGACGGGCTCAGCTACTGGGACGGCACGGCATGGCGGCCGCTTGGAGGACAGCCCGGAGCCTGGCCCCCGCCGCCGGCCGGCGGAAGGTCGCCCTGGCCCGCGATCCTGATCGGCTGCGGGATCACGCTGCTGGTGGTCCTCGTTCTCGGCATCGCCGGCCTGTTTGCAGTGATCAGCAACCCTGATTTCCAGCGAAGCGTCTGCAACTCCTTGGCGAACAGCAACCCTAATCAGGTTTGCCCGTTCCACCCGTCATCCCCTTGACAGGAGCTCGCAAGCTCGTCTCGCAGGTCGGGACGTGAAGCTTCTCGAATACCAGGCCAAGGAGGTCCTCGCATCACTTGGCATCCCCATTCCGCCGGGTAGGGTCGCTCGGACTCCGGAGGAGGCGGCCCAGGCCTGTGCCGAGCTCGGGCCGGTGGCGGTCAAGGCGCAGGTTCCGGTCGGAGGCCGCGGCAAAGCGGGCGGCATCAAGCTGGCGAAATCTCCGGATGAAGCCCGTCAGGCGGCCGCCCAGATCATCGGCATGGACATAAAAGGGTTCAAAGTTCCGCTCGTCTACTGTGAATCCGCGCTGGAGATCGACCGTGAGGTCTACCTGGGCTTCACCGTCGACCGCGACGCGCGCGCGAACATCCTGATGCTCTCCGCCAAGGGCGGCATGGAAATCGAGCAGGTGGCGGAAGAATCACCCGAGTCGATCGCGCGGCTGCATCCGAACCCCTGGAGAGGTCCGCTTGACTTCGAGCTCAACCAGCTGGCCTTCGATGCCGGCCTAGGCGAGCTGGCCCGGCCGCTGACAGCCCTCATCAAGAAGCTGTACCGAGCGATCCCGGACCTCGATGCAGTGACGGCCGAGATCAATCCCCTTGTCATCACAAAGAATGGGGAGATCATCGCCGGCGACGCCAAGCTAGAGACGGATGAGAACGCAGCGTGGCGCCACAAGGACCTCGAGGATCGTTACGGCTCGGTGCTGGAAGGAGACCCGTACGAGGTCGAGGCAAAGAAGCGCGGCCTCACCTACGTGTCGCTGGACGGGGACATCGGCATCATCGGCAATGGCGCGGGCCTTTGCATGAGCACCCTGGACCTCGTCCAGCGCGCCGGTGGTCGCGCGGCCAACTTCTGCGACATCGGTGGTGGTGCGAAAGCCGAGGTGGTCGAGAATGCTCTGGCGGTGATCCTGATGAACCCGCGCGTCAAGGGCGTGCTCATGAACGTTTTCGGTGGCATCACGCGTGGGGACGAGGTCGCCAAGGGCTTGGTCAGAGCGCGCGACAACCTGAAGATGAATCTGCCCCTCGTGGTGCGGATGAGCGGCACCAACGAAGAAGAAGGGCGCGCAATCCTGAAGCAGAACGGAATCGAGCCTGGCGCGAGCGCCTGGGAAGCAGCCCAAAAGATCGTCGAGCTGACAAGGTCCAGCCCCGCCGGGGAAGTACCGCAAAGCGGGGGTGGGGTTTGAGCATTCTCCTGGACGCGTCGACCCGGGTCATCGTCCAGGGCATCACTGGTAGGGAGGGCACGTTCCACGCCGGCCAGATGCTGGAGATGGGCACCAAGGTTGTCGGCGGTACCAGCCCTGGCAAGGGCGGAACCAAACATCTCGGAGTGCCGGTCTTCAACACCGTCTCACAGGCCGTCAAGGCGACCGGGGCCGACGCCTCGGGCATCTTCGTCCCGCCGCCTTTCGCCGCCGACGCAATCCTGGAGGCGGCGACCGGCGGGATCACCCTGATCGTTTGCATCACAGAGGGAATTCCGATTCAGGAGATGATCAAGGTGAAGGACTACCTCCGCGAGTATCCCGCGGCCCGGTTGATAGGCGCCAACTGCCCTGGCCTCATCACGCCGGGGGTGGGGAAGATCGGCATCATCCCCCAGCGCATCACCAGCGCAGGGCCCGTCGGCCTGGTGTCGCGAAGCGGCACCTTGACCTATGAGGTCGCCTCGGCTCTGACGGCCGCGGGTCTCGGGCAGTCGACGATCGTCGGCATCGGTGGGGACCCCGTGCTGGGGATGACGTTCAAGGATGTCGTGGAGTTGTTCGAGAGGGACCCGGCGACCACGCACCTCGTCGTGATCGGTGAGATTGGAGGCAGCGACGAGGAGCGTGCCGCTGAGCTGCTGGCCAAGGGCAGCCGGCTCAAGACGGTGGCTTTCATCTCGGGCCGAACGGCCCCGGAAGGCAAGCGCATGGGCCACGCGGGTGCGATCGTGTCGGGGAATCGCGGCACCGCGAAAAGCAAAGTGGAGGCATTCCAAAAAGCCGCGGTCGCTGTGGCCGAGACGACCGACGACATCGTCGGCCTCCTTCGGTAGCCCCCCCGTCCTCCCCCGCGCTTTGTAAACTCGGCTTACGGTGGCGCTTCCGATCTCCATCACACGGCCGCTGCCCGGCGATCGCCTGCGTGATTTCGCGATGCTCGGCGGCCTGCTGCTATGGCTCACCTATACCCGAATTTTCTGGACCATCCAGGTGTCCCACCTGACCTTGCCACCTTGTCCCTTCTATTACCTGACCGGACACCCGTGTCCGTTCTGCGGCGGAACGCGATCCTTCGCCTACATGTGGCAGGGAGACGTCGCCAACTCCGTCCGCCTGTATCCCCTCGGCCCTGCACTCTTTGCAAGCAGCGTGGTCGGCGTGCTCGGACTGGCGATCGGGATCTTGACCGGCCGCACGTGGGCCCCCAAACTGAGCGTGCGGCAGTGGCGGCTCTTGATCGTCGGCGCCGTGATCACGGTTGGCCTGAGCTGGGCGTTGAAGGTTTTTGTCCTCGGCAACTGAGATCCGACTCCTCCTGCCGGCGGATTGGCACGAGTTCAGGGAGGTGCGTCTCGCCGCCTTACGGACGGATCCGCAAGCGTTCGGCTCGACGCTCGAGGTCGAGCGAGACCTTGGCGAGGACAGCTGGCGTGCCCGGCTGGCGAATCGGGCGCAGTTCGCCGCCTGCTCGGGCGATGCTGTGGTAGGCACAGCCGGCGGGATTGCGTCAGAAGATGGGCAGGCCGCCGAGCTGGTCTCGATGTGGGTCCATCCCTCGTCTCGCGGCGCCGGCGTGGGTGGCCTCCTGGTGGAGGCGGTCGTCGACTGGGCGAGGCAAGCCGGCTTCGGTCAGTTGCGGTTGTGGGTGGTCGAAGGAAACTCCGTCGCGCTGAGGCTCTACCTGCGGAGCGGATTCACGCGAACAGGAAACGTCGCCCCGCTCCGCCCGGGTGAGGCTGCGCTTGAGTTCGAGATGTCGCGAAGTATCGGCTAGTCCCCGCCCTTGATCATCCTGGCCACGACGGGGTAAACGAGATCGATGTCCTGCTCATCGTTTCCGGGGTCGATCAGGTCGTGCGGCAGGTGGGCCGACAGCGGGAACTCGTAGGTGCTCACCTGCGCGTCGCGCCGTCGCCAGGCCTCGACCAGCAGGTTCGCGAATCGATTGTCGAGTCGCGGCTCGGCAGCGTTCGTGATCACGGCGAGATCGCGGGCCTTTGGCCCTGTCTTGCTTGCGGACTTGAGCACTTCGGTGGCGACCTGGAACAGGGCTGCGTAAGCGTGCGTGGCGAATCGTGGGTAGCCGTGCGCAGGTCTGCTCAGCTCTTTGGACTTGGCATCCCACCAGATGAAGAAGTTCGGGAGCACGGATGCGAACCTGGCGAGCACAGACATGCCCCCCCTGGGGACCCCTTTCAGCCCGAACGCGGGGGCGACCAGGACCGCGTGCTCCACGCTGCCATGCGTTTGCGCCAGATAGCCTGCCAGGACACCGCCGAGCGAATGCCCGACAACAGTGAGGTGCTCACCGAGCCCGGCGGCCGCGGTTGCGGACCGGTTTGCGACGGCGGTCAGGTGGTCAGCACGTAGCTCTGAGATCGAAGTGGTCAGCCGATCTGTGTAGCCGTGACGTGGATAACGAGGGATGAGGACGTTCCAGCCTTCCTCATGGAAGCGCTTCCCCAAAGCGTCGAACTGCTGCGGGCAGCTGGTCAGACCGTGCAGGAGAAGCAAGGCACGCTGCGTGCGGTGACCGTGGGTGTACAGGCGGGTCCGGCACACGGGATTGACGTTCGGGCCGTCCAAGTCCATCAATCCCGTGACGATCCGCAGACCCTCGGCGTATCCATCGACCGTATACGGCGCCTGCCCCACGCCGCGCATCGTGGCACGATTGCAAGGTTGGACTTCGAGCTGACGGCTGAGCAGCGGGCGATTCGCAATGAGTGTCGTGATTTTGCCCGCGAGGTGGTGATGCCGGCTGCGGAGGAGCTGGACCGCAACCACAAGTTCGGCTATGACATCGTCCGCCAGATGGGGGAGCTCGGCCTGTTCGGCCTGCCTTTCTCGGAAGAGTTCGGGGGCGCCGGCGCTGATTTTCTGTCCCTTTGCCTGGCGATCGAGGAGATATCTCGTGCGGACACCGGCGTCGGCATCACCCTGGAGGCGGCTGTCTGCCTCGGCGCGGCGCCCATCCACGATTTCGGCAGCGAAATGCAGAAGGAGCGATGGCTCCCGGACCTCCTCGCCGGGCGCAAGCTCTGGGCTTTCGGCCTCACCGAGCCCGAGGCCGGTTCCGATGCGGGCGCAACCAAGACGCGCGCGGAGATACGAGAGGGGCAGTGGGTGATCAACGGTGCGAAGCAGTTCATCACCAATTCCGGCACCGACATCTCTGCGGGCGTGACGGTGACCACGCTGACCGCTAAAAGCAACGGCGAGCGTCCGGAGATCAGCGCCATCATGGTGCCGACAGGGACGCCGGGCTACCACGTTCTGGAGTCGTATCGCAAGCTGGGGTGGCATTCATCGGACACGCACCCTTTGAGCTTTGAAGACTGTGCTGTGCCGATGGAGAATCTCCTGGGCGCACGTGGCGGTGGTTACCGGCAGTTCCTCCACACGCTGCTTGGCGGTCGCATCGCGATTGCCGCGCTGTCCGTCGGTCTCGCGCAGGCCTGCCTTGACGCATCGCTCGCCTACGCCAAGGAACGCAGGTCTTTCGGCGTCCCGATCTCCAAGCACCAGGCGGTGCAGTTCAAACTCGCTGACATGGCCATGGAAACCGAGCTCGCCCGCACGATGGTTTACCGGGCGGCGGCAACATACATGAAGGCGGGCGCTGAAACCACCGACGAGTCGAAAATGCTTGCCGCCATGTGCAAGCTTTTCGCCTCCGAGACCTCCAAGCGCGCCGCCGACCAGGCGGTGCAGATCCACGGAGGCTACGGCTTCATCGAGGACTACCCGGTAGCGAGATATTGGCGGGACGTAAAGATCAACGAGATCGGAGAGGGAACGTCGGAAGTCCAGCGAATGCTGATCGCCCGCCTACTAGGCTGCTAAGAAAGCGCGGGGAAGGACGATGTCCTCCCCCGCGGAACCCCCTCCTGTCAGCCACCGCGCCTGTAGGTGCTTGGACTAGTACGCCAGGGTGACGGCCGGAGTGAATCCGGCCTAGAGCTCCACTCAGCTCTTAACCTCCCCTCGACCCGAACCCGCTAGCGCGGCAGGGTTGGCCGGGCTCCGCCCGACCATAACTTTGTCTTGTCCATTCCATGCATGGTATGGAGCGCCAATTCAAAAAAATCCCATCGATATACCGGAAAAGAAGCAGCCGCGCGCGAAGCGCCCGGCGATGAAGGAAAACCATCCGGGTTTTCTCTCATACCTCGCGCTAGCGATATACCCCGTTGTGACCCAGGCTGTGCAAGCCGACGTTCGGGAAATAGGTCAGTCCGTGAGCTTCGGAGCCGACGGCGATCTTGGCCAGCAGCTGGCCGGTGATTGTGCTCATGACGTACACGGCTGCGTTGTAGCGGCCTGACGCCCACAGCTGCGTGCCGGCGGGGTTCAGCTGGAGCATGTCGGGACTTCCGCCTCCGGGTATCAACCACTTCGCGACAACCCTTCGAGTCGCGAAATCAATCACCGAGAACGAGCCCTCCAAGCGGTTGGAAACGTAAAGCGACTTTGTGTCTCGAGAGACCTGAAGGCCATGGGCACCGCGTCCGGTGGGGATGAACTGGATCTCCTTCAGCGTGATCGGATCGACCACCGAAACCCCCATGCGACCCTGGTTGCTCACGTAGAAGACGCTGCCATCGGGCGACACCTTGACGTCAATCGGCAGACCGCCTACGTGGGCGTAGCCCACTAACTTCATGTGGATGCAGTCGACTTTCGCAACGATGCCCGAATACTCCGTCGAGATCATCAGGTAGCTGCCGTCGGCGCTGAAGTCCAGGTGATCCGCGCCCGGCCACGGGATGGCCACCGACCCGAGCAGCTTCCACCCATGGTGCGGGTCGCGGAACTCGATCCGCTGCAACCGTTCGACAACGTCAATGGCCTTGGTTCCATCTGGCGTGAAGTACAGGTTGTACGGATAGGGAATCGAGATCGTCTGCCCGCTCGGCCTTTCGGTGTGGATGTCGATCACCGTCAGGCTGCTGGAGCCCTCGTTGTCGACGTAAAGGGCGCTCATGTCCCAGGCGGGCGCGATGTGGTGGGGTATAGAGCCGACCGGGAACTCACCGATCACTTTGAACGTCAGTGGATCGATCACATCCACGGTGCCGGCTCCGCTGTTGGGGACGTAAACGCGTGGGGGGAGGTTGCAGAGCGGGCAGGGCACGACGCCCGACAAGATGTTGGTGTAAACGTTGGTCGCCGTTGCCGGCAGGGATCCCGGCAGGACGTCTGGGGCGGGCAGCACGCGCACCGGCCCGGTGGGGCCAAGGTCCGCGGCGGGAGGAGGGCTCAAGTACGGCGTCGTCCACACGACCGCAAGGACCACGCCTGCCGGACTGAGGATCACAAGAGTGAAGACGGCCGCGAGAAGTATTCGCGCCGGCCGCGTCCTCAGAGCGGCAATGAAGCGATTACTCGTCAGGGAGATCTTCCAGCTTCGGAGCCAGCTCGCAGACCCAGCGGCCGTCGTCCAGCCGCCTGATGAAGCGACCATAGCCCTGGTTGCGTGCGACGTTCAAGAACTGCTCCTGTGTGATCAGCGTTCGGAGCCGGGCAAGGTCCGCGTAGGTGTTGTCGCGCATGATCCCGCCCACGACTCCCGCGAGCTCGCGCCACTGGCCTTCAGACAGAGGCTCGCCATAACCGGCGATCGTCACGAGCAGAGCTGCCGTGGCGCCCGTGATCGTCTCAGGCAGGAGCTTCTCAGCCTTGGCCCGAGTGATGATCTCGCGTCCAGTGCTGATGATGTCGGCGATGCGGTCACGACGAACTCCGATGATGTCGCGCCCGCTCCCAACCGTGGTGCCTTCAAGGTATCTCGGTCCTGCTTCCATGCCTGATTCCCTATTCTAGTTGGCGGTCCCAGTGTCCCGAGCCCGGAGCCCGCAGCGTTGGAGCGCCCTGGTTGCCCGACCGGCGCCCTTCGGGCGCCTATCCGGCGTCGGCGTCAGCGTCTCCGTTGCCCGCTTACGCATCGAGGGATGCGTGCGCTGCGTTGCTCGACCCTTCTTTCACCTCCAGCGCCGATGCCACTCGACCGCCATGCGTACCCCCGGTTCGGGACTCTAGTGGACCTGGATTTGGCGCCCCAGCACGCGACCTTCCGGGCCGCCGTGCGCGAGCTGGCCCAGGGCGTGGTCCGGCCGCATGCGGCTGAGGTCGACCTTGAGCATCGATTCCCGGACGAAGCCATCGAAGCGGCCGCGGCCGCGGGCTTGCTCGGTGTCCTGATCCCCAGCGAGTACGGCGGCGCCGGCCTCGATGCCGTCGCGTTTGCCGTGTGTATCGAGGAGCTGGCGCAGGCGTGCGCCTCAACGTCGGTCATCGTGGACGTCCATACGAGCGTAGGCAGCGAGCCGATCCTTCTTTTCGGCACCGAAGAGCAGAAGCGCCGTTGGCTGCCGCTCCTCGCATCGGGCGAGCTGCTCGGCGCCTTTGCCCTGACCGAGCCGGCATCCGGGTCAGACGCCGCCTCGCTGAAGATGACCGCGCGCCGGCAAGGGGACGATTACGTGCTCAACGGCACCAAGATCTTCATCACCAACATCGGGCGTGCCGGGCTTTACGTCGTGTTCGCGCGCACCGGTGGGCTGGAGGACGGAGCGTCAGGGGTCAGCGCGTTCCTGGTGCCGGCAGACGCTCCTGGCGTTCGGGTGGGCCAGCTGTTCAAGAAGATGGGTCTCCACGGCTCGCCCACGGGCGAGCTTGTCCTCGAGGATGTTCTCGTGCCGGCCGCGAACCGGCTGGCCCGCGAAGGCCAGGGCTTCACCGTCGCGATGCGCGCGCTCGACTCGGGCCGCATCGGCATCTCGGGTCAGGCCCTGGGTATCGCTCAGGCGGCCGTTGACGAGTCACGTGCGGTGCTCTTCGAACAGGGGGAGGCTCACGGTCAGGGCGACCAGTTCATCCTGGCGGACATGGCGACGCGTTTGGAGTCGGCGCGCCTGCTTGCGTACCACGCCGCGTGGTTGTGCAGCAATGGGCGTCCGTTCACGCGGCAGGCTTCGATGGCCAAGCTGCACTGCACCGACACGGCCATGGAGGTAGCCCTGGACGGCCTTCAGCTGGCCGGCGAGGCGGGCGCGTATGAGGGCAGCCCACTCGAGCGTCACGTTCGCGACGCCAAGGCCCTCCAGATCTACGAAGGCTCGAACCAGGTCCAACGAATAGTCATCGGTCGCGATCTCCTCCGGTAATCTCACGTTGATGGACTTTGAGTTCTCTGCAGAGCAGGTCGCGATTCGAGACACGATCCGCGAGCTCGTCCAGGACAAGGTCGCCCCTCGCGCCGCGGAAATCGACGAGAAGTCCGAATACCCGAAGGACATCGAGAAGCTGTTCGCGGACAACGGGATCCTGGGTATCCCGTTCCCGGAGCAGTACGGCGGGATCTCCGGGTCGAGCGTCACAATCTGCATGGGCATCGAGGAGATCGCCAAGGCTTGCGCCACGTCGTCGCTGATCCTCGCCGTGCAGGCGCTGGGCTCCTATCCCATCCTGGTCGCCGGCAGCGAAGAGCAGAAGAAGAGGCTTTGTCCGCCCCTTGCCTCCGGTGAAAAGGTGGCCGCATATGCCCTGTCTGAGACTGGCAGCGGCTCCGACGCCGCGGCGATGAAGACCCGCGCGGTCCGCCACGGCAACGAGTACGTGCTCAACGGGACCAAGCAGTTCATCAGCGGCGGCAGCATCGCCGGGACCCTCGTCGTTTTTGCGCAGACCGATCCGGAAGCAAAGCAACGAGGCATCTCCGCTTTCGTGCTCGAGCGCGAGACCAGCCCCTGGAAGGCGGACAAGCTCGAGCATAAGCTCGGCATTCGCGGCTTCCCCACAGCGCAGCTGGTTTTCGAGGACGTGAAGGTTCCGATTGCCAACCGCCTCGGCGATGAAGGTTCAGGTTTCAAGCTTGCCCTCGCTGTCCTGGACCGCTCGCGGCCCGGCATCGGCGCGCAAGCTCTTGGGATCGCTGGGGGCGCGTTTGAGTACGCGCTGAACTACGTCAAGGAAAGAAAGCAGTTCGGTCAACCGATCGCGAGCTTCCAGGGCATCCAGTTCATGCTCGCCGACATCGCCACGCAGATCGAAGCGGCACGCCACCTCGTATATCGCGCGGCCACGAAGGTTGATGCCAAGGCTGAAGACCTGACCAAGATCGCGGCGATGGCCAAGCTGTTCGCATCGGACATGGCCATGAAGGTGACGACCGACTGCGTGCAGTTGCTCGGCGGCTACGGGTACATCAGCGACTATCCGGTGGAGAGGATGATGCGGGACGCGAAAATCACGCAGATTTACGAAGGCACGAACCAGATCCAGAGAGTGGTCATCGCACGATCGTTGCTCCGTTGAGCACTCAAAACCCTGAGCCGGCCGGTTCCCACGTGGTGGAGATCCAGCCGATTGACCCGCCGGCTCCTCAGATGAGCGGAGCCCCAGCCGTAGCGCCCTACCACCCGCCGCCGTCCTATCCACCCCCCGGTTTTGGCCGCGCTGCTCCGACAGACGGGCGCGCCATCACATCGCTGGCGGCCTCGATCCTGGGCATTCTTCTGGGCCTTCCGTTTGGCCTGCCTGGCCTCGTGCTCGGTACCCTCGGCTACTTCCTCGGGAGAGCCGCGCTGGCTCGCATCGACGGCGCGCCCGGGACCGCAGGCGGGCGCAGCCTCGCGGTCACCGGCTGGGTGCTGGGCGTCGTCGCGACTGCGATTGGCGCAGTGGTCAGCCTCGTATGGCTGGTCGCGCTGCTGACCGTGATGGCGACTCCGACGACCTTCTGAAACGCCGATGGACCGGATCATCGAGGCATTCGCGTGGCCCTTCCGAGATCCGGATTGGCTCGCGAAGCTGCTCATCATTGCGCTGACCCTGCTCATCCCGATCGTCGGCTCGATCAACGGAATTGGATGGATGCTCGCATCCCTTGACCGGTTACGGGCGGGTGAGGAGAGGCTTGCGCCTGCCAACCTGTCGTACCTCGGCCGGGGTATCAAGCTGTTTGCCGTCGAGCTCGTATACGCGATCGGGATCACAGTGGTTGCACTCGTGATCCTGGTTCCGGCTTTCGCTCTGGCGTCGCAGCAGGGTCAAGGCTCCGCAAATGGAATGCTCATCGCCGCCGCGGTCTTCCTCAATCTCCTCGGATTCAGCGTGATCACCGTGCTGAGCCTTGGGTTGACGTTCGCCATGCCTGCCATCGTGCTGGCAACCGACAGCGGAGGATTTCGTGGGGGCATTCGCCTAGGCTCGGTGATTCGTCGAGCGCGCATGAATTTGAGTCACACCCTGATCGCGGGCCTTATGCTGATCGCCGCCAGCTTCGTCGGATCGTTGGGAACCATCGCTTGCGGCGTCGGCGTTTTTGTGACCGCGGCTTACGGGCTGGCCATGCAGGCGTGGATAATCCGAAGCTTCGAGAAGGGCTAGTGCGCCGCAGTGCGGCGTGAGGAGGAGTTAGATGTCGGACCTGCCGCCGCCACCACCGCCACCCGGCGGAGGGTCCCCACCGCCCGGCGGAGAAGTACCACCGCCACCGCCTTCCGGCGGCTTCACGCCGCCTCCTTCTGCCGGCGACTTGACGCCGCCTCCACCTCCGGCCGGCGGCTTCACGCCGCCTCCGCCGCCCTCGGGTGGATACGTTCCGCCACCGCCCGCCGGTTATGCACCGGTGGGAGCTGGATACGCCGCGGCACGCACCGATGGGCTTGCGATCGCCTCGCTGATCGCCGGGATCCTGTCGATCGTCTGCTTTTGGCCGTTCTGCCTGGGGCTTCTCCTGGGGCCGACCGCCGCGATCATGGGATTCATCTCCCGTCAGCGGATTGCGGCAAGCGGTGGATCGGTGGGAGGCGGGGGGCTGGCCCTGGTAGGACTCGTCCTCGGGATCGTCGGATTTATCGCGAGCGCGGGCTGGGCGATCGGGTGGATTTTCTTCGTCGCGCACAACGCAACCACGACGACTCCCTGATCTGGGGCGCCACCCCTAAACCCGTGAGCTGAGGCTGCGCCTGCCGTAACCCGCCAGGCTTGAAAGGCGTTGGTTAAGGCCTGGACGCTAAAATCCCCGTGCGCATGCTTAGGGCCAGGCCAAGGGCCAGGCGATCCCGCTACAACGTCACCTACCGCCTGACCCGCTCGGTTCCGGCAATGATTCTTGCCATCCTGCTGGTCGTCGGACTGGTGGGCGCAGCCCTCACGTACCAGCGCATCGACGAGTTCATTGCGGCCACCACGGGTCATCACATCAATCCCATCGGCGAGGTCGTGCAAGCCATTGAGCCTGCGCCTGGCACAATCGCCTACAAGCTCAAGCACGGACAGCGGGTCAACATCCTTCTGCTTGGCCGGGGCGGGTACGAGAACGACGCGCCTTACCTCACCGACTCGATCATGGCCGTGTCGATCGATCCGACCAGCAACCGCGTGATGCTTGCGTCAATCCCGCGCGACCTGGTGGTCCCGATGAATCTGCAGGACCCTGCGAGCAGGACCTGGTCCAACAAGATCAACGCTGCTTACGAAGTGCCATACACAAACATCATCTGCTGCGTCGCCAAGCAGTACACGGGTCGCGACGGCGGGGGTCATGCGGCCGAGCATGAGGTCGGAAAGGTAACCGGCCTGACGTTCGACAAATACATCGCCGTCGATTTCGTCGCCTTTCGTGACATGGTGAATGCACTCGGTGGCGTGGATGTCTGCCTCACCACCAACCTCGACGACACCAGCTACCCCGACTATCACAACGGCTATCACCCGATCCATTTCAAGGCGGGCTGCCAGCACCTCAATGGCGAGCAGGCACTCGAGATCGCGCGATCGAGGCACGCGGTTCAGGCAGCACAGTCATCCGACTTTGGGCGGGCGCGCCGCCAGCAGGACATCATGCAGGCGATCAAGCAGAAGGCCACGTCAGTCAACGGCTTCTCGAAGGCGCCCCAGCTCCTCAGCGCCCTGCAGAAGTACATCTCCACCGACATGTCGTTGTCCGACATGAAAGCCATCTACGACTGGGGGAAGAACCTCCCGAACACCTCGATCATCAGGGTGGCGCTGACAGCACCAGCGTCTGGAACGTCGGGGAATCTCCTCGACTTTGGCAACTGCGGAATGGGGCCATATGTGTCGCAGCTTTGCCCTGACGACCAGAGCTTCAGGATGATCCACCGGTACCTGGCTTCAATTTTCGTGGATCCCAACGTGCTCGGGGAGAAGGCACCGATCCAGATTGCCAACGGCTCGAACAGCTTCACCGACCTTGACGGCAGGGTCACAAACCTGCTCGACCCGACTTTGCTTCAGCTTGCGGACCCGGTGGCCCACCGGTCGGTGTCGAAGACGGTGATCCTCGACTACTCAGGTGGCCAGTTTCCCCTGACCGCGAAATGGTTGGCCGCGTATTTCGGCGGTACCGTCGTGCCCGCGACGGCGACCAGCCCCGCTCCGGCCCGCGGTCAGCAGACCTTCGGGCTCGTGGTCGTCCTCGGTCACGACTACGCGCTCCGCTTCCTAGGGCTATAGCGGCAGATCGGCCTGGCCGATGTTCCCGCTCTCATTCCGGTCTTTCGATGGCGGTGTTGAAAGTCATGGCCGGGGGGACCCGGCAAACCACACTGCGCTGGTACGTTAGCCAGTGGTGGCGGACGGGCGAGGAGAGAGCGAGCTGGCGAGCCGTTTTCAGGCGGGCGACATCCGTGCCCTGGCTCGGGCGATCAGCCTGGTCGAGCGGCGCGACCCATCGGTGCGTGCACTGGAGGCGGCCCCTGATGGCAAAATTCGCCACGCAAACGTCGCCGGCTTCACCGGCGCTCCGGGGACCGGCAAGTCAACCCTCGTCGATGGGCTTGTCACCCTCTTGCGGAAGCGGGGCATGTCCGTAGCAGTGATCGCCACGGACCCCAACTCCCCCTTCACGGGAGGAGCCATCCTGGGAGACCGGATCCGCATGCAGAGGCACGCTTTGGACCCCAAAGTATTCATCCGCAGCATGGGTGCCCGGGGGCACCTCGGCGGCCTGTCGCTTGCCACTCGCGAAGCGATACGCCTGCTTGGGGCTTTCGGCTTCGAGCAGGCGATCCTCGAAACGGTCGGTGTCGGCCAGTCAGAGCTCGAGGTAGCGGCCGTTGCCGACACCACCGTCGTCGTCATGACCCCCAACCTGGGAGACGGCGTGCAAATGATCAAAGCCGGCATCCTGGAGATCGCCGACATCTTCGTCGTCAACAAAGCCGACCTGGAGGGCCACCAGCGCGTGGTGATGGAGCTGCGAGGAATGTTGAGCCTCAATGCAAAGCATGAGCACGGGGCGGGCGCTGCGAAGGCTTGGAAGCCACCCATCATCCCGACTGTCGCGGCCCGGCAGGAGGGTATTGAAGAGCTGTGGGCGGCCATAGAGGCTCATCGCCGACACCTCGAGACGAGCGGTGAGGCGCGCGAGCTGGCTGAAAAGAGGCTCAAGGACGAAACCGTGGAGGTGGTGGCCGAGCTCTCGCGCCAGCGAGCCCGCTTAGCCCTTCGGGAGGACGCAGGACTCGCTGAAACGCTGCTGAAAGAGGGCACGCCATACCGAGCCGCCGAGGAGATCATCAGCAGGATGAGCAGCGGCGGCCGAAAAACGCGCCTGAAGGAGACCGACGGCAGACCCGGATAATGGAACCGAGCTGATGAAGGTCCGAGCCCGCGACCCGAAAGAGGTGTGGAAGGAACAGTTCGAATCAATCGCGTCCCGTGATGACGGAATCGAGACCTCGACCATCTCCGGCATCCCACTCAAGCCTCTCTACACCGCCACCGACCGCCCCAGGCGCGACGAGGAGATGCCGGGGCTGTATCCCTACACGCGAGGCATCCACCCCGGGGGGTATCGAAGCCGCCTCTGGACGATGCGTCAGTTCTCGGGTTTCGCGACCGCCGAAGAGACGAACAAGCGCTATAAATACCTGCTCGCAAACGGGCAGACCGGCCTCTCTGTCGCGTTCGACATGCCGACCCTGATGGGCCAGGACTCAGACGCTCCGACCAGCCGGGGAGAGATCGGCCACTGCGGCGTCGCGATCGACTCGTTGGCTGACATGGAAACCCTGTTCGAAGGCATCCCGCTCGGCGGGATCACGACCTCGATGACCATCAACTCGCCCGCCGCCATCCTGCTGTGCATGTACATCGCCGTCGCCGAGAAGCAGGGGGTGCCGGCCTCGACGCTAGGAGGCACGCTGCAGAACGACATCCTCAAGGAATTCATCGCTCAGAAAGAGTTCATCTTTCCGCCGGCGCCCTCGATGCGACTCGTCGTCGACTCCATCGAGTACTGCGCCAAAGAGGTGCCGAAGTGGAACACGATCTCCATCTCCGGCTACCACATCCGCGAAGCCGGCTCCACGGCCGCCCAGGAGCTCGCCTTCACCCTCGCCGACGGGATGGCATACGTGGACGCCTGCCTCGAGCGCGGCATGCGAATCGATGACTTCGCCTCACGACTGTCCTTCTTCTTCGACGCTCACATTGATTTCTTCGAAGAGATAGCGAAATTTCGCGCCGCACGTCGCATCTGGGCGCGCTGGATGCGCGAGCGCTATGGCGCTCAGGCCGAGCGGTCGTTGAAGCTGCGGTTTCACACGCAGACCGCCGGAGTTTCGCTGACCGCCCAACAGCCCGAGCTCAACATTGCGCGAACTGCCATCGAGGCGCTGGCCGCGGTTCTGGGGGGCACGCAGTCGTTGCACACCAATGCCATGGACGAGGTCCTCGCCCTGCCCACGGACAAGGCTGCCAGGCTGGCACTGCGGACACAGCAGCTGCTCGCCTACGAAACCGGCGTTGCGAACACCATCGATCCGCTCGGCGGCAGCTACTTCGTCGAGGCGCTCACCGACGAGATGGAGCGGCAGGCCGAGGTGTATTTCAAACGCATCGAGGAGCTTGGCGGCGTGATTCCCGCGATTGAGGCCAGCTTCTTCCAGAAAGAGATCGCGGACGCGGCATTCCGCTACCAGCAGGAGCTCGAGCAGAAGCGGAGGCTGATGATCGGCGTGAACGAGTTCACGGTCGACGACGAGGAGCCGATGGAGATCCTGCGTATCGATCCGAAGCTCGAGGGCCAGCAGGTCGCCCGCGTCCAGGAGGTACGACGTAAGCGAGACCAGGCAAGGTGCGGAAAAGCGCTGGCGGGGTTGCGCAAGGCGGCCGGCGGCACTGACAACCTGATGCCATACATCCTCGAAGCCGTCCGTGCATACGCGACTGAAGGCGAGATCATGAACACCCTCATCGAGGTCTTCGGGATCTACACCGAGAAGGCAGTCATCTAATGGTCGAAACAGCAGTCCGGCCCGTCCGCATTGTCGTGGCCAAGGTCGGGCTCGACGGCCACGACCGCGGCGTTAAGGTCGTGGCCCGAGCCTTGCGTGATGCGGGCTATGAGGTCATCTACACAGGCCTGCGCCAGACGCCTGAGATGGTGGTCGACGCGGCTCTCCAGGAGGACGCCCAGGTGATCGGCCTCTCGATCCACTCGGGCGCGCACATGACGTTGTTCCCGGCGGTCGTGCAGGAGCTGAAGCGGCGCAAGGCAACCGACATCGTCGTGTTCGGGGGAGGCATCATCCCCGAGGACGACATCGTTGCGTTGAAGAAGAAGGGCGTGGCCGAGCTTTTCACGCCCGGCACTCCGCTCCAGGAGATCGTCGACTGGCTCCGGAAGCGTTTCCCAGAGGGCGCCGGCTAGCTCCTCTCGACCGCTACCCGTGCACGACCAGGGTCCCGGCGATCTTGTCCATCCATCCCTGCTTTCGTGAATCGAACGCCACCCAGATGACGCCGATGAAGCAGACCAGGAACGAGAGCACCAGACCGAGCCATCGGATTACGGCTTTGCCGAGGGTGAGAGGCTGACCGGTGTTTACGTCCACCACTCGAAGCCCAAAAACACGCTGACCCAGCGAACCCCCCAGATAGGTCCACAAGCCTGCAAAGTAGGCAAGGCTGAGGATGAGACCGATCCCGTTGGCCGCGCGGTATGACGCACTGGTCGGATCCCCGAGGTTCACCCTGAGCAACAGGTCGATGATCGCTTCGACGATGCCGAGGATGATCGCGTCGATGATATAGGCGACGACCCGGATCCAGAAGCCGGCGTATCTCACCTGCGGCCCGTAGCCCTGCGCCGGGTAAGCGGGGTAGCCTGGAGGCGGAGCGATAGGGTAGCCGCCCGGCGGCGGCGGCGGAAGACCGGTCGGCGGGGACGGCGTGTAGCCCTCGGGCGGAGGTGGCGGAGGCGGTGGGTTCTGCATGCCTTAATCCGTCCAGAGCGGTGCGTGCGATGGAATCGCCCGCGCTGATTCGGATATCATAGTTGGGCCTCTCAATCCCGAGGCTCAACCATGCAGCTGAAAGCCTCCACTCGCACGCTCCTGGGAAAACGTTCTCGCCGCCTCCACGGCGAGGGCAAGCTTGCGGCTGTCGTCTACGGCCATAACACCGGCGCAACACCGCTGGTCCTTGATCGCCTGGAGTTTCAGAAGGTCTACATCAAGTCGGGCCGCACACACCTGGTTGACCTTCTCGTCGACGGCGACCGTACCGAGAAGGTGCTCGTCCGCGAGATTCAGACGCATCCGCGGCGCCTGGGGCCGATCCATGTCGACTTCTACCAGGTGAGCCTTGAAGAGAAGATCACCGTTGAGGTGCCCGTTCACCTGGTCGGTGAGTCCGCCGCTGTCAAGCGCGGCGATGCCGACGTGCTGCAGCCAATCCACATGGTGAGGGTGGAGTGCCTTCCCACCGACATCCCGGAAGCGTTCGAGGTCGACCTCACGCCGCTGGAGGAGGTCGAGTCGGAGCTCCGGATCTCCGATCTCAAGGTTCCAAAGGGCGTGACAGTCCTCGTCGAGCCCGAGGAGTTGGTGGTCAAGATCGTTCACCGGCGGGAGCTCAAGGTCGAAGAAGAGGTCCCGGCTGCAGAGGCTGCGGTGGTGGGCGAGGGCGAGGAGGCAGCGGAAGAAGGGGCTCCGGCCGCCGAGGAAGCCGAGACACAGAAGTAGATGTCGCTCCGCGACATCTCCGGCAGCCCGCTGCTCTACATCTTGCTGGCGGGCGTCGTATTCGTTGGCTTCGTCGTTGCCGCGCGCTTTGTGGCCGTCCAGGTGGCCGAAGCGCTGCGCCGGCGGGGACTACGCGAGAACGTCGTCACAGCGGGGAGCCGCGTCATCACCTTTGGCCTGATCGTCATCGGCGCCCTGTTCGCCTTCGGCATCGCTGTGCGCAGCGACAACGTCACGATCCTTGGCATCGTGGCCGCCGTGATCGTCACCAGCTTCGGCGCTCAGGACCTCCTCAAGGATTACGTCTCCGGCTATTACCTGCTCCTGGAACGGAACATCAAAGTCGGCGACAACATCTCGCTCGAGCGAGGCTCGGGAACGGTGACCGAGGTCAGGTTGCGTGTGACGCTTCTCCGCAGCAGTGCCGGTGACGTGGTGATTGTCCCGAACTCCGAGCTCTTCACGCGTCCGGTCACCGTCCACAGCAACGCGGGGAGTGCGCCGGGCGGTGCCGAGGAGCCTAAGCCAGCGCCTCGAGCGTGATCCGGCACAGCGCCTGAAGGGGCTCGCCTTTGATCTCCGACTCCTCGGCCAGCAGCTCGCGAATCATTTGCGACGCCAGCTCGATGTGGAATCCGTTCGCCACCTGGGTGGCAAGCGACCGCAGCCTGTACGTTTGGTCGGGCTTGCCGCTCTCCGTTGGCAGCTGGACGGTGATCTCGTCGAGCTGCACGAATTTCGCCCAACGCGCGACCTCGGCGCTCCCCGACTCGGGCGAGTCAGAGAGGTGGAGGCAGTTGACACCACCGAAGATTCCGTAGCGCTCGCGCAAGGATCCGGGCCGCGACTGCGCGATGCGGGTCTCGCCGAGATCGTGTCTCATGTTTTCAAGAGCCTTGCCCGACGCGCTCACACGTCCTACCGCCAAGGGAAGGGCAGTCATGAAATCCACCAACCAGGGAAAGAACGGCTTGCCCTTCAGAAAGTCATAGTGGCTCTCGATGAGAGAAGCGGGTGGCTGGAACCACGCGAGGGACTCCACTTTCCACTCGCGCTCGCTGGACAGCCAGGCCCAGAGCCCGGCCTGTGCTGCAAGTCGATATGAGGCGTCCGGCTTGAAGATGACGAGGGCGTCAGCCATGAGCCGAAAAGTCTAGCGTCCAGGCTTGATATCTCTGGCGCCCGGCTTGTACAACTTGCGCCCGGCGAGCTTCTCGGGCAGGTGCTCCTGGTCCGCGACTCCGCCTTCGAAATCGTGCGCGTACTTATATCCCTTGCCGTAGCCCATCGACCTCATCAGACCGGTGGCCGCGTTGCGCAGGTGCAAGGGGACTGCTTCGTTGCCGGTCTGTCCGATCAGCTCGCGCGCGGCGCCGTACGACGTCAACGCCGAGTTGGACTTGGGCGCCAACGCGAGGTACAGCGCCGCCTCTGTCAGCGGAAGGACCGCTTCCGGCATGCCCACGAAATGCGCGGCCTGCTGGGCGGCAATGGCGACCTGCAGCGCGTTGGGGTCCGCAAGCCCCACGTCCTCGGCGGCGGAGATGACGAGGCGCCGGGCCACAAAGAGCGGATCCTCGCCCGCCTCGAGCATCCGAGCCAGCCAGTACACGGCAGCATCAGGGTCGCTGCCGCGGACACTCTTGATGAGGGCCGAAACGATGTCGTAGTGCTGGTCGCCGGCACGGTCGTACAGGAGATGGCGTTCCTGCAGAGCGCGCTCGATGTGCTCGAGCGTTATCTCCGGTTCCGCCTGCGCGTCCCCAGCGCTGCCCGCGCCGGCGAGCGCGGCAGCAGCTTCGAGGCCGTTGAGAGCCACGCGCGCGTCTCCGCGCGAGCCCTCGAGCAGCGCGTCGAGCGCGTCGGCGCCGATGCGGGCATTGACCTCGGCAAGTCCACGTTCGACCACCTGCTTGAGCTCGGCGCGCTCCAGCGCCTCCAGGCGGAACACACGGCTTCGTGACAGGAGCGGAGCGATCACCTCGAAGGACGGGTTCTCAGTGGTCGCCCCGATGAGGGTCACCGTCCCCTCCTCGACGTGGGGCAAGATGGCATCCTGCTGCGCTTTGTTGAACCGATGGATCTCGTCGATGAACAGGATCGTCCTCAAGCCGGCACGGCGCTGCACGCGCGCCTCTGCCACCACCTTGCGGAGGTCCGCGACGCCGGCGGTGACCGCTGAGATGGCGACCAAACGGGCTTTCGTCTCGGCGCTCAGCAAGCCCGCAAGCGTCGTCTTGCCGCTTCCGGGGGGTCCCCACAGCACGATGCTTGGCAGGTGACCCGAGCGGGTCAGCTCCCTCAGAACCTCGACGACTCGCCGCTGTCCCACTAGCTCATCGAAGGTTTTCGGCCGCAGCCGGGTCGCCAGCGGAGCGCTAGGCTCCGCCCCGGGCGGGGCCTCAAAAAGCTCGCGTTGGTCGCCCACTCCCAGATTCTGAACCCAAAGCGTGGAGGCACCGGCCGCGGCTAACCGGAAACGGATCTGATTTCCCTCCTATAGACTGCCCCAATGTCCACCTGCTGGTATTGCAACTCCGAGCTGCCCGACGGGTCCCAGTACTGCCACAGCTGTGGTCACAGCCAGACCGACCGCTCCTCGAGCCCGCTGTTCGGCGTTGTGGACCCGGTCACCGGCATCTGGAACTCAAAGTTCATCAACGCCCTGATCGGCCAGGAAGCCAATCGCGCCATTCGCTATCGCCGCCCGCTGTCGGTGCTCGTCGTGGAGCTCGACCACGCCGGGCATGTGCACCAGGAGCTTGGTCAAATCCAGCTCGAAGGCCTGCTGCGCGAGATATCGGATCGCCTGGGGCGCTCGATTCGCGACACGGACACCGTCGCATTCCTGGACGCGGAAGGCCCTCCGCACTTTGCGATAGTGCTGCCGGAGACCAACGAGCAGGGCGCAACGCTCGCCGCGGACAAGATCCGGCGCGGGATCGCTTCCCATGAATTCGCGACGGGGGGAAACTGGCAGCGGATCACCGTCAGCTGCGGGGCAGCAACCATCGGCGTGTTGCCGCCGGAGGAGATCGATGCCGGCCTGATGAACCGACGGGAGTACACCGGCAACCTGTTGCAGGAGGCGTACCACGCCCTCGAGGCGGGGCGCTCGGCCGGCACCAACCGCACCTCGGTAGGCGCTTTCCACAGCTGACTTTTCGTAGCATCGAAGTCGACTTGGGATCCACACGCATCCTCCTGATCCGGCACGCCGACGTCGAGAACCCACGCCGGCTTCTTTATGGGCACCTGGACGGATTCCAGCTGAGCGCCCTGGGCCGGGAGCAGGCCATCGGTGTAGGCGACCGTCTCCGCTCCGCAGGCGTCAAGCGCATCGTGCACAGCCCGCTGGCGCGGGCGCTGGAGACCGCTGAGCTCATCAACGGGCGGCTGGAGACGCCGGCGACCCTGGAAGCAGAGCCGGAGCTGCGGGAGGCCGAGTTCAGCCGTTACCTCCAGGGGTTGCCGTACTGGCAGATCCCTGTCCGGCGACCCCTGTGGTTCGTGCACAAGGCCAAGCGGGGTTTGCTGCCGGGCGACGAGCCCATCGACAAGCTCGGGGGCCGTGTCCTTTCAGTCATGAAGCGACTGGCGCTCGAGCATCCGGGAGAGACGATGGCGATTGTGAGCCATGCCGACCCTCTTCAGGCCGCGTGGATCCTTCTCGACGGCCGGCCGCACAACGAGCGTGAGCTCTACCGCAAGGTGATGGATCGCGCGGGCACCCTTCAGGTCGATCTGGAAGGGGACAAGCCGGTCACCTGGGAGTACACCCCCCCTCCCAAAGGGAGCCCGGCGAGCGCCGCCGCTTGAGCTCGGCGACACAGCCCGGCAGGTTCCCCGACGGATTCCTGTGGGGCACCGCAAGCGCCGCCCACCAGGTCGAGGGCGACAACCGCAATAACGATTGGTGGGAGTTCGAGCAGCAGCCCGGCAGGATTGCCAACGGCGATTCGTCGGCGATCGCTTGCGACCACTACCACCGCTACCGAGAAGACTTTGCGCTGCTTCGGGAGATGAACCAGAACGCGCACCGACTCTCGATCGAGTGGTCGCGGATCGAGCCCTCGCAGGGCGAGTTCGATTCGCGCCAGATCCGGCACTACCGGGACGTTCTCGGCGAGTTGCGCGAGCAGGGCATCCAACCGATGGTCACGCTGCACCACTTCACGAACCCGCTGTGGTTTGTGAGAAAGGGTGGCTGGGCGGCGGATGGCGCCGCTCACGCGTTCCTTCCGTTCGTCCATCGCGTCGTCGACGAGCTTGGAGACCTGATCGGTCTTTGGTGCACGATCAACGAACCGAACATCTACGCGGCGAACGGCTGGATCATCGGCGAGTTTCCACCCGCACGACAGGGAGACATCCTTTCCGTCTATCGCGTGACGAGCAACATGCGCCGGGCCCATGAGCTCGCATACAGCGCCATCAAGCGACACTGGCCGGATGCGCTGGTGGGCCTGTCGCACCACAAGTTTCTGATGATGCCGGCCTCGATCAGGCGACGTGACAGGTGGGCCACGCAAACCGCACAGCTGGCGCTTGACCGATGGCCGGTGGCCCCTGGCCGTCTGCGCAGAGTCGTCGAGGCGACGAGCGACTATGTCGGCATCGCGCATTACTGGGGACAGATGTCAGCCTTCGACCACCGATTGGCAAGTCACCAGTTCATCAGGCGTTTTACCGTGCCCGGGGTGCCCGTGACCGACATGGGATGGAACTCCGATCCAAGCTGGATGCGGATGGTTCTAAACGAGCTCCGGTCCCTCGGGAAACCTGTCTTCATCACCGAGAACGGACTCGCCAGCAATGACGATGAATGGCGCCGGCGCTACCTCAAGGAGATCCTCTCCAACGTACATCTCGCGATCCAGGATGGCGTCGATGTCCGCGGATACTTCCACTGGACGAACATGGACAACTTCGAATGGGCGCGCGGCTACGGGATGCGATTCGGCCTGATCGAGGTCGACCGCAAGACCTTGGAGCGCCGGATCCGGCCGAGCGGGCGCCTCTACGCCCGGATCGCCCAGAGCAACTCGCTGCTTCGCGAGCAGGGCGTGTCCTAGCAATTAGGGGTTTCCGGGCGCAGCAGGATCGGCCCACTCATAGCCACTAGACTCAGCGTGGGTGTCCGTGAACCGACGATCCGCACTGGTCGCAGCCGGAGCTGTCGTCCTGGGTTCCGTGCTGATGCTGTCACTGGCCTGGGGCCTCCAGCACGCGGCCGCTAATCGCCCCTCCGTCATCGGCAACACAGCGCCCCGGCTGGCAATCCAGACCCTCGACGGCGGCCAGGTGCGGGTCTGGGAGCTTCGCGGCAAGCCGGCGGTCGTTGATTTCTGGGCGTCCTGGTGTGTCAGCTGCGCGGAGGATCTGCCGGTTCTGGCAGGGGCGTCGGCTTCTCATCCCGGGATAACCTTCGTTGGTGCAGCGATGCAGGACACGTCAGGCTCCGTACGAGACTTCGAGCAGCGACACCCGCACCCCTACGCGGTGGGCCAGATCGTCTCCGGCGACTACAAGGCTTACGGGGTGTTCGCGCCGCCCGTGACCTTCTTCATCGACGCTCGCGGCATCGTGGTGGCATCGTTCGCAGGGCCGCTGGACAAACAGACCATTGACCACTACCTGGGACTGATCGCGTGATACCGAGCCTGAAATGGGGGGTCGTCGTCGGGCTGGTGGCAGCGTGCGTGGGCTACCTGGTCTACTCGGCCTCCGGCGGATCGTCGGAGTACTACCTCACAGTTTCGGAGCTTCGGTCACACACCGCGAGCGGTGACATCCGCGTCGCCGGCGTCGTGCAGGATGATGTTCAGCGAAACGAGGGCGGTCTGCAGGTGCGGTTCACAGAAAAGGATGGGACCGCGTCGATGCCGGTCGAGTATCACGGCACCCTACCCGACATCTTCCGTCCTGGGATTACGGTGGTCGCCGAGGGCCGGTTGGGCGCCGACGGGATCTTTCACGCTCGCAGCGTCCTCGCCAAATGCCCGTCGCGATTCGCGACCACCGCCTACACACAGTGAACCGCAGCGACCAGCCAGACCGCATCTCGGGGCTCAGGACGCCGATACGGGCGTCAGGGGGCCCGGCCCGTCGTCGTCACGCATCCGAGGATGCGCTCCTCCTAGTTCCACCCCTTCCTTCGTCTCGACGCCCTGACCGGCGACCTGTCGGTCCCCTGCCCCGACCTGCGGCCCGTCCGGCCGCTGCGGACCACTTGTGATCCTGGCCTACCTCGGGTCGGGCGCTCTGCTCGCGGGACTTGTGGTGGCCATCTTCTCGGCGCTGCTGTCCTTCTGGGCAGGGTGGCGCGAGAACGCTGTCATGGTGCAGGTCGGCCGTCGAGCCTTCTACGCGAGCGCGGCGATGATTCTCATCGCGTCCGCGCTGCTGGAGGTCGCGCTCCTCACTCACGACTTCTCGCTCGCGTACGTCGCCGAGCACAGCGATCTCTCAACACCGATGGCGCTCGTGGCGGCGGCCTTCTACGGCGGCCAGGAAGGCTCGCTCCTCTACTGGGCGCTCGTGCTAGGGCTCCTCGGGGGCGCCTCCCTGGTGGCGAGCTCCGCCCTCGGGTTGCGGCTGGCCGCCTATGCCGCGGGGGTCATGGCCGCAATCCTCAGCTTTCTGCTGGTTGTGTTGGTCTTGGTCGCGAGCCCGTTCGACATTCTTGCCACCACACCGCCGGACGGCCTCGGCCTCAACCCGGTGCTGCGTGATGGGGGAATGCTCATCCACCCGCCGGTGGTGCTCGCGGGATTCGCCTCGTTTGCGATTCCGTTCTGCTTCGCGGCGGCGGCGCTCCTGGCAGGCAGGTCGGACGCTGCGTGGATCGCTCATACTCGCCGGTTCGTGCTCATGGCCTGGGCCCTCCAGAGCACCGGGCTCGTCCTGGGTATGTGGTGGGCGTACCACGTGCTGGGCTGGGGCGGCTACTGGGGATGGGATCCAGTCGAAAACGTGGCGCTGATGCCGTGGCTTGCCACCACCGCATACCTGCACTCGTCGCAGATCCAGGAGCGGCGCGGCCGGCTCAGGGCCTGGAACTTCGGGTTGGTGATCATGGCCTTCCTGCTCGTCGTGTTCGGCACGTTCATCGTCCGCAGCGGCATCGTCCCGTCCGTGCACACATTCGCGGTCAGCGCGATTGGACCGTGGTTCTTCGGTTTCCTGGTCGCCTGCCTCATCTTCTCGATCGGCCTTCTTGCGTTTCGAGCTGGGAGCCTTCGCAGTCAAGGCCAACCCGCGCCCACCGTGTCCCGCGAAGGGGCGTTTGTGGTCCAGAACCTGCTCCTGATCGGCGTGGTCGCCGTCGTGTTCTGGGGCACCGTGCTGCCGCTGGTGTCGGGAATGCTTGGCCAGGAACGGGTGGTGGGCGCCTCGTATTACGAACGCGCCGCCGGGCCACTTTTTGTCGTGATCCTGGCCTTGATGGCGGCCGGGCCTCTTCTGCCATGGCGCCACGCCGGCTCTCCGCTCCTGAATGCGCTCCGATGGCCGGCCGCGGCCGCCGCGATCGTGCTTGCCCTTCTCTTGATCGGTGGCGTGCGCACGCTACCTGCTCTCCTGGCGATTCCACTTGCTGCCGCGGCGGCGGCGACCTGCCTGATGGAGTACGGACGCTTGGGGCTCAAGCTGCGCAGGTCCAGGCGCGGATGGTCTCAGGCGGCGGCCGTCATCCTCCGAAAGAGGCGGCGCTACGGCGCATACCTCGCACATCTCGGCATGGTCGTCCTGGTCATCGGCATTTCGGGATCGCACTTCTGGCAGCAGGAGAGAGACGTTGCTTTGAGGCCGGGCGGCCAGGTTTCGGTCGCGGGTTACACGCTGACCTATGCGGGAGCCGGGCAGCGACAGCTGGCCGACCATACCGAGCTCGTGGGCGCGATGCGCCTGGGGGACCAGACGCTGGAGCCTGCGCGCGCCACCTACGCCGGGCTCGGAGGGCAATCGCTTACCCACGTGGCGATCAGCAGCACCCCGCTTGCCGACGTATATGTCGTCCTTGCCGGCATCAACAGCGACGGCTCCGCATCATTCCGGATCTTCGTCAACCCCCTGGTCAGCTGGATATGGGCGGGCGGGGCCATCATCATCCTGGGCGTCCTGCTCGGAAACATGGGTGATAGACGGCTGGTTCAAAATTTCGCGGTTTCGCGCGTGCGCACCGCGGTGCCTGCGTAGATGACGCTGATCGTCGCGACGCTGCTTCTCTTCACCGCCGGACCGTTCGTGCTCTGGCCCCTGATCAAGACCCCTGATGAATCCCAGCAACCGCCGATCGATCCGGCCGGCCGGTCCCAGAGCCCGGAGGTCAATTGAGCACGATCGTGGCGGACCAGCTCACACAGCGCTTCGGATCCGACCTGGCCCTGGATGCAGTGGATCTTGTCCTGGATCAGGGAGAGCACCTTGCCGTGCTTGGCGATAACGGGGCCGGCAAGACCACGCTGCTTCGCATCCTCGCCACGGTCGCCCATCCCACTTCCGGCCGGCTCGCCCTCTTCGGGCTCGACGCCTCGCGGGAACGCAGACGGGTGCGAGCCTATCTCGGCTTCGTCGCTCACGCCCCGGGACTGTATCCGGCGCTCTCCGCCGCAGAGAACCTCGAGTTCTTCTGTTCATTGCAGGGTGTCGAGCACGCGCGCGTGCCGCAAACCCTGGCCCTGGTGGGTCTCGCAGACGTCGCAGGGCGCCCTGCGGGCAGGCTTTCCCGTGGCGAGCAGCAGCGTCTCGCAATTGGCCGGGCGGTGCTTCACGATCCCAGGCTATTGATCCTGGACGAACCGGACTCCAGCCTCGACGCGGGCGGCCCCGAGCTGCTCGCCCGGGTCATGCAGGGCCGGTCTACGGTGCTGGCGACCCACGACCACGCCCTGGCGCGGCGCCTCTGCCAGCGCACTCTCGTCCTGCGGAGCGGCCGGTCGCTCGGCGCGGGGAATCGCCTGCGCGTGGTGCGGTGAAGCGATCCATCGGCGTGGCGCTGGCAGTCGCGCGCAAAGACCTGAGGTCGGAATGGCGCACGCGCGAGCTGGTGCCGGCCCTCTGCCAGTTCGTCGTGCTGGCACTTGTGATCGCCAACTTCGGGTTCCAGATCGACTCGCGGAACGCGGCCACGATCGCGCCAGGCGTCCTCTGGCTAGCCCTCGTCTTTGCCGGTCTGGTCGCGTTCGGACGCGCCTTCGCCGCAGAGCGCGAACAGTCCTCCCTCGAGGCGATGCTGCTCACGCCCGCCTCCCCGGCGGCGATTTTCGCGGGCAAGGCCATCGCTGCAGCCATTCTGCTGATCGCGTGCGAGGCTGTTCTCCTGCCGGCGCTTGCGCTTCTCTTCGGGACGCCTTTCAATGCCGCCCTGGTCGTGGCCGTTCTCGTCGCCACGATCGGCATGGCCGCGCTGGGTTGCATGTTTGCAGCGATGGTCGCGAGGGTGCGCGCGCGCGAGGTGCTGCTACCCCTCCTCACCCTGCCTCTGTGGATCCCGTTCGTCATCGCCGGCGGGCAAGCGGTCCAGGTCGCGATGGGCGCGAGCGGCAGCTATAACCAGGCCGTCGCCCTGCTGATCGACTTCGACATACTGTTCGTGGTGCTCACATCGCTCGCCGCGAGGTTTGTTCTCGATGACTAGGTACGAAAAAGCGGGGGCGGTCGCTGTGGCTCTGATGCTCGCCGCCGGCGCCGCGATCTTTCTGTTTGCGCCCACTGACGCCCTTCAGGGTCCAGTGCAGCGAATCTTCTACCTTCACGTCAGCTCGGCGATTGCCGCCTTCGGATGCTTCGGGGTGGTGCTGATAGGAGGTCTCGTCTACCTGCGCAACGAAAGCGCCGCCGCCGACAGGATCGCGCGTGCGGGGGCTTTGGTCGGTGTCATCTTCACCACTGTCACCCTGGTCATGGGGATGTTGTGGGCCAAGCCCATCTGGGGCACCTTCTGGACCTGGGATGCGCGCCTCACCTCGACGCTGGTCCTCTGGATCATCTACGCGGGATACCTGCTGGTCAGACGACTCGCGGAGCCTGGCCGCCAGGCAGCTCGATTCGCCGCCATCGTCGGCATCTTCGGATTCATCGATGTCCCGGTCGTGCATTTCAGCGTGACGTGGTGGCGGACCCAGCATCCTGGGCCGGTCGTCGTCAACGACGCCTTACCACCGCAGATGCTGATGGCCTTTCTGTTCACAATGGCCTGCACGCTCTTCCTGGCCGGCGTGATGATCGCGATCCGGTATCGAATCGAAACGCTGATGGACGAGGCTCCGATGGCTGCCGCAGCCGCCGTGGTTGCGCATCGCGAACCGGCCAGATGATCTACCTCATCCCCGCATATGCGTTTGCCGTCCTGGTCTTCGGCGGCTATCTTGCCTGGTCGCTTCGAAGGTTGCGCGAGCTGTCGCGAGGGGCTTCCCGAAAGCCCTGATCGTTTCGGCTCTCAACCGCTCTGAGTGACGTCACCATTCTTGGCCGTCCCTGCTTCGAGCGCCTGCCTCAGCTTGGGCGCAAGCCCGGCCACAATACGTTCCGTCAGCCCCCATACCACGCTCTCCTCGTGCGCCAGATAGCGGAAGCGCCACGGGTGCTCCGACTGCAGCCAGGCGCTGTCGTCGAGAAGGCGGTCGAGCGGGATCTGGAGCACCCCGTCAAGCTCGGTCGGGTCGTGGACGAATGTCGGCACGGGATTGGGAAGATGGGCGACGAAGGGAACGACCGAGAAGTTGGAGACCGACGTGTAGATCGGCTCACCGGCGCCCAGTGGAGCGAGGCGCCCCATGGGCACCGATATCTCCTCGGCGACCTCGCGCTGCGCAGCATCCCATGCGGACTCACCCTCGAGGACGCCGCCGCCGGGAAGGGCGACCTGGCCCGGATGGTCGCGCAGGTTTGCCCGGCGTCTCACGAATGGCACGTGCCATCGTCCCCCTGACTCGTACAGGACGAAGGCGACGGCGGCCCTGCGAGCGCCTCGCCGAAACTCGCCCCAGGCATCGATCGGGTAGAACAGGCGTTCGAGCCGAGCCGGGTAGTCAGTCAATCGGCCCTCTTGGTGAACGGGACCTGGCCAGCTAAGCTAAGAAAGGTAGCTGAGATGATCGACCACACAAGTAATCGAATCGAGCAGCAGGAAACGGCGCTTCGCCGGCAGAACCGCCGCCGCTACGCCTTCCAGCGGATGCTGGAGGCGACCGACCGTGTGCTGTGGCGCCTCGAAGAGATGAACCGCGATGGCGTGAAGACGGTTCCCCCTCCTGTGCGGGCGGAGCTGCGTGAAGCGGTCGAGACGATGCCCAATCACGTTCGCGAGCCACTTCGGGACGCCGGCCACGTGCAGGACACCCTCGACAGCCTCTTCGAGATCCAGGAGCGCCTCTTCCGCTGGCGCTTCC
>JALZAL010000338.1 GCA_030948325.1 Candidatus Dormiibacterota bacterium
CCCGCGTCCACCGGGTGATCAGCAACTTTAAGACCTGGCTCCGCGGAACCTATCGCGGCGTCTCCGATCTGCAGATGCAGGTCTACCTTGATGAGTTCGTCTTCCGGTTCAACCGCCGGCGCACACCTATGGCCGCCTTCCAGACCCTGCTCGGCATTGGCAGCCAGCTCCCTCCGACTACCTATGAACAGATCAAGGACCCTGGCCTAGCTTTGCTGAGCTAACCGGATAGGCAGAACCTGTGCTTATCAACAACTAAGCGCTGTGCGGCGGAAGGAACCTGATAAAGATCGCCGCTTCAGTGGGCTGGTTCGCGGGTCCCGAGTGCCAGCAGGACGGCCAGGAGAAGGGCCACCACGGCGATCACCCCGAGGGCGGCGGGGACGCCCGCTGTCGCCGCCACGCCTCCGGCGATCAGAGGTCCGAGGAAGAATCCAAAGGCCACCGAGCTTGCGTTGATGCCGAAAACGGTGCTCTGCGCCTCACTCGGCGTCTCCAGCCCGATCATGCTCGCGGTCGCCGGCACGATCACTCCGCTGAGCATCCCGTTTACCGCCACCGCGCCCACGACTACGGCGACCCATGGCGAGACCGCGATCAGCGCGATCGCGACCGACATCAGCACCGCTGCCAGCGCAGTCGTGCGCACGTAGCCGAGCCGGCGCGTCACGAACGTGTAGCAGATCGCCGAGGCGCTGGTCGCGATTCCTGCCAGCCCAAACGCGATTCCTGTCACTGCTGCCACCCCGTTGGTCAACATCTCGAGGAGCCTCAGGACCAGCAACACCTGGGTGGCGCTGTTGGCGACGCTGGCAATGCCCTGCGCGCCGATCAGAGCTGCGAGCGAACGTTGAGCGCCCGGCCGCTGGTTGATCAACGCCCGGGTTCCAAGCCGGGCGGAGTCACGGCGCCGCAGCGGGCTTTCGCGCACCACCAGGAGGACGGGGATCGTCGAGATGAGAAGGAGGATGCCGCCGCCGAGGAAGACCAGACGCAGGCCGATGACGGAGGCCGCGATTCCGCCGACGACCGGACCTACGGCACTCCCAAGCGCCACTGCCGAGGTCACTACGCCGAGGGACCAGCCAACACGATTGCGTGGGGTTTCGACAGCGACCAGGGCCGTCGCGGCCGCCACTGTCCCGCTGGTGGCGCCCTGTAAGAAACGAAGGAACACCAGCTGCAGCGGGTCCTGTACGAAATAAATCAGCCCTACCGTCAGTGCGCCCCCGACCATCGAGCGCAGGAGCATCAGCTTGCGTCCGAATCGATCGCCGAGGATGCCCCAGATGGGGCTTGCGACGGCCATGGCCAGCCCGGACACGCTGCCGGCCGCGGCGGTCCACAGGTCGAGGTCGCGGCCGGGATGGACGCCGAGGTCCTGCGAGATGAAAATGGAAAGGAAGGGAAACGCAAAGCTGAACCCGAATATGGCTGTGAACTCCGCGAACCAGAGTGCTGCGAGGTTGCGCCGCCAGTCGACCCCGGAGGTCCCTTCTCCTCTGGAGGGAAGGTCCGGGCGAGAGGGCGGTGTTCCGAGCGGTGGTTCAGTTCCCAGGGTGGAGCTTCTCGACGATCCGATCCGGAGTGATCGGCAGGCGGTCGACCACTGCTTCGGGGTTGCGCTTACGTAGGGCATCCTCGACGGCGTTGGCAATGGCTGCTGGGACCGGGATCGTTCCGCTTTCGCCTGCGCCCTTGAACCCCTCGGCGTTGGAGTCGGTCGGTGTATCGATATGGATCAGGTCGGGGATCGTGGTCACCTCGCCGGTGCTGACAATCGAGTAATCGAGGAGGCTGGCGCTGCGGAAGGTTCCGTCCGGCTCGTAGTGGGCCGACTCGTGGAGGGCATACCCAAGCCCGTGTGCGTAGCCTCCATGCATCTGACCCTCGACCAGCAGGGTGTTGATCGATTTGCCCGTGTCGTGGACGATGACGTAACGGACCACGTCGACATGGCCTGTCTCGGGGTCGACAGAAACCACCGCGGCATGGCAGCCGCTTGCGAAAGTCAGCGGGCGGCCGGGGTCGAAGCTCTCCAGCACCTCGAGCCCCTCGTCGGGGATGACGTCGGTGGCCGGCATGTGCCGTGCGGGTGCACCCCTCACCTCGATCACGCCGCCTTCGAGAACCAGGTCTTGAACGTCGGCCTCCATCACCTCGCCTGCACGTTCGAGCAGCGTCTTGCGCATCGCAGTCGCCGCCCTCGCTGTAGCGTTGCCGATCATCACTGCGCTTCGGCTGCCCGCGGTTTGGAGAGCGAAAGGCACGTGCTCGGTATCTCCAGCGGTCACCTCGATCTTTTCGAGCTGCCATCCGAGCCTGTCCGCCGCCACCTGCGTCGCGATTGTCTGATGACCTTGTCCCTGCGGAGTCGAGCCGACGAAGAGTCGCGCCACCCCGTCCTTGCCGATGCGCAGCCTCGCCGGTTCGCCGCGCCCGAACGCGGTTGATTCGACGCAGCAGGCGATCCCGAAGCCGACCAGGTTGCCGTTCTTCGCTCGGTCGCGGGCCTCGTCGTACGCCAGCCTGTCGAGAGCCATCTCGACCAGCCGCGGATAGTTGCCGCTGTCGTACACGTATCCCCTTCGGCCGACCGGCACGCCGGTCGTGTAGGGGATCTGCTCGGGCCGGATCAGGTTTCGCTTGCGCAACGTGGCAGGTTCGATGTCCAGCTTGCGCGCCAGGCGATCCATGACGCGTTCCATCCCAAAGTTGCCGAGCGGTCGCCCACCCCCGCGGATGAAGCCGGTGGGCACGGTATTCGTATAGACGAGATCGGCGTCAACGTGCATCGCGGGCAGGACATAGGCCGAGACCATGTGGGGGATGATCACACCGGGTTGGCCGGCACCGGAGGCGGAGTACGCGCCGATGTCATGGATCACGTGGCCGCGCAACCCTCGCAGCTTGCCGTCAGGGGCGGCCGACAGCTCGAGCTCCAGCACGGTCCCGTGGCCCTGGGCGGTGGTTGCCCCGTCCTCGCTACGCGTGGCGACCCAGCGGACCGGGCGCTTGAGACGCAGCGATGCAAGCGCAGTCAGCACCTCCTCGGGAAAGACGCTGCCTTTGGCGCCAAATCCGCCGCCGACGTCTTGTGCGAGGACTCGCACCTTGTCTTCGGCAAGACCAAGGATCGACGCGATTGCGTTCCTGACGCCGAATATATTCTGGGTCGACGTCCAGACCTTCAAGACGCCGTTCTCCGAGGTCGCAGTGACCGTCCGCGGCTCCATAGCGGCGCCCATGACCCGCGCTGTGGTCAGCCGGATCTTGGCGGTGACAGAGTCTTCGGCGAATGCGAGCTTGATATCGCCGTATGTCGTGGAGGTGGACTGCGCAATGTTGCTCTCCATGTCGACATGGACCTTCGGCGCCCCATCGGCGATGGCGGTCATCGCGTCTCCCACGGCAGGCAAGGGGTCGAGGATGCCCACGACGGCCTCAGCCGCATCGTGAGCTTGATATGCGGACTCCGCGATCACCATGGCGAAGGCTTCGCCGGCGTAGTTGACCTCGCCGCTCGTCAGGATCGGGCGGCCACGCGCCACAATCCCGACGGGAGCGAAATCACTCAAGCCGGGAGCCACCTCCGGCAGGTCGGCCGCGGTCCACACCGCGACGACACCCGGCATGGTTTTGGCAGCGGCTGCGTCGATCATGTTGATGCGCGCGTGTGGCACGGGCGAGCGGGTGAGGGCGAGATGGAGCATTCCCTTGAGCTTGATGTCCCCTGCGTAGCGGCCCCTTCCTGTGATGAGCCGCTCGTCCTCCAACCGGCGCATGGGCCGGCCGATATGAGGTGGCATCGGAACTAGAATAAGCGTCCACTCCGTGCCCATTCCGCCATGGGCGGCTAGCTCAGTTGGAAGAGCGCCAGCTTGACATGCTGGAGGTCGGGGGTTCGAAACCCTCGCCGCCCACCACAGCGCAGCCGGACGGACAGGCGAGTGGTTCCGGCCCGGCGCCATGCTCCGCGGAAGATAAGGCTCACGCTATCTCCGCTGATGACCCGACAACAGAGTTTCATAGAGCTCGACAGTCTGGGACGCAATCGCCGGCCAGCCAAAATAGCGCAGCACGCGCTCGCGCCCGGCCTTGCCCATCCTCGCCGCCAGAGCCGGGTCACTGAGCAGCTCCTCAACTCGGGTGGCCAAGGCGGTCGTGAAAGCCTCCGTGTCATCAGGGTTGTAGTCGACGAGGTAGCCCGTCTCGCCGTCAACGACGATTTCAGGGATTCCGCCGACACGGGAAGCGACCACAGCCGTCTCGCATGCCATCGCTTCGAGGTTCACGAGGCCGAACGGCTCGTAAACCGACGGGCATACGAAGGCGGCGGCACTCGAGTGGAGATGGATCAGATCCTTCAGCGGGATGTGGCGCCCGATCCAGATCAAGTTACCTCGCTTGGAACGGACCCGCTCCGCCAGCTCGGCCACCTCGGAGGCAATTTCAGGAGTGTCCGGATTGCTCGCGACGATCACCAGTTGATGGCGCGGATCCATTTTGAGAACCGCAGCAAGAAGCAGCTGCAAGCCTTTTTGCCGCGTAATCCGACCGTTGAAGAACGCGTACGGCGTGCCCACGTCGACCCCCAGGCGAATGAGTGCGTCGTTCGACCGCTGCGGACGGTAGATCTCCGGATCGATTCCGTTGTGAATTACGTGAACGCGTTCGGGCTTGACGTCCGGGTAGCACTTCAGCACGTCTTCGCGCATCCCGTGCGAGACCGCTATGACTGCGTCCGCGGCTTCGATTGCGGTTTGCTCACAGAACATAGACAGGGCATAGCCCCCGCCCAGCTGCTCGGATTTCCAGGGCCGGAGCGGCTCGAGGCTGTGAGTGGTCAATACGTGGGGAATCGACCACATGAGCTTCGAGAGATGACCCCCGAGATTCGCGTACCACGTATGGCTGTGCACCAGATCGGCGCCCTTCACCGCGGCCGCCATTGCGAGGTTTATCGACATCGCCTGCAGCGCCGCCGCCTCCGGCTTCGGATCCGCCAGAGCGGTCCAGGGCTCGTGGCTGGTCACGCCCGGCTCGTCCCGAGGCGGCCCCCAGCAGTGGACGGAAACGTTGGCGAGGCGGCGTAGCTCACGGGCGAGATATTCAACGTGCGTGCCTGCGCCCCCGTAGACCTCTGGTGGATACTCGCGAGTGAGCAGAGCGACCTTACACGTGCTCGTCAACACACCCTGGTCACCTGGTTTGGCATGACCGGCAATCTGATCATTCACTCGCGCACCATGCAGTTTGAACGCTCAAAGAGACGAAACGAGCCGCGATACACTCAAGGCTGTGAACCTCGCCGAGAGTACGCAACGCGACCTTGTCGAAGCCGCGGACACACTGCTCGCCGAGGTCGAACGATGGGCACCTGATGACTGGCAGACCGCATGCGAAGTGCACGGGGAGACCAGCGATGCGATGCACTTGGTGCTCCACATCGCTTCTCGCTGTCGGCACGTCACCGCCATCGTCCGCGAACAGTCCGAGAGCCGGCTCGTTGACACCGACATCCATTTCCAATTGGACCCAACTCAGTCGGAAGCAGAAGACGCCACAGCTGCCTTAAAACAGGCACGTGAAGACGCGTTGGAGGTTGTCCGGCGCCTCAATGAGAAAGACATCCAACGACTACACGAGGCCGAAATCGACGGTGAACCTGATGTGCTTCTCGCGAGCTGTGGGCTGATCGGCCACTGGAGGTTTCACCTCCAAGCTGTCCACCAGATTCGGCCAGACGCCTAACGCCGGATACGCGGCCTACTTCGAAGGCCTGACTGAGCGCCCTTACTGCGGCGCTTGAGCTCCATGACGACCGTGGCGTCGAGATCGATCGTGGTCCGCATGATGCGTGATGCTACCCTGGCACGCATCAGATGAAGTAGCCCCGGCGGGATTCGAACCCGCGATTCCCGGCTTGAAAGGCCGGTGTCCTAGGCCACTAGACGACGGGGCCTAATGGCTACTCTAATTGCTGGCCTCGGGTGCAAGCCCTACGGGCCGGCGGGCAAATCGCTGCTGCGGGCGTAGCACAATGGTAGTGCGGCAGCCTTCCAAGCTGTTTACGTGGGTTCGATTCCCATCGCCCGCTCCAGACACATTTAGCGGGGCGGGGGCAGTGCCGCCAGCAGCGCCGCCGCGGCCACGACGGCCAGCAAGGCGCCGACTTCGAGGCGGCGGCGGTGAAAGAGGGCCATCGAAAGGGCGATGCCAAGTACGACCACCTTGATCACCAAGACGCGCCCGTAATCCGTGCTCACCAACGCCTGCGCGAGGCCGATGTGCGCTGCCGCGAGCACGAGCCCGCTGATGACAGCAATTCCGAACCAGAGCGCTGCGCGGCGCCCGAAGAGACGCTCGGGCGTGGTGAGATACGCCGCCAGTCCACCGACCCACAGGCCGATGGCGGCGATGTGGATGGCGACGAGCACCTGGCCTACCAGGGGTAGTCCCGGGATCGCATGCGCACCCACCCCGTCGATCAGCGCGACTGCGGCACCGACGCCAAGGATCGGCCAGGGCGACTCGATCGCCCGCAGCGCCCAGACAAGCAAGGCGCCCGCGAGGCGCAGTGCAAGGAGACGGCCGAATCCAGAAGAGAGGACTGCGATCGCGGTGTCACCGTCGAAGGACAGGCTCGCCAGCTGCCCAGCGAGCGCGAGTGGTTCGGCCGCGACGAGCAATATCACGCCGACGCCGACCAGCCGGTTGACACGCTGCTTGCGCCGGGTCAGCGCCTGGTAGCCGACCACGCCGAAGGCCAGGGCGAAGCCGGCGAAATGAACCCAGTGTGCGAGTGCCTGGAGGGCGACACCGAGTGGGGTCGACGTTCCGATCTCGCCACCGGCCAGCAGCCATGAATACGGGTTCGCGGTCGGGTGGCCGGCGACGAAGCTGAATGCTCCCCGTGAAGGATGGGTGTCGGCGGCGAGCACCTGCCAGGTGACCACGAACGTCCCAACCTCGGTTGAGGTGATACGTGCAGCCAGCACCGATCCCCTTGAGATGGCCTGCCCGGCGACCTCAAGGCCCGATGGGCTGAAGACCTTGATGCCGGCACCGGCCGGGGTGACAGGTTCCGTGAAGATCAAGGTGACTGCCGGGGGAGGCGCCCCCAAGACCGTGTTCGGGGCCGGGTCTGATTGGAGCAGCTGGGCGTGGGCGAAAACGACCTGTGGGAGTAGGGCGGCGATGATGACGAGGCCGAATACCGCGAGCCGGTGCCGCCTCAGGAGTAAGCGGGTGCCTCGGCCGAAACGGGCATTGCGGGTTCCTCGGCCACAAGGGTCGGTCTCTGGCGAGCGATCCGAAGCACAAGGCCGGCGGCGACCAGGCACAGGAGGCCCGAGCTCATGAATGCCAGCTGGTAATCGCCGAAAAACGTCCTGACCGCCCCAGCAGCGAAAGCGATTGAGGCAGCACCAAGCTGATGAGCGGCGAAGATCCATCCGTATACGATCGCGAAATTCTGCTGTCCGAAGATCCTTCTCGCCAGCTGAACGGTCGGCGGCACTGTTGCGACCCAATCGAGCCCATAGAAGACGATAAAGAGGATGAGGCCGAAGTAGGCGCTGCCCAATACGTAGGGAAGTAAAAGCAGCGACAGGCCGCGCAGGCCGTAATAGAAGAACAGAAGCCACCGGCTGTCGAACCGGTCGGTCAGGTATCCGGACGCGAGGGTTCCGATCACGTCGAAAACGCCGATCACGGCCAGCAGGCTGGCGGCGGTCACCTCGGCCATGCCGTGGTCCATCGAAGCCGGGATGAGGTGAGTTCCGATGAGGCCGTTGGTGGAGGCTCCACAGATGAAAAAGCTGCCACCGAGCAGCCAGAAGTCCCGAGAACGAACGCCGACCCTAAGCCCGCGAAACGCGTTTACGATCGGGCTCCCTGCCGTGAGCGGAACGCTGTCGGCCTCGGTCGCGCCGTATGCGCGCAGTCCGAGGTCACTCGGGCGGTTCCGCATGAATATGGCTACGATCGGCACCACCGCGAGGGCGGCGAGCGCAACCGCGATCGCGGCCACCCGCCAGCCGAGGTTCTGCGCCATCCAGCCGAGCGCGGGCAGGAAGATCAGCTGTCCAGTGGCGCCGGCAGCGGTCAAGGCGCCCAGAATCAGGCCGCGGCGGTGTACGAACCAGCGCCCGGCCACCGTCGCTGCGAGCACGGAGGCCATGCAGCCCGTACCAAGGCCTACGACGACGCCCCACAGCAGGTAGAGCTCCCAGGGCGATCTCATGATCGTCGTCAGCAGCGCGCCGCAGGCGACCGTCACCAGTGCGCCCACCGTCACCACACGCAGGCCGAAGCGATCCATGAGGGCCGCGGCGAACGGTCCAGTGAGGCCGAACAGGATCAAATTTATCGAGACGGCGACCGAGATGACCGCGCGATTCCAGCCGAATTCGTTCTGCAAAGGCACGATCAGGACGCCCGGCGCAGACCGGAATCCCGCTGCCCCCATCAGCGCGATGAAGGTGACTACGGCGACGATCCACGCGTAGTGAACTCGCCTCAAAACGCCAAGTGTAATGGGGCCTGGAGCTGCGGATATTCCTGGTTTTTATTGCCGGGCGACCTCATTTTCACGGTGGCGCGAATCCACACTTTCGGCTGTGTCGCGTAACAAATCGGGGCCGCGCAGCGTATCCAGATTGCTATCTCGCGATTTACCCTCTCGCGTTCCGCACTTCTTCTGCTGACCGTTTTCCTGGTGTCATGCGCCGGGGGCGGTGCCGCACCTGTCGGAGTTTCATCTCCCTCACCCTCCGTACAGCCGTCCCCCGCCGTCACACCCAGCCCCACCGCGCAGCTCGGGCCGGGTGGCCTGACGCTGGATGAGGAGATCGGGGCCGTCATGATGGTCGGCTTCAACGGAAGCCTGAGCTCTGCCGTGCTCGCCGATTGGAACCGGCGCCAGTTCGGTGGTCTTCTGGTCATCAACGGGAACCACAACGCCGGCTCGCCGGTGGCGATGACCGCCTTGATCGCCCGAGTTCGCGGCGTAGTGCGGCATCGCCTCGTCGCCGCCACCGACCAGGAGGGAGGCTATGTGTGCCTGGCGCTTAGCTCGGTGCCGTGCCAGCCCATGCCGGTGGGCCGTCTCGGCACGATTCAGATGGCATCGGCGATCAGGTCTCTGGGTTTTGATCTCGACCTCGGTCCGGTCTCCGATGTCTGCAGTGGTCCGACCTCGATCATGTGGGGCCGCTGCTATGGCACCGACCCGGCAGCCGTATCAGCAGCCGTTGGCGGAGTCGTTGATGCCATCCACGTGGCGCACATGCTGTCGGCGGCCAAGCATTTTCCTGGCCATGGCGATACCACCGTCAGCTCCGAGACGCAGCTGCCCCGCATCAATGAGAGCCTCGCCACCATCCAGTCTCGCGACTGGCCCCCATTTAGGGCGGCGATATCGCACGGCGTCGACTTCATCCTTCTCGGTCACCTTTACTTCCCGGTGCTTGACGCGACCCACTCCGCCGACCTGTCGCCGGTCACCATCCGGCAGCTGAGGTCGGACCTCGGTTTTACGGGAGCGATCATCTCGGACGACATGGAGATGGGAGCGATCACGGCCAGCACCCCCGTTCCGGAGGCGGCAGTCGAGTTCCTGGTCAATGGCGGGGACATGGTCATGGTCGCCCACCATCTCTCGGTTGCCGACGCGACATACGCCGCGATCAAGGCTGCCGTCACATCTGGCCGGCTCCCGCGTTCGCGCCTGGACGAGGCCGTCGCGGCGCTGCAGGCGCTGCCGAAACACTGATTCCAATCTCGAAATCGCACTCGCGACGGCACTCGCGGCTCGCCGTCACGGGCGGTATCCTGCGTTTGATGAGCGACCCGAAGACGGAGGCTCTCGGTAGGGTCCCGCTGTTTTCTCGCTGCAGCCGAAAGGAGCTGGAGTTCCTTGCCAGCCGCACCGACGAGGTGGACGTGGTGGCCAACCACACGCTGATCAAGCAGGGCACTCCGTCCGACACGTTCTATGTCCTGCTCGAGGGCGAGGCGACGGTGAATGTCGACGGCACGGAGCGGCCGTCGCTTCGCGCCGGCGACTTCTGCGGAGAGATCGGCATGCTGGACCGCGGCCCCGCCACCGCGACAGTGGTGACAGCGACCCCGGTCCGCGTGATGGTCATGAGCCATTCGCAGTTCCGCGATGCGATCAAGAGCAGCGACCCGTTGCTGTCGACGGTCATCGCCGCCATGGCCGACCGGCTGCGCCGCGATCAGGTCCGGCGAGCCGGACCGTAGCCCTCCCGCTCGGCGGGAGCACGGACACGCCTGAGCGAGGCCGGTAGGGGACCTGGGGTAGGTTCCAGAGGTCCGTGGCGGTTCGCCGCTCGAAGTTCGCGGTTGATAGTTCGCCGACTATCCTGCTGGAGAAGTCATGCGGTGCCTGGTCTGTGGCCATCTGCTTCCGGAAAACGCTAGGTTCTGCCCTAACTGTGGCGCGGTGGCGGCCACTCTCCTCGGGACGGAGGAACGCAAGATGGTCACCGTCCTGTTTGCCGACCTTGTCGACTCCACAGGCTTGGCCCAATCACTGGATCCAGAACGGGCCCGCGAGGTCATGAGCGGATTCTTCCAAGCGGCGACTGAGGAGCTGCAGGCGCTCCGGGGACGGCCGGAGAAATTCATCGGCGACGCGGTGATGGCGGTTTTCGGCCTGCCGCATGTGCACGAGGACGACGCTTTACGCGCGGTCAGGGCGGGCATGGCGATTCGCGACCGCATCCGACGGTTTGCACGTTCGCAAGGTCTGACCGAGCCGCTCGAGGTTCGCATCGGCATCGAATCAGGCGAGGCGGCCACGGGCTTGGGTCCCGCAGGCCAGCTCCTGGTGACGGGCCCCGTCGTCAACGCGGCCGCGCGTCTGCAGTCGGCGGCTCGGCCCGGAGAGATCTTGGCCGGACTGACAACCCGCGCGCTCACTGCCCACACGGTCTCCTACGGTCGCCGCCGCACGGTGCGAGCCAAAGGGTTCGACACGGACCTGACCGCGTTTCCACTTGGAACGCTCACCGCACGGTCAGCCCGGCGAACCATCGCCTTTGTCGGTCGTGACAGCGAGCAGGCGATTCTCCGCCAGAGCCTCAGCCTCGCGACTGCGACGGGCAGGCCGGTGCTCGTGACTCTTCTCGGCGAGGCTGGCATCGGCAAGTCGCGACTTGCCGCAGAGCTGCTGGCGAGCCTTCCGTCCGAAGTCGTCGTCCTTCGGGGCCGCGCGCGCTCGTACACCGATACCGCCACGTTCGCCCCCGTCGCTGCCATCGTCGCTGACCTCGCCGGTATCCGCGATGGTGAGCCGGAGGACATGATTCGCCAGCGCCTTCGCGAGCTCGTCAGTCAATTCCCAGACGCCTCCGAGGCGGCTGCGACGGCCGAACGCCTCGCGCTGCTCTTCGGGGTGTCCGGAGGTCGAGAAGAAACTGCGTTCGTGCATGACGTCACGACCGGATTCATCTCCCTGGTGGACGGCCTCGCCGAAACGAGAACGGTGGTGCTCGCAATCGAGGACGCCCACACGCTCAGGCCCGCGATGCTCGACCTCATCGAGCGCCTCGGCGTGAGGGGATCTCGCGACCACCGGCGGACGATGGTCCTGGCCCTTGCGCGTTCAGAGCTGCTTGACGTGCGGCCGACGTGGGGCTCCAGCAGCGGCAACGCGGTCTTGGTCCGGCTCGACCCGCTTTCGAGCGAGGAATCGATCGAGCTCGTTCGCGCAGCTGGTGGCGATCAGATCGGCGATGCGGAGTCGGCGGTGATCGCCGAGCGTGCAGGCGGCAACCCCTATTTCATCATCGAGACGACCGGGATGTTAATGACCCATGACGGCGGCGGTTCGTCAGGGGGCGCCGTCAACCTTCCTCCAACCGTCCAGGCCGTCGTGTCGGCGAGGTTGGATGCGTTGGCCCCACGGTTGCGAGAGCTGGCGCGCCATGCATCGGTGTTCATGTATTCCTTCGATTTCTCGGAGCTCGCAATCGTCGATGCGTCGGCAAGCCTTGAAGAGCTCCAGATGCTGGAGGACGCCGAAATATTCGTACGTGACGAGGGCCGGGTCGTCGCTCAGTGGCGGCTGCGCCACGCGACGCTTCGTGAGGTTGCCTACGCAAGCCTGCCGAAGCGCGAGCGGCTCAGGCTTCATGGGCTGGTGGCTCAGAACCTCCTTGAGACAGGCCACCCCTCGTGGGCCGCCGACCACCTCGAGCTGGCTGCGCTGGCGGCGCGAGACCTCGATCCGAACGATCAGGCGACAACGGGGCGCGCCGTGGACGGCCTGCTGGTGGCGGGAGACCGCGCCCGCAGGCGCATGGAGAGCCGTTCGGCAATCGACTTCTACGAGCGCGCCCTGGCGATGGCTGGGCCCGATGGCGGGTGGGGGACCCGCGAGGCGCGAATCCTGGCCGGCATGGGTGAGGCCCACTACTGGCTGGGCGAGTATCCATCGGCAACCGACGCACTCGAGCGGTCAGTATCGCTGGCCGAGGCCCACGGCGACGCATTCGCGCTGACGCACTCTCTGCGGTTCCTCGGCGACATCGCCATCAACGTGGAGGCCGATGTCGACAAGGCCGAGGCGCTGTTGGACCGCTCCCTGTCGGCGGCTGAGAAGCTTGGTGATCAGTTCGCGATCACCCGGACACTGCTCTTCGCAGGCTGGGTGCCATGGACGCGCGACCGGTTCGAGGAGGCAGAGGTGATCTGGCGCCGTGCGCTCTCGCTCGCAGGCACCAAGGATCGCTGGGCCCGCGTGCGCGCGCTCACGTCGTTGTCCATCAACCGGGTGGAGTCGAGCGACTTTGATGAGGCTCTGCGGCTGATCGAGGAGGCGAGTGCCCTTGCCGCGGAGACCGGCGATCAGTTCAGCGTCGCTGTCACCGCGGTTCAGAAAGGGCGCGTCTTCGAGGATCTCGGTCGCTTCGAGGACTCGATATCGTGGCTCGACCGAGCAATCGACATCTTCGGCGAGCTCGGAGCACGATGGGAGCTGGCCGACGCGAGGGCGGAGCGTGGGATCTCAAAGCGAGAGCTAGGCCGTCTCGACGAAGCCGAGGAGGACCTTCGTTACGCGATCCGTACCTCAGAAGAGCTGGGCGAGAGGCAGCTCGCGGGTTGGACGTGGCGTGCCTTTGGTCGCGTCGCCGAGCTCAGAGGCGACCACGCAGAGGCGGAGAAGCGCTTCGGGCGCTCACGTGAGGCGGATGCACACGGACCGCGCAAGGCGGGACTCTCCGGCTCGGTGGCGCCGCGCGACTACTCGGGCTAGCTCAGGAAGCTGCCAAGGTGCAGGCTGAACAGGTCGGGGTGGGCTCTGATTGCTTGGAAGATCGCTTCGCCATCAAATTCCCTGACGTCGTAGTGACAAAGGGCCACTGTCGGGAAGCGACTGGCCAGCATGTTGAAGGCCACCTCGTATCTCATCATCTCGGCGTCCGACGCGAAGACCTTCCTTACGTAGCCCATCTCGCCGACCACGCGGAGCACCGTCTCACCACCCGCCAGCTTCGGCCAGAAGCGCTGCTCCCAGAGAGCCAGCGCACCTTCCGAAGTGGTCCCCGGGCCGGCCAGCGTGACGAAGTTCCCGCCCTGCGTCGCCGAGTCGATGTCGACGTCGTGCAATCGCAACGCTCCGATGTGGGCGTCAAGGACGTCACCGGACGCGACCAGGAAACACGGCTGTCCCGCTCGGATCCCCTCAGCTAAGAAAGGAACCGCGAGGCGCAGCCTGCCCTCATCGGAGTTGTAGAAGGTGGCGACGTGACTGTGCAGCGGCAGAGACGTTCCTCCGACGTTGACCTCCCTCTGGCCTTCGATCGCGCGACGATCGGTGGATGGTTCGACAGCGATGCCGGACGGCAGCGAGCTCCTGACGGCGGACGAGCCGTAGCCGGCGCCTAAGCCGATCGCGCGGCAGCGTCGGGAAAACCCCTACGCTCGACTGGATGGCGACACCCGTCTACCTCGAGGTGGGGAAGAGGCGCGTCTTCGCGTGCGCTGCCGAATGGCCTGGGTGGGCCCGCTCAGGCAAGGATGAGAAGGCGGCGCTCGAGGCTCTCGCCGAAGCCGCTCCGCGATATGCCTTGGTGGCGAAGGCTGCGCGGATCACGTTCGTGCCCGGATCTGGCTTCGAGGTGGTTGAGCGCCTGCCCGGCAATGCAACAACCGAATTCGGTGCTCCAGGGGCGATCGCGAAAGCTGAATTTAAGAGGCTGACGAAGAAAGAGGCGGGTCGGCTGTCGGCCCTGGTCTCGGCCTCGTGGACTGTGCTGGACCGGGGGGTTGAAAACGCGCCGGCATCGTTACGGAAAGGCCCCCGGGGCGGCGGTCGGGACCGCGATGCGATCGCCGAGCATGTGCTCGACGCAGAGATTGCCTACGCGCGGAAGCTCGGCCTCCGGTTGAAGCAACCTGGTGCAGGGGACGGGGCTGCGGTGCGCGAGCATCGCAATGCAATTGTCGCAGGCCTCCGTGCGGGTACCAAAGGTGTGACCGACAACGGCTGGCCGGCCAGATATGTCGCCAGGCGCATGGCCTGGCACGCCGTCGACCACGCATGGGAGATCGAGGACCGCAGCCGATGAATGCGGTCGGGCTTTTCAGGCCGGCCCCGAACTGACGGCGCTCCTCTAACCCAGCGCCGAGCCGGGGTCGATGAAGAACAGCCTCCACTTTCCGCGGATGCCGACGCGCGACGGCGCCCCGCCGGATGGGTTTATCTTGTCGTCCGAAATGCGCTGGCTTCTGGCCGTGCTGGCCCACCCCGACGATGAATCGATGGGCGCCGGCGGCCTCATCGTGCGACACACCCGCAATGACGTGATGGTGCACCTGGTGTGCGCCACGCGCGGTGAGCAGGGCTGGGGAGGCAAACCGCCCGGCGCACAGCGCGAAGATCTGGCCAGGATCCGTACCACGGAGATGGAGGCGGCTGCGACGGCGCTGGCGCTGGCCGGAGTCGAGATCTGGGACTATCCCGACGGTGGCGTGGACAGGTGCGACCCCAACGAGATCACGCAGCGAATTCTGCAGGCGATAACTACGGTGCAGCCCGCGGCTGTGATCACCTGGGGGCCCGATGGCGGGTACGGACACCCGGATCACATCGCCGTCGGCGCTTGCACAGACGCAGCGGTGGCGGCGATGCCCGAGGGCCGGCGCCCGGGTCTCTACCATCTGGCTGTTGACGAGCAGCTCGCGACGTTCTACCGCGAGGCGGCTCGTCTCACGTCGGTGGACGGTGAGGCGCTGCCGGCCGTCATCGCGGACCACGTCGACGTTGTGGTGGAGTTGACCGGCGACGAGGTGCAGATGAAACTTCGTGCCGTGCACTGTCACCAAAGCCAGCTCGCGGACTGGATGATCGAGCTGCGCGAACATGCGGACCTGTTGCAGAAGGGCTGGGGCCACGAGCCGTACGCCGCTGTGCCATCACGCTCGGCATCGTTGACGGCCGCGGGCCTGTTGGGTGAGTTCGCATGAGCACGAACGACCTTGCCGAGCAACACTGCGTTGCCTGGCAACGAATGGAGCTTAGTAACCCAGACACGTCCGGTGCTGCAGTACCCTGAAACATCGGCTCCGGAGCGACCGGCGTCGTAATCCAAGCGGGGGTGATTCGAGTTCATGGAAGTTCAGGAGGCAGTGGCAGAAAGCACGCTTGTCGAGGCTGGCCACGATCAAAGCGATTCGAAACGTGACGGGATCCACAGGTTCACGATGGGTCCGAACGACATCCTCGAAGGAAAGCTCACCTATGACGGCCACGTGCACGTGGACGGACGGGCCGAGGGTGAGGTTCGCGTTACTGGAAACATCGAGGTGGCAACCGGAGCCAAGGTGAAGGCTCTCCTCGAGGCGTCCAACGTCACGATTAAGGGCGATGTCGAAGGTGCGCTCAATGCTCGTGACAAGCTGATCATGGGCAAGAATGCAAAGCTGAATGGGGACGTCACCGTCCGCAGGCTGCAGATCGAGGACGGGGCCAGCCTGAACGGTCACGTTCGTATGGGCGACCTCGAGCAGCACAGCTCCGGGGGCCAGGGTTCCTAGGTCGACGGCGGATCAGCCGCCGATCAAGGGGAACTCATCGGGTCAGCGCAGCGCCGTCACGCTGGGCCCGCGCGACCGCCTGATCGGAGAGCTGCACATCGATGGCGATGTGCACCTGGGCGGGACGGTCGAGGGTGCGATTCACGCTACGGGCGACGTCGAGATCGATGACGAGGCGAACGTCAATGCATCGCTTGCCGGTGGTGACGTCAACATCCGAGGCACCGTGAGCGGGCCGGTGACCGCCCGCAAGCGGTTGGTGGTGGCGCGGACGGGGTCTCTGACCGGCGACGTGCAGGTGGCGCGTCTGGTCATTCAGGATGGCGCGAGCTTCAGTGGCAAGGTGTCGATGGGGCCTCAGGCAGCCGCCGCAGCCGATCAGCTGGAGCCAGAGGTGGCTCCCCAGGCTCACACCGCTACAGGCGCCAAACCGCAAAACGCGTCGAGCGGCAAGGGCAAGTCCAAGCGCTAGCGTCCGGCGACGCTTCAGCGAGCTTTCGAGACTTTCTTGATGACGGCCTTTTTGGCGGCCACCTTCTTGCCGGCGGCCGACTTCGCGGGGAGCTTCCGTGTGAGCTCCAGCGCCACTTTGATCCAGCCCTGAGCACTTTCGGGCTTGGTGTGCCACTTGCTGGGGACCAGGACATAACCCTTCATCGCGCGGCCGGGCATGACCTCGAAGTCGCGGCCACCTTGCTTGCGAACAGTGGCGCTGTCGGCTTCGGAAAGTCGGACGAACAGCTCCTCCCCAAAAAGCCCGGCGAACATGTTGCCGTTCACGAACGCAGCCAGGTTCCCGAACATCGGGCGCATGGCGACCGCGGGTTCGCCGGGCACGAGCCTCGCGAACGCCGCCTTCGCCTCTTCGCTGGGCTTTGGCATCGCTCCGCGCTGCATGTTGGTCGGTTAGATCGTAATCGGCAAACGACCATTCGGCCATCACCCGACGTTGGTAGGCAGTGACGTGGTGACAGCAGCATTGGATCGCCTTGGCAGCCTTGGCCTGCTCCTGATCGCCTGCGCGCTGCTGGTCGGCGGGTTGGCCGGCGCTGCGGTGGCTCACCACTTCGACCGACTGGCAACCGTGCCCGTCGCCACTCAACAGCACAAGGCGCCGTCGCCGAACAAGGCCAAGAAGCCTCAGCCAAAGCACGACCAGCAGCATCAGCAGGGCGACGACGCCAGCGAGTAACGCTTCGCGTCGTCTTTGCTACCTCGGCGCGTAAGACAAGGAGACTTGACATATTGCAAAGTAAGCTTTACTATGCCGATGACATGAGCGACACCCCTCAGCAAGACCCGGCGCAGGCGCCGGTAGAACCTCTCTACACCCACCCCGCCTCGCCTTTCTTGAGGACGGAAGCTTCAATGCCCCGCGAGGTCGCCGCACCTCCTGGGCCGCCGCCCGCCCCGGTGCAGTCGACGTGGATCACCTACCGGTCGCAAATCGAGATCGGCCTGGCGATGCTCGCGTACATGATGTTTCTGATCGGGTCCGTGACGATCCTGCGTGCGAATCCGGACGCGTCGTGGCGTTACATCGCCGCGGTCGTGCCGGTGGCGCCGGCGGCGTTGGTGCTGTTCTTTTTCGTTCGCCGCCTTGGGCAGCTGGACGAGCTGCAGAGGCGAATCCAGGCGGAGGCGTTCGGCTTCTCTCTGGGGGCCACCGCGCTGATCACCTTTGCGTATGGGTTCCTGGAGGGGGCGGGAATGCCGCATCTCAACTGGACATTCGTCCTGCCTTTGATGGCCATACTCTGGGCGGCCGGCACCGCGATCTTCGCCTTCCGGTATCGGTGAAGAACCGGCTGCGGGTCCTGCGGGCCGAGCTGGAGTGGTCGCAGGCGGAGCTGGCGGAGCGACTGGGTGTATCGCGCCAGACCGTGAACGCGGTCGAGACGGGCAAGTACGACCCGAGCCTACCTCTGGCGTTTTCCCTGGCCCGAACCTTCAATCGGCCGATCGAGGAGATCTTCGAAGCGGAGCAAGTGGTGGCGGGCCGAGAACCTGGAAGAAGCTAGACCCGCTCGAATCGCCGCGAGGTGGCCGTGAGACAGGGCGGGTTATGATTTCTCCTCTGCCCGAGCGGGAGTAGCTCACTTGGTAGAGCGCGACCTTGCCAAGGTCGAGGTAGCGGGTTCGAAGCCCGTCTCCCGCTCCAGCTTTGTTCCAGCGCAATTCTAGTTGCCGGGACTTGACACCAGAACCGGGTGCGACAAGCGGTAAGCGCGAAGAGTCGAGTCGACCGTCCAGCGCCTCTCCACGCGCCGGTGGTCATCGGTGCACAGATTGATACTCCAGGATCACGCGGCGACGGGGGATGGGCCCGGGTATCGACGGACGCTACGCGCGCGACCTGCCGCGACCCGCGACTGCGCGGAAGATGATGAGCAGGATCAGTGCGCCCACGAACGCGACCACCACCTGCACGATGATGTTGGTGACGGCGATGTGGAGAATGCCTGCGAGCCAACCGCCGACGAACGCGCCGATAATGCCGACCACGATGTCCCAGATGAGACCCATGCCTTTGCCGGTCAGAACCTTGCTGGCGAGGAAGCCGGCGATTGCACCGATGATGATCCAGATGACAATGCTTGTCAGCGACACGCTTCTAAACCTCCGACGTGGCCTTGCGGCCGTGATTTGAGCGAGTGGACATGGGGGCCGCGCCCGGCTCACCGGGCTCGTCACTACCCATCGCTTCGACCTCGTCATCGATTGAGTGGCCGTACATGACGGGTTTCGTGCGTGACCGTTGGGACAGCGCATAGCCCAGGGCCGCCCCGGCAACCAATCCAACCGCCAGCATCCCAAGCATCGACCACGGACGTGACGGGGAACTCTCAGGCAGGATCGCGATGTCTCGTAGTCCGGTGTCGTTCCACCGCTTCGGCCAGGATCTGAGGTCGATCACGAGGTCGCGGGTTTGGTGCCATGCGGCGCGGTGACGATGCGGATCAGGACCACCAGGCCCCAACCGATCACCGCATACACGACAATCGCAACCAGGGACGCGGTTTCGAAAGTGTTGGTCCTCGATCCGCTGTCGCCGAAGATTCCCGTGAAAGGGCCAACCATTGGCGAGCTGACCTGGTAGATGAAGTTGACGAAGGCCGAATGCGCCGACGCTCCGAACAACTTGCCCAGGAAGCGGGCAGCGATAAAGATCTCGACGATGCCGACGATGAATCCGACTACAGCCGCTGCGCGAAAGTTGTACCTGGGTTGCTCGGTCATCGCCACGTGCTCGACCGGCGCGGTGGGAGTAGGAGCGGCGGCCGGAACAGGAGCGGAAGCGGGAGCCGGTTGTTGAATTGCCATTTAGTCATTCACCTCTTACAGTGACGATGGCTCACCGCTCATAACAAAGTCAGCAACTTTGTCCCCGGGCCGGCTTGGGTGGCTGCTCTCAGGCGAGGCCGGCGTATGCCGTTTCGACCACCAGGCGATCTGAATACGAGTAGCTGTGCTTGTCGAAATGGCCGGTGCAGGTGACGAGCGTGAGGCGGGATGGGCCGTAGGGCTCGCCCATGCCCGGCGGTGCTGTACCGACTGGCACGCTCGTCATCGAAACAACAATGAAAAGTTGCCTGCTTCCGTCCGCCAGCACGACGATGATCTTGTCTCCTGGGCGGAGGGTGACCAACCTGCCGAAGATCATGGGCTGTCCGGGGTATCCGGCGTGCCCTTCGATGACCGCGTCCCCGGGGGCTCCAGGCACCGGCCCCCCTTTGTACCAACCGGCATTCCAGCTGTTGACTGGCACGATCAGGACTCCGAAGCGGTCCACCCCGACCTTCTCCACCGCACGGTGGACATCCAGTGACGAGATGAGCAGCTGCACGGGAGGAGCTGTCGGGATCGGAGCCTGCGGTGGCGGCGCCGGGTCGACGACGGGAAGTCTCGACGCTTGAGCGGCACTGGGAATCCGGTTGTTCCCAGATGGCTGAACGGCCGAGACCTCGGACTGGGTGGACCCGACTGGGTAGACGTACCCGTCGGGGACCCCGTCACGCCAGGAGAAGGCGAGCGTGACCGCCAGCAACCCAGCCAGCGCTAGCTCGCCCAACAGCGGAGCTGACAGTTGGGCGCGGTCGACCAATGACGGCCACGTCCTCACCACGGCCTAGCCTACGTCGTGCGGCGGCGTCGTCGACTGCGGACGGCGAGTGCAGTTGCGCTCAACCCGGCGCCGGCGCCTATCAGGATCAACCACGGAAACTCCCCACGCAGCTCGAGAGGCACACCGAGTGTTGGAGGTAGGGGAGTTCCGCTCGGCGGTGGCACATACGCCGGACTGCTGTAACCGCATCCGCTCGGCTGGATGATGCGGTTGGTGTCGAGAGTGACCGCGCCGTTTTGTGCCAAGGCTCTGCCGTTGAGCACTGCCCCGGTTTGCATTGAAATCGAGGTCAGGGCCATGATGTTGCCCACAAAAACAGTCGAGGTGGCGATGGTGGCCGAGCTGCCCACCTGCCAGAAGATGTCGCATGGCTGGGCGCCACCAATAAGTTGCACGCGTGAAGCTGAGCCGGTGATGAGCGTGCTCGCGATCTGGAAGATGTAGACGCCCCCACCGTTGAGAGTCAGCGTCTGTCCTCCTGTAATCCCCATGGTGCCGCCGCAATAGATGCCGGAGCCCAGGGTCCGGCCGCCCAAATTCACCCCTACGGTGGTGCAGGGCGTTTGCCCTTTCGCATTCAGGTAGGCGGTTGTTAGGTCGGCCTTGGCATTAGCGGCCGCGGGATTGGCGACGTCCTGATGCCCAGACGTCCCGGGAGGGAAGCCCGTCACAGAAGTGCCCGGGCTCAGGCCGACCTGGCCGGTGATCCAGGTCTTGCCAGTGTTCGTGACTGTCTGTCCGGCCAGAACTGCGTAATTGCCCGCCGTTCCCAAGGGTGGAAGTGTGGCTGCCAGCGCTGATGCCGGCCAGATGACGACCACGAGCACGGCAAGGCTGATCGAGATAAGAGACTGGCGCATCTTTTTCACCTCGTCATGATGTTGGCGGCGGCGTAACAATATCAGCAAAATTCGCCTACTTTCGCCGTGACCCGGGCTTCACGAGGCGCTCATTTTGGCGCCGCTTGAAGCCTTACCCGCACAGCCGTCCCGATGCCTTCTGCGCTCTCGATTTCGACCTTGCCGCCGTGGGCGGAGACGATGTCGTGGACGATCGCCAAGCCCAGGCCTGAGCCGGTTGAGCTGGGCGCCCTGACGAAACGCTCGAATACCCGAGGCATCAGGTCCGTGGGGATGCCTTCGCCCGTGTCGGTGACGCTGATGATTACCTCGTCACCGGCGGATCTGACCCCCACCCGCACCGATCCTCCGGCCGGAGTGTGGCGGATTGCGTTTGAGATCACGTTCGCGAGCGCGCTGCGCATTCGCGCGGGATCGAGGTCGGCCGTTGGAACCGCAGCATCCATGTCCGCCGTCAAGTTGATCTGAGCGGCTTCAGCCTGCGATTCGAACGACGCCACCACGTCATGGACGAGCAACGTCAGGTCGACGAGCTCGCGGTTGAGGTAGAGGCTGCCCGCATCGGTCAGCACCAATGTGCGCAAGTCCTCCACCAGGACCTCGAGCCCTCGGGTCGCATCCAGGATTGGTTCGATGTGAGCCGCGTCCGCGGGGTAGACCCCGTCGGCTATGCCCTCTGCCTGTCCGCGGATGATCGAGAGCGGCGTCCGCAGCTCGTGTGTGACGTCGGCCAGGAAGCTTCGCCGCCGCTCATCGGTCGACTTGAGCTTTGCCGACATCGCATTGAACGCCCTGGCGACGGAGCGCAGCTGCGGTGGACCAGATTCCGCCACTCGCGCCGAGTAGTCGCCGGCTTCGATCTGCCCTGCTGCCGCGACCAGGTCGGCCATCGGCCGGGTTACCCGCCTCATGACTCGGGCGGCTGCAGCCACGCCTACGACAAAGACAACCAAGACGCCCACGTTGACGACCGCGGGCACCCCTTGAAGAGTCTGCCGCGCCGAGT
>JALZAL010000340.1 GCA_030948325.1 Candidatus Dormiibacterota bacterium
GATAGCTCTTGCCGGTGCCTGGTCCAGCCACGATCAGCAGGCGGGGATCCTGATGCTTGGCGATGGACGCGGCATTCTGGTCCCTGAACGCTCGGCGATCATCGTTTGTAAGTGCTTGTAGCTTGGCCTTTGTCTCGTTCAGTTGTGGTTGCGTGAACGCCTGGCCCTTGTTGGCAATCAGAGCAGGTAGGTTTGGTGCGGCTTTATCGTCCATGGCGAAACTGAATTGTCCTTAACTGCCGGCCAACCGGTGACTTACGGCGTCCCTCAAATGTAGGGAGGCAGGCCGTACGAGACTCCTTGTGTCTTGGCGGAGAGGCGATGGTGTTCGAAGGTCGTTGCGAGACGATCGGTGCCACCTGCTCTGACCATCACTTTTCCTTTGCACCGGTAAGGCTTATCGGAGCCTGATGGCACCCTGACTATCCAAACTGGCTTGCCATCGATCTCAACCAACGTCGTTCCGACCTCCAAGAACTCCACAACGTTGGCGCGCACTATGTTGGTGACGGTGTCCGGCACCTTCTTGTCTGAGAAGCCCGCGATCGTGGCGTCGTCCCTAATGCCAAGAAAGATGTAACCGCCCTGGCCATTTGCAAAGCTCGCCACGGTTTCGGCGAACTCTTCGTTGTCGGACCCACCCAGCGTCTCCTTAAATTCCACGGTAAGGCCTTCGCCTAGCTGCATGGCCTTGCGAACGAGGTTTGAGTCCGGGTCTCCGGGCTTGTTCCCTAAGCCTTCTGCCCATCCGCGGCGGTCAAGCAGATCGCCGTTGCTGGACAAGACCGCCCAGAATTCCGCGGGCAACTGATCCAAGGCCATCTGCCAGTTTCCAGTGGTTACCGCTTCCTCTGTGTGGGACCAAGAATGATCTCCTTCCCCGCGCCAGGCAACGCTCAATTGGCAATTGGCTTCTAGCTCAACCGGGATCGACAGCATCCCGTCAACGAAAGTCATTTCGCGGAACCGGCCTCTCTTGTCCATTAGACGAAGCAATGTGAGGGGCGATACGTTCGCCTGCATCATCCGTACTCTCAAGAATTCCTGTTCGTATAACGCCGTCAGGCTAGGGAAATAGGGCTTGCCCCTAGAGAAGACTGGTCCGCGGTCCTGCAAACTGCTCTGTCCGGAAGTTTTGTCGAGACCTTCCAGGCTTGCGTAGAAGCAAGGCCATTCAGGCCGAGCATAGAAGGCCACTGAAGGCTGCTCGGTGGTCAGCCACAAGCAGTTGTGAATCATGCGCCCAAGTCCGTCAGGTCCCACGTCACCGTAGCCCTCACTGAGGAACGGAAAGATCGAGAACTCCAACCGACGGGCCGCCTCGGCGGGCGTAACTTCCTCGACAACGCTTCGCACCAGGTCGTATTCAAGCTCGCGCGTGGTGACCGGAGAACCGGAATCGATCACCAGCGATGCAGGCATAAATTGGTCAGAGACATGTGAGCGCGCACCGAACCAAGCCCATCTCACCGGTCCCCCACACGCCCTTACGCGCTCCGATAGGGATCTCATTGGCTCTGGAGGAAGCGGGACAAGATTCATGGGGGCATTGTCCTCAAAGCCGAGCCGTTGGCGAAGCTTTCTACCCGGGCGGGCCCTCACCGATGGCATATCACTCTGCGGAATACCAGGCGACGTTCGCTAGGATCGGCGACATGAAGGGCAGAAAGTTGAAGACGGCATCCGATCCGAGCCTGGCTCGAGCGCATGCTGCAGGGGCGAAGGTCATCGTCCTCCTGCCGTCGCTCCACGAAACGTATGGACTGGTAAACATCTCATGGCCCCATTACTGGGTGCTGCACCTGCAGGGCTGGCAGGCCGCACATGACGATCTCGTAGAACTGGACGCCCAGTTGCTTGAACTACCGGTCGACGAGAGCGATCAGCGAACACTTCTTGACGATGAGTTGCGCAAGAGGCTCTATGGGGCCGGTAACGCACTGGTCGTCAACGCGGTCCTCACTTTCTCTTATTTGATATTGGAGGTTGCGCGGATCAGCAAGTCAGCCGACGACCCGAAGAACGAGCTTAGCCAACGGCTCATCGCGGTACTGAAGTCAGTTGGATTCGGCGATGTTGCGGCCCATGAAGGCTGGTCGGCCTTCATTGAGTTGCATAAGTACAGGGATGCATTGATGCATCCAGCGGAGGGCAATGTCTACGGCGGAGATGACGGCGCGTGGGCGACCGTGCCGCTAGCGTGGTACGCAAGTGGTCGAGCCATCGCTACCTCCACTCGGGCTTTGCAGCTCGCGAGCGATATCGCGACTTTCTGGGAGGCCAAAAAGGCGGAGTACGACACGCCGGCAACGCTAACCGTCAGGCGAGGCATCCGCTCGCTTCACCAGTTCAAGAAGCCGCCAAAGAAGGGTCCTTTGGCGTAGCTCGGTCACACGCGACCTGGCACCTAATAGGTTGTAATCCGCCAGTAGCATTGGTTGGCGCTCGCTCAGCTCTTGGCGACCCCAAAGTCGTGTCAGGTACGAACGTGGGTTCCTAGTAGATTCGGCGGCTGCCCGCCGACACGAACTTCGAACAGGGGCCGCCTCGCGCACGTCCCCGCTCACGGAAACGAGGCAGTTCGTCGAAGCCGTCCTCAACGTCTGCGCGGACTAGCTCTCGGCCGTCATACATCTGACGGGGGCCTTTATCGCGATCTGCGGATGCTCTGGCGCAAGTCCTAATCGTGCTGTCGATCGACGCCGCGGTCGGCGACCAGCTCGGCGCTCGCGGTTACCGCCCGCACCGTCACCCGGCGGTCCGCCATCTTCGCGCTGAGGCGATGCTTTCGACCTACCCGATGCTCGAAGCCTGGCGCCAGCGCCAGGAGGGAAACTCGGTCCGGCGCGGTCCCGATCGCTTGGAAGGAGTTGCGAAGCGCATGGCCGACGTGGGGCACCAGAAAATTGGCGCCTCGCCCCGGCTGGCGGCCGTAAGCTGACCTTCACATGGCAACGCCGCGCGACAGCCTCAAACTGCGGATAATGCGGACCCTCGAGGAGCTGCTCAAGGACCGAGCGCCGGACGCGCGACCGGTGGACACGGACCTGGTCCTTGATCGCATGCGGCTGAGCGCGGAGGACCGCGACCACCTGGCGCGCCTCATGGGCGAGCTGCTCGACGCCGGTGACGTGCGCGGCAAGCAGATGCGAGGCGACAACAAGGTCATGGACGTGACGGTCACGGGCATCACCGACCAGGGCTCGAAGCTTCTCGGCGAGTAGTGCCGCAGCCTCGGTCCTTCGACTTCCAGCTGGTCCCCGCGCGCGGCGCCGCGGAGTTTGGCCATACGCGATACGACGACCTGCGCAAGGCCATCGACGCGCGGCTCCCGCTCCTCACGACCCTGTCCTTCAACAGCAAGGTCGACGAGGCGGAGTTGATGCGCGGCCACGGCTACGTCGCTGGCCTGCCCGTCCCGGTCATCGAGCTGGTCACCGTGGCGGTCGCCGCGAAGGCTCCACGCGACGAGGTCAAGGCGCAGCTTCAGGCAGCGATCGCGGAGGATCTCGGAAGGCCGGACATCACCGTCGTCGACCGGCCAGGCGCGACGCGACCGCGCGCGACGCCGCGCAGGCCGGTCGGTCGCCGCGGTCGTCGAGAGACCGAGTGGTACGCGCGCCTGCTACTGCTGTCGAACCGGCTCACGCGCTACGCGTACGCCGGCCAGCAAGCGGTCAAGCCGGAGTACGACCGATTGCTGCTCGCCGAGGCGCGGATGGCCGACGTCGTCTTCGCGGCGAACGGGATCGAGACGTGCTACATGCGCATCCGACCGGTCACGGACGCCTTCGCGCGGTCCCCGTTCTGGAAGCCCGTCGGCGACAAGGGCGTGATGGTGATTGACCCGGTGGTGATGACGCCGCGCGTGCGCCGGCTGGTCAACTCCGTGCCCGACGCGCACGCCGACTTCCACGCGATGCTCTGGTGGGGGCGGGCGCTGATGGACCGGGTCGAGGGAGGATGGGGCGAGAGGGTCAAGGGTGAGATCGTCGACCACCCGATCGGCGTGGTCGAGTTCCTGCCGAGGCACGATGCGGCGCGCGTCCGGAAGGCGCTGGATCGGCTCCGCAAGGGCGCGTTCGCCGAGGTGCGGGACCTGGCCGACTACAGCCTCCACGCCTTCGCGGTCCCGCGGCCGCAGGGCCAAATGCGGATCGAGGCCGACGGGACTTACACGCTGCCGCTGCCCGACCGACTCGGCCGCCGTCCGCAGGTTGGCGAGGACTTCGCGTTCGCTGAACGCCGACACATCGGGGCCGAGGCCGAGGCGCTATGGCTCGGCGTCCAGCGGTTCATGGACGAGGTCCTCGACGTCCTGGAGAAGGGCCAGCTCCGACGCGAGGAAGCGCTGCCCGCCGACGCTCGCAAGATGATGCGGCTGCTGCGCGATCGCCTGGTGCCGCCTGATCCGGGGCGTCCCCACGTCCTGGCGCGACTACCACGAGAGCCGGCGGGCGGGCTTAAACGCCGGCGGCGGCCTGTTCAAGCCGGTCGCCATGGGTCCTAATTAGGTCGAGGACGCCGCTGCCGAGTTCAATTCGAGAGTTCAAATACTGTCCCCTCCCCCCGACCATTTTGTATTCAAAATCCGCGATTCTGGCGGTTATAGACAATGGACTGACGGGCACACGAGTTCCTACTTCACCGTGGGAGCGATGGTGAACACCTGGCCACCGGGTGCCATGAAGTA
>JALZAL010000032.1 GCA_030948325.1 Candidatus Dormiibacterota bacterium
CCACAACGATCACCAATCACCTGATCTGCGCATACCGCGTGCCGGCATACCGTGCTGACGTCGACCTCGTGTACACCAACGCCTGCCCGACAGGGTTCATCCGGGGCGGAGGCAGGGAGGTCGGCAACTTCGCGATCGAACGGACCATGGACCACCTGGCGGCGAGCCTGGGCATGGATCCTGTCGAATTGCGCCGCCGCAATGCGATTCGTCCCGAACAGATGCCTTATGACACCCAGCTGGGCGTGGTCTACGACGGTGGCGACTACATCGGGCTTCTCGATGGCGTCACCGACGCGCTCGGCTACGACCAGCTGCGGTCAGACCAAGCCCTCGGAGCACAGTTCGGGATCGGCGTCGTCCTGTCGGTCGAGCGAACCGGAATCGGGACCGGAGAAGAGGCCCGCGTCCTGGTCCATCCTGACGGAAGGGCACACGCCTTCCTGGGTTCCAGCCCAGGCGGCCAGGGCCACGACACGACATTTGCCCAGGTCGTCGCGACGCGGCTGGGCTGGCCTCTCGATCGGGTTGAGGTGACCACGGGCGACAGCGACGCAGTCCCGCGAGCGGCCAATACCGCCGCAAGCCGGTCCGCGTTCGAAGTCGGCAACGCAGCCGCCCTGGCGGGTGCTACGGCTCGGCGCCGGCTCCTCGAGAAAGGAGCGGACCTGCTCGAGGCCGATCCCGCCGACCTCGTCCTGACCCCGGAAGGCATCCACGTCCGGGGTTTTTCGGGCCAGCATGCGCCCCTTCGAGAGCTCCTGCGCGAGGGGCCGCTCGAGGTGTCCGAAACCTTCAAGCGGCCCCCCGCCTACGCCAGCGCATGCCACGCGGCGGTCGTCGAGGTCGACGGCGAAACGGGATCCGTTCGCATCGTCCGATACGTCATCGGCCACGATTCAGGGCGGTCGATCAACCCGCTGCTCCTGGAAGGTCAGCTGCATGGCGGCTTTGCACACGGACTCGGCTATGCGCTCCTGGAGGAAGCGGTGTACCTGGAGGATGGAAGCTTCGTCAGTTCGAGCTTCCTCGACTACCTCATCCCGGGGCCGCCTGAGGTGGACGTCCTGCCCGAGCTGGTGATGGTCGAATCCGAGGTCTTCGACAACCCCGAAGGCTTCAAAGGGGTGGGCGAGAGCGCAACCATACCCGCCGCTGCCGCGATCGCCGGAGCGGTGGAGGACGCCCTTCGCAAGCTGGGTTCCAAGGCTGTCGTCAACGAGATCCCGATCACCCCCGAGCGGCTCTTCGTCGCGCTAGGGGATGGAGCTGACTAGCCGGCCGTTCCCCGCTCCGAAGGCAGCGCGCTGCGGATCAGCCTGCCGGAGATGCTGAAGGTGTTCGGGATCTCGACATCACCGGGCAGCTCATCGATCGGAAACCACCGAGCGTCGCTGAGCTCCGATTCGTTGATCTGGATTGAGCCGGAAGCGTGGTGGGCGGTGAACCCGACCATCATCTGGCTTGGAAACGGCCAGGACTGACTGCCGAAATACCGGATGTCTTCGATCTCGATCCCAACCTCCTCGAGGACCTCGCGTGCAACGGCCTGCTCGAGAGTCTCGCCTGGCTCTACGAATCCCGCGATGAGGCTGTAGAAATTCGATCCGAAGCGCCGCCCTCGCGCAAGCAGGATGTCCGATCCTCTCCGTACCAGCGTGATCACCGCCGGCGTGAGCCGCGGGTAGAAAATCGCTCCGCAGGACGGGCATGTCCGCGCCAGCTCGGTCGGGCTGTAATCTGTCGGGCTTCCGCAACGACCGCAGAACGCATGCGCAAAGGACCATTCGAGGGTCTGCGAGGCTCGCGCAGCGAGCGACATGAGAGGTTCGGGAAGGATGCCGAAAAGCTCACGCAGCCCCTTCGACTCCAGGTCCGCGCAGATCGTTTCCGGCGCTATGGCCAGAGCCATGACTGCGCGGTCGCCGATCCGGCCGATCGCAAAGGGCCCGGCCAGCATCGGGCCGCACGCGTCGAGGTCGGAAACGGATGGCAGCTCCGTTGGCTCGTCGCGGCGGACTAACAATCCCGAACCCGCGAAGGCGAGCGCCAGCGCCGCGGGATTCTGGTTCACTGCCTGACTGCCCTGGCTGCGAGGCGGACTGCCTCCAAGATCTTCACGTAGCTCCCACAGCGACACAGGTTGCCCGCCAGCGCGTGGCGAATGTCCTCGTTGGTGGGGTCGGGAACCTCGGCCAGGAAGGCCTTCGCAGTCAGTACGAACCCGGGTGTGCAGTAACCGCACTGGAACGCATTGGCCGCCTGGAATGCCAGCGCGACCGGATCGTCATCTTTCAGGCCTTCCGCAGTGGTGATCTCGGCGCCCGCGGCGGCAGGCGCCAGCACCAGGCAGCTCGACATCGGCTCGCCGTTGATCAACACAGTGCAGGCGCCGCAAACGCCGATCCCGCAGGTCATCCGGACTGAGCGGAAACCCGCCCGCCTCAAGGCGAGGAGGAGCGCCTCGTCGGCGCGGGACTCGAGCTCGACCGGCTGGGTGTTGACACGAACACCGATCTTCATACTGCGGCCTTCGATCCGATGACCGTCTCCGCGGTCATGGGCAGGTCGCGGACTGGATGACCAGACGCTGCGACCGCATTGCCGACCGCCGCCGGCACCACCGGCACCGCCATCTCGCCCAGCCCGTGGCTGTGCTCACCTCCTTCGACGAACTCGTAGGTGAAGTCGGGGACGTCCAGGATCGACGGGATCTCGTAGTCGGACAGATTGCCGTTGATGAGCTGGCCGCCGTCGAAGACAATGCTCTCGAGAAGGGCCGTACCGATCCCGAATATCGTCGAGCCCTCGTTCTGGAGCTCGGCGCCAGGCGTGTCGACGACCTGTCCTGCGTAGACGGCGGTGTGCAGGCGAGCGATGGTGGTGACTCCCGTGTCAGGGTCGACGCTTACCTCCGCAGCCGCGGCTGCCTGGTGCCAGTGCGAAGAGGCGATGCCCTGTCCGGTATCCGGGTCCAGTCCGCCCGGTGTAACGAACGAGCCGTCGCCGCGCAGCCCCGTGAGCGACGCGAGGGGCACGCTTCTGTCCGGCGATCCGACGACGCCGGCCTGGGCGCCCGTGAACACGAGGTCCTCCGGCGCCACTTCCAGGCGATCGGCGACTTTCCTCCTCAGCTCCAGCGCGGCTTCCCGGATCGCATTCGACATCATGAACGTGGATCGAGACGACGTCGTGCGCGTGTCGAACGGGACGAGGTCCGTATCGTTTGGGCCCACCACAACGTGCTCCGGCGCGAGGCCAAGCGCCTGCGATGCTAGCGCACGCTGCGTGACCCCCGGTCGCTGTCCCATGTCGGTGGTGGCGGAGCGCACCAGAACGCGGCCGGCCACGTCAATCTCGAGCGCCACTCCGGTCCGGCTCGGAGTCTGCATGCCTTTCAGCATCACAGCGATGCCCTTGTTCCTCCGGCCCTCATGCCACCCCACGGCCTTCGCTGCTGCGCGCAAGCAGTCTTCAAAACGGACGTCCCTCATCACCTCACCCGTCGCAAACCGGTCTCCTTCCCGAAGCAGGTTGTGCACGCGCAGCTCCAGTGGATCGATCTGCAGGCGATCGGCCATCAGATCGGTCATGCGCTCCGAGGCCCACACGCCTTGCGTCGCGGCGTAGCCGCGAAAGGCGCCTGCGGGCGGCCGGTTGGTGTAAACGCATCGGGATTCGACAGTGACGTGGGGGATCCGGTACGGGCCGATCGCCGCGTATCCGCCCTTGGTGCAGACGCTCGGACCGCAGTCTGCGTAAGCGCCGGTGTCCCACCAGGCATCTACGCTCTTCGCGACAAAGGTCCCATCACGCTTTGCTCCAAGCCGGATTTGGAATCGAGCCGGGTGGCGGTTGACGGTCACGAACTCCTCGGCACGCGTGAGCACAGCACGCACGGGCCGTCCTGCCTTGCGGGCAAGCGCCGCGATTATCGCCTCGAGCCGCATAAACGTCTTGGCCCCGAACGAGCCGCCCATCGGGGCGACGACGACCCGGACCATCTCCTCGGGGATGCGGAAGAGCTCGGCCAGGTCGCGCCTGACGCTGAACGGTGTCTGGGTCCCGGTGATGACGTGAAGCCGCCCCTCCGTCCAGTGGGCGAGCGTGGCGTGCGGCTCCATCGCAACGTGGGCAGCGCCGGCGACGGTGAACGTCTCCTCGATGACAACATCGGCCGCCGCAAATCCATCCGCGCCGAGGCCCGAATGAAGTCGGAAGCGATGACAGACGTTCCGTCCGTCTGGTCGCAGGTCTGGCGGATACTCCAGCCCCTCGTGGAGAAGCGGGGCAGATTGTCCGACCGCGTCCACCGGATCGAAAACCCCGGGTATCTCCTCGTACTCGACGTCGATGCCCTCCAGCGCCTTGTCCGCTTCGCGAGGTGTCCGAGCCGCGACCGCTGCGACGGCGTCGCCGACATGCAGCACGCGGTCGCGAGCGACTATCGGTTGGTCCTTGACCATCGGGCCATAGAGCGGCTCCAGGTCCGCAACGTCGTCTCGCGTCAGGCTGACGACGTCGCTCGGCACGGTCCCGAGGTTGATCGACAGAACCCTCGCATGTGCATGCGGGGAGCGCAGGATCCGCGCGTGCAACATTCCGTCCAGCGTCTGGTCCTGGCCGTATTCGATGCGTCCGGTGATGCGGGGGTCGAGCGTCATGCCGCGAGCGGCTCCAATGAGCGCTGCACGAGGACCGCTATGAGACGGCTGCGATAGGCCGCTGAGCCGCGTACGTCGGAGAGCGTTGAGGCCAGCTCCGAGTATCGCCGGCCGATCTCTTTCGCAACATTCGCAGTGATGCGTTCGCCCAGGGCGACAGCACACGCTTGGGGAAATTCCTGCGGGCGGCCGGATACCGCACCCACGACGACCCGAAGGCTGCTGCATCGCCCGTCCGCCCCAACCTCCGCGGCGACCGCGACGCCGACGCACGGACGGTCCTCGCTCGAACGTGACCGGAACTTGCGATAGGTCACGTGGGCGGGCGGGCGCGGCACGAGCGCATCGACCAGCAGCTCATCCGCACCGAGGCTGGTCTGATAGTGATCCTGTATGAAATCTGTCAGGAGGACTTCTCGCTCACCTGCCGGACCGCGAAGTCGAACCCGCGCACCGAGGGCCACCAGCAACGTAGGCGGATCGCTTGCGTAGTCCGCATCGCATAGCACGCCCCCTACCGTCGCCTGGTTGCGAACTCGGGGGCTGGCGACCAGGCCGAAGCACTCTGAGATGCTCGACCACGGCGACTGACGAAGCTCAACCGACTGCTCGACCCGGCGGTGGGTGACCATCGCGCCCAGCCGCAGCTGGTCGCCGATCTCGATACTGTCGAGTCCGGGGACGCGGGCCAGGTGGATGAACGCTTCGGGCCGGATCAGGCCGTTGCCGACAAGGATCCCGGTGAACGTCCCGCCCCCGACCACGACCGCCGTATCTCCAAGGCGAACCTTGAGGGCGATCGCCTCATCGAGTGTTGCCGGCGAATACCACTCAGGCTCCTCCACTCGCCAGCTCCTTCTCGAAGTCCGCGACGGCTTTCGGCAGCATTGCGGACGCGATCTTGCGCGCCGGTGCGAGCCGGATGCGCCGGACCGCATGCTCGAGCCGCGCTCGCGCCTGTTCGAGGCTGGCGCGCCCATCGATCACCCATCTCGCGACCGGGCGACCCATGGTCTCGAGGAAGCTGAGCGAATCCGCCGCCTGGATGACGTCCGCGTCGTGCCATCCGCCGACCTCGTGCGCGAGGATGAGCCGGACCACCTCTCTGACCTTCGACTCAGGGAGACCCTGGTCCCTCAGGAAGTCGCCGACCACTCGTGCCGAGCGCTCAGTGTGCGCGGTGTCGTAAAGGGGGTCCTGCCAGCCCCGGTCCGGCTCCCACACCGGGCTGCCAACCGGAAATGCGCGCTCCATGTCGTGGCTGAGAGCTGCGATCTGCACCTCCTCCGAGGCCGAAGGTTCCAGCTCGATCGCCCATGCCAGCGTGCGCTCCAGGTGAGGCGCCTGTGGCGACTTTTCTCGAACCCAGGTCCTGACAGCTTCGATCAAGCCGTCACCGGCCGGGACTGGAGCAGGTACAGGTTTCCACCTTCGAAGGCCCACTCCACGTCAAGAGGCTGTCCGAAGTCCGCCTCGAGCTGCCTGCCGATCTTGGCCAGGGCGGCGAGGTCCGAGTCGTCGAGCACCCGAGCGCCGCCCTCCTCCGCCGTGAGCACGTACTCTCTCACTCCGCCAGAGACGTCCGCACGGACAGCAAACTCCTGAACCGAGACGCGGGCTTGCTTGACGGCCCCCTCCCGGCTGACTACGTAATGGTCCGGGGTCGCGTGACCGGAGACGACAGCCTCCCCAAGGCCCCAGACCGCCTCGATCATCATCTGGTCGCGCCGCCGCCTGACGGGATCGACGGTGAACATCACTCCCGAGCGGTCCGGAGACAGCTGACGCTGCACGACCACGGCCATCCCCAGATCGACGAGGCTGCCTTTTCGCGAGCGATAGAACAGGGCGCGCTCGGAAAAGAAGGACATCCAGCAATCCTTAACCTTATCGAGGACCTCCTCTGTGCCGCGCACGTTCAGATAGGTCTCCTGCTGGCCGGCAAAGCTCGCCGCCTCGGAGTCCTCTGCGCATGCACTGGAGCGGACGGCGACTCCCGCCTCAGCGTGCAGACGCTGGAACGCTTCGACCACAGCCCCCGAGAGATCGGCAGGAAGCTTCAGGCCGCGGATGAGGGGCTGGACGGCTCGCGCGCTTTCGGCGGCACCGCTGTCGCTGCCGGCGTCCGCAAGCAGCGCCAGGACGCGCTCGCGCACGCCGGACGAATCGAGAAGGTCCGCCAGCACCGAGGCGCGAATCACGAAGCCGGCCGGCACGGGCAGACCCAACCTGGTCATCCGGGCGAGGCCGGAGCCCTTGCCGCCGGCCTCGTTCGGGTTCTCGCAGTCCGGATCGTCGAACCCTAGGATCGGTGGCAGCGCCAAAGCGCTCAGTCCTCGATGATGGCGACCGCCCTCACCGGCGCCGCGGTGGTACCCACCCACTTGATCGGAAAGACCGCGAGCTTGAACCCATGGCTGCGCCCGATCTGGTCCAGGTTGCAAAGGTTCTCGAGGTGCCAGTACGGCTCTTCGTTCATTACGCGATGAGCCTCCCAGAATTGCTTTCGCTCGAACATCGCCCACACCGGAGGGTCGAACGTGATGGCATCGATGCCCATGAGCCGGATGCCCTTCTTGATGAGGTGCAGCGTCGACTCTCGGGTCATGCCTGGATGGTCGGTGCGATACCGCTCCTCGGTGTTGTAGCCGCTCGCACCAGTGTGGATGATCACTATGTCCCTTTCCTTGAGCGTGCAGCCGGCCTTTTCAGCGGCGGCATCGATGTCCGCGGCTGTGATGCCATAGCCCTTCGGCTTGTCGGTGAAGTCCAGCACCACACCGTCGGAGTAGCAATACTCCAGGGGGATGGTGTTTGGACCCCCGGCTGTCGGCACTATGTGCTTCACCGCGTCGAGGTGGGTGCCGACGTGGTCGTTGGTCACGATCAGGTAGCTGGCGGTGAGGGACTTGACCCCGTATTGAGCGGCCCCGATGCGTTCGGCGAAATCAGTCCAGCTCTCGTACATCACCAACGTCGGGGGTGGCACGCGCGGGAACGTCACCATGTCGCTGTGGACGGGCATCGAGAGATCTACGAGTCGGGTCATGCGTCATCAACCTCCTGCAGCCATCGGCCCGCCTCGAGTAGATGCTCGCGCATGGCGTCGGCAGCGCCCTTCGCATCTCGCTCACGCAGCGGCTTGACAATCTTGCGGTGTCTGACCGCCAGCTTGGTCAGGTCGACCCCGGAGCGGGCGGTGGTCAGGTAAGTCCGAGCCGACGGCTCGAGGAACGCCCAAAGGCGTTCCAGTGTGCTGTTCTGGGCAGCCTCGACGATCAGGGCATGGAACTGCGCGTTCGCGATCGCCTGTTGATGAGCCTTGCCCTGCTTGGCGGCGTCCTCCATCTGCTCGATGAGCTCGTCGAGCTGGTCGAGCTGCTCATCGGTGATGCGGGGCGCGGCTTCGGCCGCCGCGAGCGACTCGAGCGCCGCCCGCACCGGGAACGCTTCGATGAGCTCGGCACGTGTCGGCTTGCTCACGCGAGCGCCACGGAAGGCGGATGACTCGATCATGCCCACGCTCTCGAGGTCCCGGAGGGCCTCGCGCACAGGTGCCTGGCTGACGCCCAGCTCTCGCGCGATCTGAGTCTCGACCAGCCGTGCGCCAGGCTTGTAGCGCCCCTCGATGATCCGCTCGATGAGCACGTCCTTGACCTGACTTCGGAGGACGTGCCTGAGAACAGGGCCCGATTGCTCCGGCCTGGTCCGCATGATCGTCAACTCAGGATCTCCACGACTCCTGTGGACCCGTTGACGCGAATTCGATCGCCTGTCTTGATCCGCTGCGTGGCCACAGAAGTCCCCACCACCGCCGGGATTCCAAACTCGCGTGAAACCACCGCCGGGTGCGACGCTGCGCCGCCCGCGTCCGTAACAAGGCCGGCGATCTTCGTGAACAGCACCACCCAGGCCGGGTTGGTCATCTGGCAGACCAGGATCTCCCCGACGCGCACCTGGTCGAACTCCTCCAGCGAGTGGACGTGCCGGGCGATTCCCTCGGCGACGCCGGGAGAAGCCGGCAGACCTCTTATCTCCGATGTTGCAGTCGGTGCGGGCCGGTGGAACTTCTCGGGGAACCCCCACAGACCGCTGTATGGGAAGTCGAGCGCAACCTGCGTGGCGGTGCCCACCCACGCGGGCGGCCGGATCTCGAATGCCTGCTCCCGCTCATCCCTGCGCCGGGAGACGAGTGTCTTGGCATCGAAGGCCTGAGGATTGCCCAGCAGCTGGCGCAGCTCGTTGTACAGAAGAAAGATGGTGTCCTCGCGGTCGTCCAGGATCCCTTCTTCTACGAGCCTGTCGCCGATGCCGACCAGCACCATCCGAAGCCTGGCGTTGGTGCCCTGGTCGATATAGAAGTGGTGGTCGGGTGTGAGAGGAGACATGTTGGTCGCCAGCTCGAGCGCGCTCTGCAGGCGCCCTCGATCGTCCCCGGCCACGCCATCCATGAGCTCGGCCTTGGCCGACGCCAGGTCATTGCTGACTCCCGAGATGGACTTCGAGTAGTCGTAATCGGACTTCAGGTATCCGCGCAGGGCCTCGATGATCGGACCAGGGTTCTCTTTCCAGAGCGGGTAGACGAACTCGTGGCTCCAGATCGATTTGTAGCCGAATTCCTGCCGGTAGGGATCGAGACCTTCAGCGAGAAATCTGGTCCCCGCTTTGGTCGTTCGCAGGCGCGCCCGCACATCGCCGGCGGTTTCACCACGGAAGGCGTCCCGCAGGTCGGGGTCGGATTTGACCGTCTCCTTCATCTTCCACAGCGCTTCGATCGAATCCCAGTTGCGGTCCTCGATCGAGCTCTGGAGACGCCCGAACAGCTCTTCGTCGATGCTTCCCTTGACAACCTGGACCGTCCCCCGCAACGCCATCGTGGCGCTGAACTGGGCGAAGTTGAGCATCCAGTGGATCTTCCAGTGCCGGTCGTGGACGTCGATCGCGTCCTCGAGCTGGATCGCGAGCTCGGCCAGCGTCCGGCCGCCGTAGTCGTAGCCGTCGATACGGGCGAAGTTGCTCTCGATCTCGGGCTTGTATCGATCGCGCCACCAGTTGAGGAAGTTCGTCGCGTAGACGGGCAGGACTGCGCCCAGGTATGGACCCATCTTCGCCGGGTACTCCGAATCCCGCGGCACGCGGGCCGCGTAGCGTGCGCCGTACTCGGTCGAGTCGACCAGGATCGACGGATCGGCTGGGATCGCGGCCGTAAATACGTAGCCGTTGATCTTCTTGGCGATCCAGTCCGCGGCGAAGGGCGTAGCGAACCGTCTGAACATGTGGTCGCAGGTGAGCCACCAGCCCCCGATTTCGAAGAACATGGGCGACACCGGCTGCGGGATATGAAGATCGTCGTAGATCCAGAAGAGCTGTTTTTCGGCCTCAGACTCCCATTCGATGGGAAAGCTTTTATCGCCCAGGAATTGCCCGAGTACCTCGCCGCTCAAGTGATTTTCCCCTTCCTGTCTAACCGGCGCGACCGCCCTGGAATCGTAGATTATCGATTATCGTCCGGCAACCCACCGATGGAAAACGGTGCATTCGGAGCCGGCTGCGCCCATCTGCGTTGGCTCCCAGACTGGCGTCTACTGCGTCGCCGTCAAGCCGCCGTCGAGCGTCAGGACCTGCCCTGTGACAAACGATCCTGCTTCGGAGCAGAAGAAGATGACCGCGCCGATCAGGTCGTCGACCTCGGCGATTCGGCCAAGCGGAATCCGTTTGATGAGGTTGAGGCGGAAAGCCTCGTCGGCGAGCAGGCTCTCGACCTGAGGCGTGCGTACGAATGTCGGGGAGATCGCGTTGACGGTGATCTGATGTTGTGCCCACTCTGTCGCATGCTGCCGCGTCAGCGCGTTCAGCCCGCCCTTGGCGGCGACGTACGCGGAGTACCCGGCGTTGATGCCCAGCTGACCGCGAACTGACGAGATGTTCAGGATCCTGCCGCCACGACCCGATGCGATCATCGCCCTGGCGGCAGCCTGCGAGGGGAACAGGGCTGACTTCAAATTCAGGTTGACGATGCGGTCCCATTCACTCTCCGGATAGTCCTCGGCCCGAAAAAGAGCGCTCCCCGCCCCACCGCCCACGGCGTTGACCAGGATGTCGAGCCGGCCGAACGCTTTCACAGTCTGCTCGACCGCGGCCTGGGCATCTTCTGGTCGGGTCACGTCGCCCGCGATCGGCAGGACGTCGGACGGCCCCTTCGCATCGTTGCGGATCGCATCGCGCGCTTCGGCGCCGTGTGTCGCCGACCGGCTGACCAGAGCTACGTGAGCGCCGAGACGGGAGAAAGCAGTACAGACGCGCCGGCCGATGCCTCCAGCTCCCCCCGGGACCAGGGCGACCCGACCCGCGAGCGAAAAGCGATCGAGCTCTGTGGCCATGCTTCTGATGCCCTGCTAACCGGTGGCGGCCGGCCGTGCCTGAGCGGCGACCTCTGCCTTGCGCGCTCGGAACTCGTCCAGAATCGCGGCGGTGGCGGTCGCGCCAACCCGGGTGACGCCGAGCTCCATCACTGCCAGCAGGGCGTCGAGGGTCCGCACCCCGCCGGCAGCCTTGACGCCGATGTGCGGCGACACCGTCCGGCGCATCAGGGCGAGGTCCTCATGCGTGGCTCCAGTCGGGGCGAATCCCGTCGACGTCTTCACGAAGTCGGCGCCGGCGGCCTCGGCCAGCCGGCAGCCGCGCACCTTCTGATCCTCGTCGAGGTAGGCGTTCTCCATGATCACTTTCACGAGCGCGCCCCTGGCGTGCGCAACTGCAACGACGGCGCCAATCTCGTCCCTGACGTACTCGTCGCGCCCAGACCGCAGCGCGCCGATGTTGATGACCATGTCGAGCTCGGTTGCCCCGGAGCGCATTGCTTGCTCCGCCTCGAAGACCTTCGCTTCGGTCGTCGAGCCGCCGTGCGGAAATCCGATCACAGTGCCGACGGCGACGCCGGTGCCGGCGAGCAACTCGGCAGCCCGCTGAACGTCAGCCGGCCTGACGCAAACCGAAGCGACCTTGTATTGGGCGGCGAGGCGGCAGCCGTCGGCAATGAACTGGTCGTCCAGCTCGGGGCGAAGCAGCGAGTGGTCGATTGTCCTGGCCACGTCCTCGTACGTGAGACGGTCGATCAGTGACGTCATGGTGCCTCCTGTTTCCGTTCGATCTCGATCCGCCTGCCCTCGCGCGCGCTGCGCTCAACGGCCTCGCACACGACCACCTCATCATGGCCGTCTACAAAAGTAGGGTACCGGCCCGGCTTGGGGCCACCTTCCAGGACAGCCTGGTAGACGGCGGCGTACAGCGCCCTGAAGGTGTCGGCGAAGCCCTCGATGTGGCCGCCGGGCAGGTACGAAGCCGACGCCCCGGCCTCGTTCATCAGAGCGGGATCGCGTGGAAGCAGCTCGTTCGGCCGTTCACGATGTCCAAGCCACAGCTCGTCCGGCTGCTCGGACGACCAGGCAGCCGAGCTGCTCGCACCGTCCACCTCGACCCTGAGGGAGTTCTTCCGGCCGGCGCTGATCTGCGAGACGGCAAGAGATCCGAGCGCACCGTTCTCATACCGGACCAGGATCGTGGCGCAGTCCTCGGTCTTGATCTCACGCGCAACGGTTTCCTTCGGCTTGCCCGTGGCGAACGTTTCGACCGGCCCGGCCGGCTGATGTCGCACCTTGACGAAGGTCTCGAGGTCGGCGTTGACAGACGCGACCCGTGACCCGGTGAGGAATGACGTGAGGTCCAGCCAGTGCGAGCCGATGTCGCTGACTGCCCGAAGGCTGCCGCCGAGCGCCGGGTCGAGGCGCCAGTTCCAGTCGGTATCCAGCAGAAGCCAGTCCTGTAGGTAGTGCCCGGTGACGAGTCTCACCTGCCCCAGTGCGCCATCGCGGACGAGCTGGTGCAGGTGCTGGCACAGTGGGTAAAAGCGAATGTTGAAGTTGACCGCGTGCACGAGCCCGCTGGCCTCGGCCAGGCGCAGAAGCTCGTCGGACTCGGTCGATGTCATGGCCAGCGGCTTCTCGCAGACAACGTGCTTGCCGGCGCCGAGGGCGGCCTTTGCGTGCGCATGGTGAAGGTGGTTCGGCGAGGTGATGTGAACCACATCGACCCGATCATCCGCGAGCATCGCCTCCATCGAGTCGTAGGCAGGCGGCAGACCGGCGGCGAGGGATCGCTCGGCGCCCCGGGCTTTGCTGGAGCCGACGACGCCATGCACCTTGATTCCGAGCCGGCGCAGCGCGTCCACGTGCACGGTGCCGATGAAGCCTGTGCCGATAACGGCCGCGCCCAGCTCGCTCCGCACGGATGCACCCACGCCACAATTAGATTAGGGGCATGACGGATACCGACGAGACCGCCTGGGCCTCCGCGTCGGAGCTGGCGCGGCGAATCCGCGGCCATGAGCTGTCCCCGGTCGAGCTGATGACTTCGACCATCGAGCGCATCGAGCGCCGCAACCCCAGCCTCAACGCATTCGTCCATCTCGATTTCGACCAGGCGATGGACAGAGCGCGCGCAGCAGAGGCGGCACTCGCCACTGGCGCGGCCCTCGGCCCGCTGCACGGCGTGCCCGCCGCCATGAAGGACCTGTTCGACTTCAAGCCGGGATGGCCATCTACGTTTGGCGGAGTGCGGGCGCTCCGCAATCAGGTCATCAACGCGTACTGCCACTTTGCAGAACGGATGGAGCAGGCCGGGGCGATCCTCGTGGGCAAGACAAACGCGCCGAGCATGGGCCTGCGCGGCACCACCGACAACTACCTCTTCGGGCCGACGCACAACCCGTTCGATTTGAGCCGCAACCCCGGGGGCTCATCGGGCGGCAGCGCGGCCGCGGTCGCCGATGGCCTGGTGTCCATCGCCGAAGGGACCGACGCCGGCGGTTCGGTCCGCATTCCGGCGGCCTGGTGCAACCTCTACGGTTACCGGCCGTCGTTCGGACGCGTGCCTTTCACGGTCAGACCGAACGCCTTCATGAGCCTGACGCCATTCTTGTTCGAGGGCACGCTGACCCGGACGGTTGAGGACGCCGCCCTTGGCCTGCAGGTGACAGCCGGCTCCGACCCGCGCGATCCGTTCGCGCTTGCTGACAAGCCCGACTTTGCGGCCGCCCTGACCAGGCCGCTGAGCGGATGGCGTATCGCCTACAGCCCAGACTTTGACGTCTATCCCATCGAGCCCGCAGTCGCCGGTGCGGTGGCCGAGGCCATGCGAGGATTTACCGAGGCCGGGGCCACATTCGAGACGGTCAAGGTCGGCATCAAGCGCCCGCAGCATGAGTTGAGCGATGCGTGGTCCCGCCTGATGATGCCGATCAACATCTCCAGCCTCGAGGGTCTCAAGAGGTCGGGAATCGATCTCATGCGCGACCACCCTGAGGACCTTCCTCCCGAGTACCGGCGGTGGATCGAGATCGGGTACGGCCTCTCCGCGATGGACGTCTGGAGCGATCAGATCATCCGCACGGAGGTCTACGACGCGATCGAGTCCATCCTGCAGAGGTACGACGTTCTCGTCACGCCGACGCTTGCATGCATGCCGGTGAAGAACGCCACCGACGGCAACACGCTCGGGCCTTCGCAGATCAACGGCGAGGAGATCGATCCGCTGATCGGTTGGTGCCTCACGTATCTCACGAACTTCTCGGGGCATCCGTCCGCCTCGATCCCAGCGGGACTGGTCGACGGGTTGCCGGTCGGGATGCAGATCATCGGCCGGCGCGCGGCGGACGTGGATGTGCTGGCCGCCAGCGCCGCGTTCGAGCGCATTCGCCCATGGTCAAGCGCATACCGTCTATGCGAGCAGCGGGCGGTCTGATCGTTAGCCCGTGTCGCCCGCGGTACGCACGTACAGCGCGGCCAGCAGCACGACGATGGCGCCGTAGAGGATCTGCTTCATCGGGTCGGGGGCGTCGAGCAGGGTGAAGAGGCTGCTGAGCACCGTGAGGATCAGCGCCCCGACAAGCGTTCCGGCATAGCCGCCGTTGCCACCGTAGATCGACGTGCCGCCGATGACAACGGCCGCGACCGACGGCAGCAGGTAAACGTCGCCAAGCGAGAGGTCGGCTGCATTGATGGCACCAACGAGGACCAGCCCAGCGACAGCGCTCAACAAACCGCAGAGCACGTAGGTGGTGAGCAGCACGAGCCAGCCTCGGATCCCGGCCAGGCGGCATGCGACGGGGTTGTCGCCGATCGCGTAGACAAGGCGGCCGAAGCCTGTCTGGCGCAGGCCGACGATCACTATGATCGCGATCGCTGCCCACAGAAACGCGCTTACAGGAACGATTCCAAGCACCTTGCCCGACCCGACGAAGAGCACGATGTCGGGCACGGTGGGCGGCCCCTCGTGAGTCGCGTTCAGGCTGTAAACGAGCAGCGAACCTGCGATTACAAAGCCGGTGCCAAGCGTCATGATCAGCGGCTGCACTCGGAAAATCGCAACGCCGACACCGTTGAGCAGGCCAACGAAGAGGCCGACCGCCAAGGCCAAGACCACCGCGCGGCCGGAGCCGTGGTACGACTGGCTGGCGGCGACATAGGCGGCGGCGGTCATCACGCCGGCGACAGAGAGGTCGATTCCCGCGGTCAGCATGACCAGGGTTTGGCCGGCCGCCACGATCCCCAACGGCGCCGCGAAAAGGATGGTGTTGGCCATCCAGGTGGGACCGATGGTCCCAGGCCGGATCACCCCAATTACGAGGATCAGGAGCAGCAGCACGCCCACCAGCACCAGGGCAGGCCTGTCGCGCAGCTGGCCCTGCACAGCTTCCATCCGGCTGCCGCGCATGCCGGCGGTGCGTGCGCTCATGCTGCCGTCACCCTGCACTCATCACTGATTCGTCTTTGATTCGTGCCGCGCGCCTGCGGAGCAGGGGCGCCAGGCCCCCGGCCATCACCACCAACACGATCAAGCAGCCCTGGATAACCTGGCCGAGGTTGGGGTCGGTGCCCGTCAGGATGAGGTCGGCGGGGACCAGCGTCAGCACAAATGCAGCGACGATCGGGCCCGTCACACCACCCCTTCCACCGGCGAGGCTGACGCCACCGAGGACGATCGCCGAGACCGCGCTGAGGGTGTAGATCGTGCCCGCCAGAGGTGACCCGATGCCAGTGCTCATCATCAGGGCGAGCCCGCCCCAGGCGGCAAAAAACCCACCGAGCGCGTAAGCGAAAACACGAGTCGGCCCGACCCTGACACCCCTGCGAAAGGCCGCAGTCCTGTCGCTGCCGACGGCGTACAGCGCCAGGCCGGTGCGCCCCAGCTTGAGAGGGATCCAGATCAGTCCCACGACCACGATCAGCAGGATGAGACCGTTAGGCACCCACGGGGTGACGAGGTTGCCGGACGCCAGACTCAGGAAGGCGTCGGGGGCGCCTCCGCCTGGCTTCGGCAGGATCAACAGCGCGACCCCGCCCCAGACGAAGGACATGGCCAGCGTGACGACGATGTCCGGGACACGGGTTCGCAGAGCGATCACGCCGTTCAGCCCGCCGGCGACGGTTCCGCCCACCAGGACCACAAGCGCGACGAAGAGCGATGTCTGGAAGTCGTGGCCTTGCATATACCTCGCCGCCACCACGTTGGCCACCGCCATCATTGCCCCGATCGACAGATCGATTCCACCGGCCAGGACCACGCAGGCTTCGGCGACGGCCGCAAATGCAAGAGGCAAACCTCCAACGACCAGGGACTGCACCTCGAACGGTCCGTAGCTCGGATGGATGGCGATGGTGTAGCCGAGCACGGCCAGGAACAGAACGTAAGTCCCCAGCGTCCACGCATTCCGCCGAAGGAGCCGAGCCAGGCTTGGCCTCGGGCGTGTGCCGGCAACGTTTTTAGCGGCGTTCACGTGGCCGTCTCCGCCGCCGCCGCTGCGCTGCGCCCCAGACCATGCGCAGCCCTCAGCAGTGCAGCCTCGGTGGCGTCGTGTGCCGAAAGCTCGGCGACGATCCGGCCGCCAAACATGACCAGTGCGCGGTCGCATGCGAGCTGGATCTCGGGCAGCTCGGAGGTGAAGAGCAGTACCGGTGATCCAGCTGCGGCCAGCTCCCGCAGGACGCGGTAAATCTGCTCCTTGGTGCGGACGTCGATGCCACGGGTGGGATCGAAGCAGAGCAGGATCGCGAAGCCCGTGGCCAGCCAGCGGGCGATGGTCACCTTCTGCTGGTTTCCACCCGAGAGCCGCATGACGCGGGACTGCGCTCGAGTGTCGATCTCCAACCGATCGATCGCCGTTTGAACCTTTTTATGCTCAGCCCCGGAGTGGATCAATCCCCAGTTCGCCAGCCGGTTGACCATGGGCAGCGCGATGTTCTCCCGGACCGAGCGCTGGCGAAGGAGCGCCAGTGCGCGATCGGCAGGTACCAGCACCAACCCGGCGCCGATGGCGTCGTGCGGGTGGCGGAAGCGGCGCTGCTTACCTTGCACCAGGATCTCGCCGGCATCAGGACGCCTGTTGCCGCTCAGGCATTCGAACAAGTCGGACTGGCCCTGGCCCTCGAGAGCCACGATGCCCAGCACCTCCCCCTGGTTGAGAGTGAATGAGACGTCCTGCATGACACCCGAGCGAAGTCCGCGAACTTCGAGGGCAGATCGCGTGTCGACTTTCGACACCGCCTCGCGATCAGCCACCGAGCCCTCGGAAACCACCACCGATGCGGCCTCCGGCCCGAGCATCAAAGAGACGATCTCCTCCTGGCCGCTCGACGCAAGGTCGACGACGCCTACCGTCGTGCCGTCTCGAAGCACCGTCGCGCGGTCGCAAAGGGCCTTCACCTCAGTCATCCGGTGCGAGATCAGCACCACCGAACGACCCTCCGAGCGCCAGCGGCGGGCGACCCGAAAGACGCGCTCGCTCAGGTCGGCGGGCAGTGTGGCGGTGACCTCGTCCAGGATCAGCACCCGTGGCAGAGAGGCCAGCGCCTGGGCGAGATCCAGCAGATGGAGCGTGGGGGTGGGCAGATCGGCGGCGTATTCGGTCAGGTCAACGTCCTCGAGCTCCAGCTCGGCGAGCCAGGGCTGCAGGGCAGTCATCGTGGTCCCGGTGAGCCGCAGGTTTTGCGCGATGGTCAGCGTCGGGACCAGGCTCACGTCCTGGTAGACGGACGCCAGACCCGCCTTGCGCGCGGAGGCGGGTGATGCGAACCGGACCTCGCGAGCGTCGAGCAGGATGACGCCTGCATTGGGAGTCACGTCGCCTGTCAGGAGCTTTACGAGCGTGCTCTTGCCGGCGCCATTGGCGCCCATGAGCGCGTGGATCTCCCCAGCTTGCACGCTCAGGTCGCCCGAGCGAAGAGCAACCACTGCGCCGTAGCTCTTTGACAGGCCACGCGTCTCCAGCAGCATCCCCGCGTCGTTCATCCCGCGCCTTGCTTATGCCCCGCGAGAAAGCGGCAGGGCGTGGAACTCTCCACGCCCTGCCCGGTTGTGCGCTCGATCGATACTAGGGGCCCGCGCAGGCGAGCAGATCCGCTTTGCTGTAAGTCGTGTATGGGGGGACTTGGTAGGAGACGCTGTAGAAGGCGTCCAGATTCGGGTCGTAGTGGCTTGTCAAGTCAGCCTGGCCCGCGCTGGTGGTGCTGTCCCAGAGCACCGGGTCGAGGTTCACGAGGTGCGACGGGCTCTTGCCCTGGAGAGCGTCGAGACCGATCGCCATGCCTGCACCGCCAATCGTCGGAGGGTTGCTGACGGCAGCGCCGGTGAGTCCCTGCGCCTTGAGGCTGATGAGCTGGCCGATGAAGCCATCGTTGTCAGCACCGACCACCGGCACAAACGGCTTCTTTGCGGTCTGGTACTGAGTCGGCACGACCGAGTCGATGCCCGAGGTCCAGATTCCATTGACCGGGAGGCCCGAGGCGATGATGTCCTTCGTCTGCTGCGCACCCGTTGCGGGCGTCCAGTTGGTAAAGGTCTCCTTGATCACCTTGATGTTCGGGTAGTTCGCCAGGGTCTGCATGAATCCAGTGTGTCGGTCGGCATCGGCGGAGACGCCGTTGATGCCACGCATCTCAACCACGTTGCCCTTGCCGCCAAGCTGCTTGAAAAGCCAGTCGGCTCCGAGCTGGGCGTACTTGACCTGGTTGTTGTAGACCTGATAGGCGAGAGGCGAAGTCACGGCCTGGTCAACTGTCACCACGATGATGCCCTTGTCCGAGGCCTCCTTGATGACCGGGTCAAGCGCGCTTCGGTCAGACGGGTTGACGACGATCACGTTCACGCCGGCGGAGATCAGGTTGCGCATGTCGGAGATCTGACCGCTCGGGTCGGTGTTTCGGTTGGCGATGACGACCTTTGACACCACCCCGGAGGCCTTTGCCTGGGCCTTGATGGAACAGATCATCTCCTCGCGGAAGCCGTTGCCGGTCAGTGTGTTGGAGATTCCGACGATGTACTTCTTCGGGCCGGTCGTGGTGGCCGCACCACCGCACGCAGTCGCCAGCAAACCGGCTGCAAGCATCAATCCGATGGCCTTTGGCCACCTACCTGTCGACATTCACCGACCTCCTATGTGTTCAAACCCAAACCGAGAGCGGACACCGCCCTGGCCTGCTAGCCCTGACAACCGTCGGTAACTCCTGTCACGACGGACGGCGGAAATCGTTTGCCAAGGATGCGTGAGATCGTAAGGGGCGTTTCCCGACGTGTCAAACACGGGCGTCACACGATCAGGGGCCGGAGCGTGTTGCGGGCAAGAAGGAATCCCCTCTTTACAAGCTCGAGGCTCCCCTCGAACGCGCGGTCCTCGTGCTCGACGGAGACGACGCCGTCGTAGCCGGCGGCGACCAGGGCGGCGATGAAGCGGTTCCAGGGCACCTCGCCGAGACCGGGCATGCGCGGCACCTGCCATCCAATGCCGAGAGACATGACGCCGTTTGCGTATAGACCGTCGCGATCGATCTCGAGGTCCTTTGCGTGAACGTGATAGATGCGCCCGGCGAACTCATGCACCGCACGCTGGATGTCGATGAACTGCCACACGAGGTGAGACGGGTCCAGGTTCAGGCCCATGGTGTCCCCAGGCATGGCCTCGAACAGCCTCCGCCAGAGGACCGGGGAGTAGGCGAGGTTGCGACCCCCCGGCCACTCGTCGGCCGAGAAGATCATCGGGCAGTTCTCGATTGCGATTCGGACCCCCCGTTCGGCGGCAAACCGCACCAAGGGCGGCCACTGCTCGAGGACCTCTGCGAATGCCGCCTCCTGAGGTCGATTCTGGTCTCGCCCGATGAAAGTGCCCACCAGGTTCACGCCGAGAAGCGCCGCGGCATCGATCACCTTGCGCAGATGCGCCTGGGCTTGCTCACGCTGGGCCGGGTCGGGGTCTAGGGGATTGGGGTAGTACGCGAGAGAGGAGATCGTGAGCCCGCGGCTCTCGACGAGCTCGCGCACTGTGCGCACGGCCGAGGCATTCAGCGCGTCGACGTCGATGTGGCAGACGCCAGCATAGCGCCTTCGTTCTGCACCGGCGGCCGGCCAGCAGGCGATCTCAAGCGCTTCAAAGCCGTTGCCGGCAGCCCAATCGGCCACCTCCGCGAGCGACAGGCTGGGGAAGGCCGCGGTCAGGAGGCCTAACTTCATGCCTTCTTTTCCTTGCCGACCGGCTTGTAGATCGAGACGAACTCGGTGACGACGATCCTTCCCATCTAGTTTTTGATTTCTCCTTTCCACTTGTCACTGAACTTCTCGAACGCTGGGGATTCCTGACGTTCCCTCCCCGGCCTTTCATTTTCGACAGCACCACCCGGCGTAGCAGGCAGCCTTTTGTGGCTACTCGTGCCAGCGCCACACCTTTGTGATCGGCTTCGGCAATACCTTCTTGATGTCCGGCCGCACCGCTTTGAATCCACGGGCGATCTCGTCTAGCAGCCGTGCCACCTTGTGCTCGGCACCGGCCTGCGACTGGATCCCACGCGGTGGGCTCTCCGCGGTACTCGGTTGAGAAGCCAAAGGCACCCGGGTTCACAGCCATGTTTGCATCAGCTTAGTAGCTGTGAGACGCCCTGAACTTCACCGGTAGCGGCTCGCTCAGCGCCGGCAGGGTGACGGTCAGTACGCCGTTCTCGGCATCGGCGCTGCCGAGCTCGGGTCTGGCTGTCACGACCCCCGAATTTTGGCGGGGATGGATGGGAATCGAACCCACCCAGGACGCCTCAACAGCGCCCCGCAAACGGTTTTGAAGACCGCGGGAGGCACCAGCCCCCGTACATCCCCAGCGCAGTTACATTAACGACGCGCGCGATGTAACCACGATGCCGGGGGAGGCCGCGCCGGGCGCTAGACCGCCGGGCTGATCAGCGCTTCGAGTTTGGCCTTCAGGTCGCCTTTCATGTTCGGCCGGTAGCCTACCGTCCGCTCGGCCGGCTTGCCGTCCTTGAAGATGATCACCGTCGGGATCGACATGATTCCCAGCGACATCGGGGTCGCGGGATTTTCGTCGATGTCCATCTTCATGACCTTCACCTTGTCGCCGAGCTCGCCGTGGATCTGCTCCACGATGGGGGCGATCATTCGGCACGGACCGCACCAGGTCGCCCAGAAGTCGACCAGCACGGGAATCTCGGACTTCAGCACCGAGTTTTCGAACTCGCTGTCGGTAACCGCTTGAATGTTTGACATCTAGGAAGCTTTCTCCGTCTTGGAATCTGATTTGGGCTGTGACTTGGTTTCCGACTTCGACTCCGATTTGGTCTCCGATTTCGACTCCGACTTGGTCTCGGGCTTGCTTTCGGAGCCCCCGTCCTTGCTCGGCGCGGCGCCGTTGCTGGAGGTCTCGGAGCTCTTGCCGGAAGCCTTGTAGTCAGTTGTATAGAACCCGCTGCCCTTGAAGCTGATTCCGACCGGGTAGAGGATCTTGGCGAGCTTTCCCTGGCATTTGGGGCACTTTGTGAGCGGCTCGTCGGACATCCGCTGAAAGATCTCGAACTGGTGGCCGCAATTGCCGCAGCGATAACCGTAGGTTGGCATCTGTTTCTTCTGAATTCCTAGCTTAAACGCGTACTTCGGTCGAGCCTGAAAACCACCATTCCCGAAGGCGGTTTGGGGTGGAAGTATGTGCTCTTCTGAGGAAGAGTCTTCCCTTCCTGGGCGCGCTTCAAAACCAGGCGCAGATCGGGAGCGTCCAGGAAGAAGGCCGCGGAGCCGACCCCCTCGTCCACCCACCGCACCGCCTCGGCCGGGTCTCGCGTGTACAGGAGGAAGTCTTCCGGGTTTCGCTTGCCGAGGATGTTGTCGATCACCTGAGCATGTAACTCCACCACGGCCATCTCCCCTTCCAACGGAAGCACCTGGAATCGATGGTCCCGGTAGGTTCCGGCCGCCACCCGGCCACGAAGAGCCGCCAGCGTCTCCTCGAGCGACTGTTTGTCCTCGCCCCCGGTGACGGTCACACCCGCCTTAACCACCCGGTGGGTCGGCAGAACCTCCAGTCCGGGGTCGTCCAGGTCGGTGAGAAGGGCGAGCGTGAAGCGCGAGGCTGCGTCCCGGTCACCCCCGAGCTCCTCGGAGTGCGCCAGCGCGGTCTCGTAGCGGTGATGCCCATCGGCGATCAGGAGCGGCAGCGTCTCGAACGCCGCGTGCACGGCGGCATGAAGTGTGGGATCTGAGATGACCCAGAGCTGGTGCTCGGTTCCTTCAGGGCCTTTGAACGTCACCGCCGGAAGGTGACGGCTGACGACTTCGGTGATCTGCTGAAGAGCGGTACCGCGGCCCTCGTAGAGAAACCAGAGCGGCTCGAGGCTCACGTTGGTGGCGCGCAGCAGCGCCAGCCGGTCCGCCTTAGGCCCGCGGTGGGTCCGCTCGTGCGGCAACACCATGCGGTCCTCGTACGGCTGAAGCCGTAGCGCGGCGATGAGGTCGCGCCGCCGCTTGCCGTTGAAGCGCACCTCGTGCAAGTACATCGACGGCGGGTCAGCCTCGAGGATGCCCTCCTGCCGCCAGTCCTCGAACGTACGGGCGGCGCGGTCGTAGTCACGGCCAGGTCGGGTCAGCCGGACGATGTTGTGGGGCGACAGCGCCTCGTAGCGCGGCAGCTCCGAGTCGGGGATCACGTCGTAAGGCGGCGCCACCAGGGTGCTCGGATCGCCGGCCCGCGCTAGGTGATACCGGATGCCTGGCAGGGCGCGAATGTCAGCGAT
>JALZAL010000039.1 GCA_030948325.1 Candidatus Dormiibacterota bacterium
GCGGAAAAGCCGTTCGGCGCCTGCAGCGGCCCGCCGACGATGAGATAGCGCAGAAGCCACTGCGCGATGTAGTTCAGCATGATGGTGGTCACCACCTCATGGGCGCCGACCACCGCCTTGAGGATCCCCGCGATGCCCGCCCAAAATGCGCCCGCGAACATTCCGCCCAGCAATGCCAGGGGCAGCAGGATCGGGGTCGGCCAGTCGCCGAGCTTGATTCCGATGACCGTGCTGGCGACCGCGCCCATCAGAAATTGGCCTTCGGCGCCGATGTTGAAGAGCCCTGCACGGAAAGGAAGGGCAACCGCGACGCCCGTGGTGATCAGCGGCGTCAGGAACACGATGGTGTTGGAGATCTGGAGTGCCGGGTTCTCACCGCCGCTGCAGGCCAGGCCCAGCCCCCCGCAGAGGAGGCTTTGGTAAGCGGCCAACGGGTTGCCCCCGGTGACTGCAACCATCACAGCGCCCGCGACGAACGCCAGGACCACCGATCCGACAGGTACGGTCAGGCCGCGGGCGGCTCGACGCGTTGAATCACGCAGACGCGGCCGCGGTCGTGGCGGGACGGTGGCGGACGATGCTGCCACAGCCCACTCAGCTCAGATGCGCAACCGAGATGAAGCGGAGGCGAGCCGAAGCCCGCCTCCGAGCGCTTTCTATGGGATGTCCGCTGGTGGTGTCAGCGCGCCTGACTTCATTTTCGCCGCGACGCTGTCCACTTCCGCCTTGACGTCGGCCGGAAGCACGAGATTGTCCACCTGGTAGCCGACTCCGTCGTTCTTTAGGCTGAAGGTGTTCGCTCCAGACTTGAAGGTTCCGTCGACGACGTTCTTGATGGCGGTGAAGACCGCCACGTCAACCTTCTTCAGGGCGCTGGCGGCCACCGAGGGGTCGACGTCCTTCTGATCGGCATCGACGCCAAAGCTGTAGACGTGGGCCTGGCCCGCAGCCTGCAAAGCACCGACGCCGCAGCCGCCTGCAACCTGGAACACGAACTCGGCGTTTTTGGCGATCTGGGTGTTGGCGATGCCCTTGCACTTGGTCGGATCGTTGAAGTCATTCGAGTAGCCGATAAGGACGCTGATCGACGAGTCTTCCATGGTCGCCGCCCACTTGTAGCCGGCGAGATAGTGGTTGACGGGCGGGATGCTGACCCCGCCGACAGCGCTGATCACGTGAGTGTTCTTTGGGGCCTTTCCTGTCTTCTCCATCATTCCTGCGATGACGCCCATCAGAGCCCCCGGCTCCTGCTCCTTGAAGCTGAGGCCCATCACGTTTGGAAGCTTGAGATCGTTGAACTTTGCGTCGGTGCCGGCGCCATCGACGATCGCAAACTTGACGTTCGGGAACTGGGTCGCCACGGTTCCGATCGCCACCTGCATGAAGAAGCCGTTGCCGACGACCAGGTCATACCCCTTGGTGGCGAAGTTGGTCAGGTTCGGCACGTAGTCGTCGCCGGTTTTCGACTCGATGACGTCCCCTTTGATGCCGAGGTCGTGGACCGCCTTCTGCAGGCCGACGTATGCGAGGTGGTTGAAGCTCTTGTCGTTGAGTCCCCCGGTGTCCGTGACCAGCCCGACCTTGATCGTCTTGGCCGCGGGACCGCTCGAACCGCACGCTGCCAGCACCATCAGCGCCGCGCAGACCAATCCAAGGAACCCAAGCCTTGAAAGCACCATAACTTCCGCACCCCTTTTCGCTAGCCGGCCCATCACCGGAGCATTTGCTGCTCGCCGGTTCGCGCGATTGTAGCCCAGAGCCGGTTTGAATGTAATTTAGGAAACGTGGGGCCACTCGAGATCATCGGCACCAAGCGGGATGGCGGCGAGCATTCGCCGCAAGAGATCGAATTTCTGCTCTCCGGATACCTGCGCGGCGACCTTCCGGACTACCAGATGGCGGCGTGGTTGATGGCGATCTGCATCCGTGGGATGACCCGCGCGGAGACGCTGGCGCTGACGCAGGCGATGGTCCGGAGTGGCGAGGTTCTCGACCTCAGAGGCATAGAGGGCGTCAAGGTTGACAAGCACTCGACCGGAGGAGTTGGCGACAAGGTCACGCTCATCGCAGCGCCGCTTGCCGCCGCGTGCGGAGTCAAGGTGCCCAAGCTGAGCGGCCGGGGGCTTGCTCATACCGGTGGGACGCTTGACAAGCTCGAGTCCGTTCCCGGCCTCACCGTGGACCTCGCGACCGATCGCTTCATCAAGCAGGTGCGCGAGGTGGGCATAGCGATCGCGTCGCAGTCTCAGCGCATGGTGCCCGCGGACAAAGCGCTGTACGCGTTGCGCGACGTGACTGCCACTGTGCCCTCGATCCCGCTGATCGCCTCCAGCGTCATGTGCAAGAAGATCGCCGCGGGAGCAGATGCCGTGGTGCTGGACGTCAAATTCGGCCGCGGTGCCTTCATGCCTGATGTGGTCTCCGCCGAGCAGCTGGCGACCGAGATGGTGATGCTGGGCGAGGCGGCCGGCCGCCGGACCGTCGCTTTGATCACGGCGATGGACAACCCGCTCGGGCTGTGCATCGGCAACGCGTTGGAGGTCAAGGAAGCGCTCGATGCGCTTGCGGGCGAGGGCGACGACGAGCTGCGCGAGGTTTCGCTCCGGGTCGCCGGCGAGATGTGCAGGCTGGCGGGAGTTTTGAAAGACCCTGAGCAGGCGCTGCGCTCGGGTGCCGGTCGCGACACGTTCGAACGCATGCTGGCCGCTCAGGGCGGCCGGCTTGAAGACGGCCTCCCCAGCGCTCCCATCCAGGTGCCGGTCGAGGCGATCGCCGAGGGCTACGTGGAGTCGATAGACGCGCTCGCGGTCGGCATGGCGTCGCTGGAGCTGGGGGCCGGAAGGACTCGAAAGGAGGATCAGGTGGATCCGGCGGCCGGCCTCGTCATCGCCGCGCCGGTCGGCGCTCGTGTCCGCCCCGGAGACACCCTCGTTCATGTGCATGCCCGCTCACGCGAGCTGGCTGAGCAGGTGGCGCCCCGCCTACTGGAAGCGTGGAGGTTGAGCCCGACCGAGGTTTTGCGGCCTCCTCACATAGTGGCTCGGGTGGACCGGGACGGAGTCACAAAGGCCCGATAGACTTCGGTGCGGTGTCGGGTTCAGAAGGGGAAAAGAAGTATCACGTCGGCCTGGCCAAGGGCGAGGTCGGTGAGTACGTCCTGGTGCCGGGCGACCCCGGCCGAACGCCGATGATCGCAAGGTACATTGACGACGCGAGCGAGGTCGCTTTCAACCGCGAGTACAGGACTTTCACCGGCAAGGTCGCAGGAGTGCCGGTATCGACCATGTCCTCGGGCATGGGGGGACCATCGGTGGCGATCGGGATCGAGGAGCTGAACGAGCTCGGCGTCCACACCTTCCTGCGGGTGGGCACTTGCGGCGCGGCGCAGCCCGAGATCAAGATGGGCGACCTCGTCATCGCCACCGGTTCGGTACGTAGCGAGGGCACCGCCAACGGTTACATCCCACTCGAATTCCCGGCGGTCGCCTCGCTCGAGGTCGTCAACGCGCTGGTCGAGTCGGCGAAGGCGTCCGGAGCACCGCACCATCTCGGAATCATCCGGTCGATAGATGCTCTCTACTCCGACCTCATGCCCGAGCGAATGCCTCGCGCGAGTCAGATCAGAGAAGAGCTGCAGATGTGGTCGCGCGCAGGCGTGCTTGCCAATGACATGGAGTCGTCGACGTTCTTCGTCGTGGCCCAACTCAGAAAGCTTCGTGCGGGCACGATCAACCTCTGCGTCGACGAGCTCGGCTCGGGCGAAATCCACCACCTGGATCAATCATTCATGGACCGCATGCTGAAGGTCGCGGTGGACGCTATCCGCCGCCTTATCGAGAAGGACAAGGCAAGGCTTGCCGATCACGGTCAGTAAGCATCCGCTCGTTGCGGACAGCCTGGCCGGCCTTCGGGACCGCGCGACCGAGCCCGAGGAATTCAGGGTGCTGGCTCGCAAGATCATCACCCTGTTGCTGTACGAGGCCACGGCTGACCTGCTGGTTCGGCACGGGACCGTTCAGACCCCGCTAAAGGAGGCGTCGGCGACGTTCGTTGAGCGCGAGGTCGTCGCGATTCCGGTCTTGCGGTCCGGCCTTGGAATCCTGGGGCCGGTGCTTGAGCTCTTACCGCGCGTTAGCGTCGGCTACATCGGCCTCGAGCGCGACGACGATACGGCGGTGGCCCACATTTACTACCAGAAGCTGCCCAAGCTGGCGGGCAAGGTGCCGCTGCTGCTTGACCCGATGCTCGCCACCGGTGGCTCGGCCGCACAGGCCTTGGACCTGATCAAGGAAGGCGGCGGGCGCGATCCCCGAATGATCTGCGTGGTCGCGGCCCCGGAAGGGGTGAAGGTGCTCGAAGACCGTCACCCGGAGGTCCGGATTTTCAGCGCCGCACTCGACGAAGGCCTTGACGAGCGAGCGTTCATCGTTCCCGGGCTGGGCGACTTCGGGGACCGGCTGTTTGGTACCGGTTAGCCGAACCGGGCCTGATATGCGATCTCGTTGCACCGCTTCAGCTCGTCGTCGCTGAGGCCCATCTGCGAGGCAAGCTCGAACTCGCGGCTTAGAGTCGTCCCGGCGACTGTGCGGGAGTCGGTGCTGATCGTGCAGCGCACGCCGGCCCGGACGAGGTTCGGAAGAGGATGCTCCGCCAGGCTCGCTACTGCTTTGCACTTCCAGTTGGCGGTGGGACAGAGGTCGAGAACCACGCCCTCCGAGCGCAATCTTTCGACGATCTTCGGGTCGCGCGCACCGATCACGCCGTGGGCGATCCGTTCGATTCCAAGACCAAGGACTTCTTCGACTTCGGCCGGCCGGCCCGCTTCGCCCGCGTGGCACGTGAGCCTCAGTCCAGCCGCACGCGCCGCCTCGAACGCCGGCCGCTGCGGCGCGGCCGGGTAGAGCACCTCGTCACCGGCCAGGTCGAAGCCGACCACGCCGCGACCGGCGAATTTTCCTGCCTCCCTGGCCAGCGCGACGTTGTCTTCGACGGCGTGTTGGCGCATCGCGCAGACAATGGCGACCGCCCGAATCGGCGCGGCGGCAAGGCCGGCCAGCACCGCCGCAATCACATCCGGAATCGTGAGGCCGCTGCGCATGTGCAGCCGCGGCGCCCACCGCACCTCCAGGTAGTCGATGTTCTCGATCGCCGAATCGAGGCATAGCTCGAGCGACGCGCGCTCCAGGGCGGCCGTGGTCTGGAGCACGGCGATCGCGTCGTCGAAGTAGGTGATGTATGTGGCCTGGGACGGGCAGTCGTCCGGTGCGACCAGCCGCAGCGGACGCGGTAGGTCGACTCCCTGTTCTCGCGCAAGCGCCTCGGCCGTCGCCGGGCGGAGAGCGCCGTCAAGGTGGCAGTGAAGCTCCGCCTTGGTCCAGGCGAGGTAATTCAACGCACTTAGGTCAGCGAATAGATGCCAGGGAGCTCGCGATATAGGCCTGCGTAATCGAGGCCATAGCCGATCACGAATCGATCGGGGATGACAAAGCCGGTGAAATCGATCTGTACCTCGACCTCACGTCGGGCCGGCCTGTCGAGAAGGGCGGCCAGCCGCAACGAGGCCGGACCCAGGCGGCGGAGTCGTTTCGCGATTGCGTTGACGGTCCGCCCGGAGTCGACGATGTCTTCGACGAGCAGAACGTGGCGTCCGATCAGGGGACCCTCGACCATGTGCGCGAGCTTGAGGCGGCCGCCGGAGGTGCCAGAGCCGTAGCTCGCGGCGCGCATGAACTCGAGCTCAGCCGGGATGGCGAGGCTGCGCAACAGGTCGGCGGCGAAGACCGTCGCGCCTTTGAGAATCACCACCATCACCAGCGGCGTGTCGATGTCTGCATAGACCTCGGAGATCTGCTTCCCGAGCTCACGGACGCGGTGGGCGATCCGTTCCGACGAGATCATGGCCTTGGCTGAGCCGCGCACCGCCTTCGGGGCCAGCCTCGTCACGACCTCAGTCATCGGCTCAGACCCCAATCGGGTGCCAGATCGTCTTCATCTCCATGAAAGCGGTGATCAGGTGAGGGCTCAGCTCGCCGGCGGGCATCTTCACCACGCGCTTCACGTTGTCGGCCGCGGCGTTCTCCATCGCGGCGACCTGTTCGGGGGTGCAGCCGGCGACGTCGATCGCGTTCACATCCATGTGCGAAGCCAGCCAGGGCAGCAGCTCGCGCCGCTGGCCGCTGAGCACGTTGACCACGCCCGGCGGGAAGTCGCTGGTGGCCAGCACTTCGGCAAGGGTGAGGGCAGGCAGGGGACGGATTTCCGGTGCCAGGGCAACGACCACGTTGCCTCCGCAGAGCGCAGGCGCCAGGCGGAGCACCAGTCCCGCAAGCGCCGGCTCCTCGGGAGCGACGATGCCGACCACGCCGGTTGGCTCCGGGATTGTGAAGTTGAAGTAGGGCCCAGACACCGGGTTGACGGTGCCGGTCACCTGCCCCACCTTGTCGGTCCACCCCGCATACCAGACCAATGTATCGACCGCCTGATCGTGCTCGATACGACCAGCCCTACCGCCTCCGAGCAGCTCCACGAACTGGCCGCGCCGCGCGTCGAGCATCTCGGCCGCGCGGTAAAGGATCTGCCCGCGATTCATTGCCGTGCGGGTTGACCACTCGTCGAAAGCAGCGCGCGCCGCCCGGACCGCGTCGCGGAGGTCTTTGCGCGAACCCCGTGGCACGTTGATCGTTCCGTCTGGGCGGTACGCGCGCCCCGATTCAGACCGCACGAACTCGCCACCCACGTATTGCTTGTAAGTCTTCCGAACGTCGACGCGATCCCCGTCCTTTCCAGGCATTCAGCTGAGCTCCAAGTACGGGAGCAGGCCGTGAACGCCGCCTTCGCGGCCGAACCCCGACTCCTTGTAGCCGCCGAAAGGCGATGTGGGGTCGAAGCGGTTGAACGTGTTCGCCCAGACGACGCCGGCGCGCATCCGTTCGGCCATCCACAAGATCCGCGAGCCCTTGTCGGTCCAGACGCCGGCCGACAAACCGTACGGCGTGTTGTTGGCTTTCTCGACCGCCTCCGCCGGCGTGCGGAAGGTGAGCACCGAGAGCACGGGTCCGAAGATCTCCTCACGTGCAATCCGATAAGACTGGGAAACGTTGGTGAAAATCGTCGGCGGAAACCAGAAGCCGCGATCGGGAAGCTGGCATTCGGGCTGGTACATCGCGGCGCCCTCCTCCAGGCCTGATGCGACCAGGCCCTGGATCTTCTCCAGCTGGGCCCTGGAGTTGATCGCGCCGATATCCGTGTTCTTGTCGAGAGGATCGCCCAGGCGGAGCGTGGAGAGGCGCTGCTTCAGCTTCCCCAGCAGAGAGTCTGCTATCGATTCTTGCACCAGCAGACGGCTGCCGGCGCAGCAGACGTGGCCCTGGTTGAAGTAGATGCCGTTGACTATGCCTTCGACAGCCTGGTCGATCGGGGCGTCCTCAAAGACGATGTTCGCCGCCTTCCCGCCCAGCTCGAGCGTCAGCCGCTTTCCCGAGCCCGCAAGCGCGCGCTGGATTGACTTGCCAACCTCGGTCGAGCCGGTGAAGGCCACCTTCTTGACTCCCGGATGGGAGACCAGCAGCGATCCGGTCTTGCCTGCGCCCGTGATGATGTTGACGACGCCCGCCGGCAGCTCCGCCTGCTGGCAGATCTCGGCGAACAGCAACGCCGAGAGGGGAGTCGTCTCGGCCGGCTTCAGGATCACCGTGTTACCGGCGGCCAGCGCCGGTGCGATCTTCCATGCCAGCATCAGCAGGGGAAAGTTCCAGGGGATCACCTGGCCGGCGACGCCGAGCGGCCGCGGACGCCGATTCGGGAAGGCCCACTCGAGCTTGTCAGCCCAGCCCGCGTAATAGAAGAAGTGGGCCGCGCTGAGCGGGATGTCGACGTCGCGCGATTCCTTGATCGGTTTGCCGC